>CAZGXF010000006.1:0-50861 GCA_964529575.1 uncultured bacterium
GATCGAGCGCTGGTGTCCCATTGCCCTCAGGGCGGACAAGTGCGACAACTTCCCCGTAGGCGGAAATATGGGCGACGGCATTGTCATGGGAATGCAAATTGGCGCCGCGGTCTCGCGGTGCACGGTCACCCCCCGCGCCGAGCCCGACCCGGCCGTGAACGTGAACGGCACGGCGGTGCGGCCGGGCTCGACGGGCACCTCCAGCGTCGGCAGGGCGGCGCCGCCGGCGACGGCCGAGAGGCGCACCGTCGTGGCCACGTCCGAGCGCACGACGGCGACGGCCTCGACGGTCTGGCCGGGCGCGGCCTGGCTGGGCAGGATCAGTTCGGACAGGCCCGCGCCGGAGCGGCTCGGCACGTGGGCGACGTCGACGGGCACGGAGGGGAGGGAGGACAGGACCTCGCCCGGCGGCGCGACGCCGTCCGAGACGAGCAGTACCCGGCCGGCGCCGCCGGCGGTCGCGACCTGCAGGGCGCGGGCCAGGTCGGTACCGCCCGTGGCGACGAAGGCGGGCACCTCGGCCGGCAGGGAGGCCGCGTTCACGGCCTCGGCGCCGGCGAGGACGACGGCGTCGGGGGCCGGCAGCCCGGCGACGAGCTCGGCGGCGCGGCGCAGGGCGGCGCCGCCCACGCTGTCGGAGACGTCCACGACCACCGCCAGGCCCTGGCGCCCGCCGGGCACGACGGGGCCGGCCAGCGCGACGGCGGCCAGGGCGACGGCCAGGGCCCGCAGGAAGGTCCCGACGTCGCGCGGCCCGCGCAGGACGATGGCCGCCGCGAGGCCGAGGCCCAGCAGCCACCACGGTTGGGTCAGGTAGGCGCCCAGGGCCGCCCGGACCGTCTCGGACACGCTGGGATGCTACCAGGCGGGTGGTTGGTACTATGCCTCCAGATGGCCGCCTCAGCCGCACACGTGCTCATCGCGTCCGGGAGCCTGGAGCGGGGCGAAGCGCTCAACCGGGTCCTCGGGGAGCTGAGGCTCGAGGGCCGTGTGATCGACGAGGTCGAGAAGCTCCTCTACGTCACGCGGGCGCCCGCGGCGCAGGGGGGCGCGGACGCCCAGGCGGCGGCCCCGCCCGAGGCCGTCGTGATCGAGCACTCGCTGGCCGCCCGCGTGCCCGAGAGCCTCGACATCGTCTACATCCTGCGCAACCGCCCGCACCTCGCGCACGCGCCGCTCGTCTACCTCGGCCCCCTCGACCCCGAGGTCGAGGCGCGGGTCGTCACCTCCGGCGCCGACGCCTACGTGACGCTGCCGACCCAGCCCGCGGTCGTCAAGGCCCACCTCGAGCGCCTGCTCACCCGCCGCCGCGCCGAGCGCGACATGCGCGAGGCCCTCGACCGCGCCAGGCGGTTCGAGCAGGCCCTCAAGGAGAGCGAGCGGATGAAGGACGACCTCATCCACATGCTCGTCCACGACCTCAAGAGCCCGATCTCGAGCGTGATGGGCCTCCTGGACCACAGCATCGAGATGATGCGAGGCGGGGACGGCCACGGGGTCGAGGAGATGCTCTCCCTGGCGCGCAGCGAGTCACAGCACCTCCTGAACCTGGCGGCGAACATCCTCGACGTCAGGCGCATGAAGGAGGGGCACATGCCGTACGCGCCCGCGGTGATCCCCAGCCTCACGTCCCTGGCCAAGGAGGCGCTCGGCGACGTCGTCGGCGGGCCCAAGGACCGCAACTTCGGCTTCCTCGTCAGGCCGGAGGCCGAGCGGATCTACGGCGACCCGAAGCTCCTCAGGCGCGTGCTGGCGAACCTGATGGCGAACGCCATCAAGCACACGCGCCGCGGCGGCTACATCGACTTCAGGGCCTGGCGCCAGGACGACAGCTTCGTGCTCAGCGTCCGCGACGACGGCGAGGGCATACCCGAGGCCGACCAGAAGCGCATCTTCAACGCCTTCGAGCAGTCGCGCCACACCGTCCACGACCGCTACGACTCCGGCATGGGCCTGACCTTCTGCAAGCTGGCCGTGGAGAAGCACGGCGGCAAGATCTGGGTGGAGTCGAAGGTGGGCCGCGGCAGCACGTTCTACTTCACGCTGCCGGACCTGGTGCCCGAGGACGCGGTCGAGGGCGCGGTGGTGGGCAACCCCTGAGCATGCACGAGACCGGCTGGGCGCTCGAGCGGCGCTTGTGGGCGCGCGGCGCCGTGGCGGTGGCGGGCGTCGACGAGGCCGGGCGCGGAGCCCTGGCGGGGCCCGTGGCCGCCGCCGCCGTGCTGCTCCAGCCGGGACGCGACTACCCGTACCGCGACTCGAAGACGCTCACGCGCGAGGACCGCGCGCGGCTGGCCCTGCGCCTGCGCCGCGAGGCCGTGGCCTACGCCGTGGCGTTCGCCACGGCCGCCGAGGTCGACGCCCTGAACGTCCTGGGCGCCACGAAGCTGGCGGCGCGCCGCGCGGTCGAGCGCCTGGGTGGGCAGGTGGACGGCCTCGTCACCGACTACCTCGCGCTGGGCACCGGCCGCCCCGAGGTCGCGGCGGCCCGCGCCGACGCCACCAGCTACCAGGTAGCCGCCGCCAGCGTGCTGGCGAAGCACGAGCGGGACCTGGAGCTCGAGCGGCTCGAGGACGAGTTCCCCGGCTACGGCTTCGCGCGGCACGCCGGCTACGGGGTGCCGGAGCACCTGCGGGCGCTGCGGTCGCTGGGACCGTGCCCGCACCACCGTCGCAGCTTCGCGCCCGTGGCGGCCGTCTGCCTCTTCGGGCCCGTCGGCTGACGAGGCGCCTCGGTTACTATCGCCGCATGCCCGAGTGCATAGGGGTCCGTTTCGACAACGGTCCCAAGATCCACTACGTGGAAGCCCCGCCCACGCCGCCCGCCATCGGCGCCACGTGCGTCGTGTCGACGCGGCGAGGGCTCGAGATCGCCAAGGTGCGCACGGACGTGCGCGAGGTCGAGCGCGCCACCGGCCACTACGTGCGCGAGGCCCAGCCCGACGACGTCGAACGCTACGAGGAGCTGAAGGCCAAGGCCGAGGACCTGAAGTGGCTCCTCAAGGCCAGGGCGCGCCAGGTGAACGCCGACCTGAAGGTCGTCGCCCTCGAGTTCACGATCGACGAGAGCCTGCTCGTGGTCAGCTACTCCAGCGAGGCGCAGCCGCCGTTGCGCGTGCTCGCCCAGGAGCTCACGCCGCGCACGTCGGCCCGCGTCGAGTTCGTGAACGTGGGCCCGCGCGACCAGGCGCGCATGCTCGGCACGCTAGGCGTGTGCGGCGACGGCTCGTGCAGCTCCACGTGGCTGCAGAGCTTCAGCTCGGTGAGCATCAGGATGGCCCGCGACCAGCAGCTCCCGCTCAACCCCGAGAAGATCTCGGGGCCGTGCGGCCGGCTGATGTGCTGCCTCCAGTACGAGCACGAGATGTACCGCGAGCTGCTGAAGGGCATGCCCCGCAAGGGCAGCCGCGGCTGCCACGAGGGCAGCGGCACCTGCGGGCGCGTCGTGAAGCTGAACCCGCTGCAGGGGACCCTGGAGCTGAAGACCGAGGAGGGCACCGTCCACGAGTTCCCGGCCGCCGAGGTCACGCGCCCGCGCTGACGGGAGCGGGGGTCCGGACGCGACCGGTCAGGGGGCGGCCGGAGCCCGCCGCCTCAGCCGGCCAGGCTCCGCATCGGCGGCCCGTCGTCGCGACCCTGCATGAGCGCCCGTAGGCGCAGCGCCAGCGTGGCGCTCGCCAGCGAGGCGTTGGCGTAGGCGGCCAGCGCGGCCTCGTGGTCGTCGAGCAGCTCCAGGGCGGCGGCGTAGCGCCGCGGCGGCAACCGCCTGAGGAGCTCGCGCAGCCAGCCCGTGGGCCCGGGCTCCGCGCCGGCGTCGTGGGCCGCCGCCACGGCCTTGGCCAGGTCCTCGGCCCCCTCGAGGGCGTGCAGCATGTCGCCCTCGACGCTGGCGAGGAACGCCTCGGCGGCCGCGCGCGCCTCGTCGGTGGCGGCGCGGTTCTCCCGCGCGCGCTCCACCAGGCCCGGCTGGCCGAGCCGCACGCCGGGGTGGTCGGGCATGTCGGGCGCCTCGGCGGGCACGGCGCCGAACCTCAGGTTCAGCGCCCGCGAGGCCACCGTGGGCAGAAGCGCCTCCGGCCCCGGCGCGACGAGGACGACGTAGGCGTGCGGCGGCGGCTCCTCCAGCGTCTTCAGGAACGAGTTCGCGGCGTGCACGTTCATCGCGTGGGCCTCGTCGATGACGCCCACGCGGAAGCGGCCGTGGGGCCGCGCGGCCAGCCACGGGCCCAGCGGGTCGGGGTCGGCCCCGGGCGTGCCGCGCGGCACCAGCTGGTCGATGCCGATCTCGGCCCTCAGCTTCGCCCGCCCCGACTTCGCCGTGGCCGCCGGAGCGACCTCCTTGTAGTCGAGCGAGCGCCCGGCGGCCACGGCCGCGCACGAGGCGCACTCGCCGCAGGGGCGCGCGCCCTCCGCGGCGAGGCAGTTCAGGTAGGCGCACAGCCACCGGGCCGCCCGGCGACGGCCCACGCCATCGGGGCCCGAGAAGAGGAGGGTGCGTTGCGACGCGCCGGTCCTCAGCCCCTCCTCGACGCGGCGCAGCACCGCCTCCTGGCCCCAAGCGCCGAGGTCGGCGCCGGCCGCCGTCACCGCCCGACCGCCAGCCGCGCCGCCAGCACCTCCGGGTAGCCCGCCGCCCTGACCGCCGACTGGACCGCCATCACGTCGAACTCGACCCTGTGGAAGTCGATCGTCATGCTGGGCACGTCGAAGAGAGCGTAGGCGGCCAGCGGCACCTGGTCGCGCGGCTGCCCGACGGCCCCCGGGTTCGCGATCACGCGCGCCAGCGGCGGCACGCGGTAGCTGGCGCGCTCCTCCCGGAACGTGATCGTGCGCCACAGCTCCTGGGCCCCGTGCTTGGCCTGGGCGTAGACGCGGGGGTGGTGCGTGTGGCCCACGAAGAGGAGGCGCGTGCTCATGAGGGGCACGTTCGCCTGCGCGCTGGAGAGCGTCGCCAGGTACTCCCACTGGCGCGACAGCGCGCCGTGCGCCGCCTCCCAGGTGTGGTCGACGTGGTGCGGCTTGAACGTCCTCAGGAAGTCGACGCTGGCGGGGGAGAGCTGCTCGGCGTGCCGCTCCAGCACCTCGAACACCACGCTGGCGTCGCCGCGGCTCCGCTCGCCGTCCACGATCGCCAGCAGCGCCGCGTCGTGGTTCCCCATGATCCGCACCCGCGGCGCGAGCTCGGCCAGGCGCTGCACGGCCTCCTCGGCGTCGGTGTAGTAGCCCACCGCGTCGCCCAGGAACATGACCTCGTCGTAGCCGCGCTGCTTCGCGTGCAGCAACACCGCGTCGAGAGCCGGCAGGTTCGCGTGGACGTCGCTCAGGACGAGGTAACGCATCCGTTCCAGCAGGATACCAGCACCCCCCTGGGAGGCGGTCAGAGGGCCGGCCGGCGTGTAGATATACTGGCCGCGATGGGCCCGCCTGCGCAGAATCGCCACGCCGGGCTGCTGCGCGCGGCGCTGGCGGTGGCGGCCCTGCTCGTCTCCACCGTCCAGGCACAGGTCTCGGTGCCGACCTTCGGCACCCGCGGCGACGTCGACGCGGCGGTCCTGAGCTCCTTCATGTCCGCGTTCCGCTCCGCCGTCGGGGCCGCCACCGGCCTCGAGGTGAGGACCGGCGAGCGCATAACCCCGGGCATCGCCGGCAGCCTCGACCCCGAGCTCGCCATGCTGATCGCCGAGATCGACGCCTCGCGCTACGCCGTGTCCGGCGAGGTGGCGCGCGTCGACGGCGGCAACCCCGAGTACACCGTCAACCTCATCGTCGTCGACTCGCAGGTGCAGCGGGCGACCGACGTCATCAGCGCGTCGCTCGACCCGTCGGCGGCGGCGCGCGCCGCCGCCGAGCTGGCCGCGGTCGTCGCCGAGTTCACCACGGCCGTGCTGGAGCTGCCACAGGGCGACGCCGGCCTGTTCGTGTCCAGCGAGCCGGGCGACGCGCAGGTGTTCGTGGACGGGGTGGCGGTAGGCCACACCGGCCAGCTCGACGTCGCGATGCTCCGCCCCGGCCGCTACCAGGTGGAGCTCCGCAAGGAAGGCTTCCTCCCCGAGGTGCGCATGGTCGAGCTGCGCGCCGGCGACACCAGCTTCCTGCACGTCATCCTCACGGCGATCTCCGGGGGCAGCGTGCAGGTCACGAGCTACCCGGCCGCCCGCGTCTCCATCGACGGCGAGCCCACGGGCCGCACCCCCGCCACGGTGCCGGCGCTGCCCGGCATCCACACCGTCACGCTGGAGCGCGACGGCTTCCTGCCCGAGACCGTCTACGCCAACGTGAGGAACTACCGCGTCACGCGCGTCGAGGCGACGCTGACGCCGGTCGCGCCCCTGGTGGTCTTCTGGGACGAGCAGCGCGAGGTGATCGTCTACGTGGACGGCCGCCTCCAGCCCGGCGGCCACGCCGAGGGCATCCGACCCGGGCTGCGCGAGTTCCAGCTCGCCCGGGGCGGCGAGGTCAGGCGCTACCTTCGCGCCGTGCCCGACAGCGGGGTCTTCCGTCTCGACCTGGCCACCGGCGACCTGGTCCCGTACGAGCCGCCGCGCTGACCGCGCTAGGCGCCGCGCCTCAGCGCCCGAACGGCCACGCCAGGCTGAGCCTGCCGGCGACGGCGTCGGGGGCCGTGGGGTGGAGGGCGCCCGCCGCCACCTCGACGCGGGCCGTCGGCCCCTCGAAGGGCAGCTCCAGCGACGCCGCGGCCCGCAGCGGCCGCACGTCGCGGCGGTACGGCTCGTAGGCCGCGGTGAGCGCGGCCCTGCCGCCGCCCAGCTGCTCGGCCAGGTCGAACGAGGCGCCGGGCAGCACGCCCGTCTCGCCGTAGCCGAGCCAGGCCGCCACCTGCCAGTCGGGCGCCCGGCCGCGCGGAAGCACCAGCGCGGCGCCCACGGCGGCGTGGTCGCCGGCGCCGGGCAGGGCCGCGAAGCCGAGCCGCGCCTGCACCTCGTTCTCGCCCCAGGCCCTGAGCAGGCGGAGGGTCGCCCCGCCGGTCACCGCCGCGCCCCCGGGCGCCAGGTGCAGAGCGGGCGAGACCTCGAGCACCACCGTCCGGTCGAGCCGGAACGTGCCGCCCGCCTCCACCGAGAACCGCGGGCCGCCCAGCAGGGGGCCCTCGCCGGCCACCGCCAGGGGGTCGAAGCGCTCGTCGTCGGCGCCCGCCGCGGCCACGGCGAGACGGGCCGCGACGCTGGCGACCACGCCGCGGGCCCCGAGCCGCGCGCGCGCCACGGGCCCCTCGCGCAGCTCGCCGCTCAGCTCGAAGACGAGGTTGCCCAGGGGGCCGAACACCTCGGCGGCGCTCAGCTCCAGGCCGACGCCGGAGGTGGCGAGGTCGAGGCCCACCGTCGTGGCGCCCACCCTCACGCCTCGCCAGGCGACACCGAACGCCAGGGGTCGGCAGGCCGCGGGCGCGTCCGCGGCGCAGCCCGTCGCCGACAGCGCCACCGTCTGGGCCTGGGCCCCGCCCAGGGCCAGGCACAGGGCGACGCCCAGCCGGACGAGGGCGCGCGCGAGGTCCTGCCGCATCCGGGTGAGCCTACCGCGCCGCGTTAGGATGGCTCGCCATGAAGGTCCTGGGTCATCTCACCGTCCAGCCCCGCCTGCCCGAACGCATCGGCCGGCTCGGGGAGCTCTCGTACGACCTCTACTGGACGTGGAAGCCGGACGCCAGGCGCCTGTTCCGCGACCTCCACCCCGAGGCCTGGGAGCGCTCGAACCACGACCCCGTCGTCGTGCTGCGCGAGGCCGACCAGGCGCGCCTCGAGGAGGCCGCGCGCGACCCCGCCTACCTGGAGGTCTACGACCGCCTCGTCGCGCGCTGGGACGCCTACCACGCGCGCGACACCTGGTTCGGCTCCGCCGCCGCGGCGAGCGAGGTCGAGCAGCCGCGGTTCGCCTACTTCTGCGCCGAGTACGGTTGGCACGAGTCCATCTCGCTCTACTCGGGCGGCCTCGGCGTGCTGGCCGGCGACCACACCAAGGCGGCCTCCGACCTGGGCGTGCCGCTCACGGCCGTGGGGCTCTACTACCCCGAGGGCTACTTCCACCAGCGCGTCGCCGACGACGGCAGCCAGGAGGCCGTGTACGTCAGGGTCCCGCCGGAGGACACGCCCTTCACGCCCGTGCTGAACGAGAAGGGCGAGCGGGCCGAGGTGACCGTGAGGGTCTTCGGCCGCGACGTCAAGGTGCAGGCCTGGCGCTGCCGGGTCGGGCTCGTCGAGGCGCTCCTGCTCGACACCGACTTGGACGGCAACGACGACGAGGCCAGGCGCCTCCTGGCCCGCCTGTACGGCGGCGACCAGCGCACGCGCATCGGCCAGGAGGTCGTGCTGGGCGTGGGTGGCGTGCGCATGCTGCGCGCCGTGGGCGTCAAGCCCACCAGCTGGCACATGAACGAGGGGCACAGCGCCTTCATGGCCCTGGAGCGGTGCCGCGAGCTCGTGGCCGCCGGCCGCTCCTTCGCCGAGGCCCGGGAGCTCGTCGCGGCCAGCACCGTCTTCACCGTGCACACGCCCGTGGCCGCCGGCAACGACGCCTTCCCGTTCGACCTGGCGCGCGCCTGCTTCGACGGCTACTGGGAGGAGCTCGGACTCACCGCCAAGGAGTTCGAGGACCTCGCCAGGGCCGACCACGGCTGGGGCGACACGTTCAGCATGACCGCCCTCGCCCTGCGCTTCTCCTCGGCGCGCAACGGCGTGGCCGAGCTGCACGGCGAGACCAGCCGCCGCATCTGGGCGGGCCTGTGGCCGCAGGTGCCCGTCGACGAGGTGCCCATAACGCACGTCACGAACGGGGTGCACCTGCGCACGTGGATGGCGCCGGCCGTGCAGGACCTGGTGACCGAGGTCCTGGGCGACGGCTGGCTGGACAGGGCCGACGACGTGGCCCTGTGGGAGCCGTTCCGCGAGGTCGACCCCAAGCGCCTGTGGGAGGTGAGGCGGCTCCTCAAGCGGCAGAGCCTGCGCTTCCTCAGGCGGCGCCTGGCGCGCCAGCTCGTGCGGCACGAGGCCAGCGCGGCGGCGCTGAAGGGCTCCGAGACGCTCTTCGACCCCGACGCCCTGACGGTGGGCTTCGCCCGCCGCTTCGCCGCCTACAAGCGCGCGACCCTCGTCTTCCGCGACCTGGACAGGCTGCACCGCGTCCTCTCCGACCCCGACAGGCCGGTACAGCTCGTGTTCGCCGGCAAGGCCCACCCCGCCGACCAGCAGGGCCAAGGCCTGATCGCCCACATCCACCGCCTCTCGAAGGACCCGCGGTTCGCCGGCCGGGTGCTGTTCGTCGAGGACTACGACATGGCCGTGGGCCGGGCGCTGACGCGCGGCGTCGACGTGTGGCTCAACAACCCGCGCCGGCCGCTCGAGGCCTCGGGCACGAGCGGGCAGAAGGCCGCCATGAACGGCGTGCTGAACCTCTCGGTGCTGGACGGCTGGTGGCCCGAGGGCTACCAGGGCGACAACGGCTGGGCCGTGGGCGGCGGCAGGGTCTACCACGACGACGAGCGCGGCGACGCCGCCGACGCCGACTCGCTCTACGCGCTCCTCGAGCAGGAGGTGGTGCCGCTCTACTACCAGCGCGACGAGTCGGGCCTGCCGCTCGAGTGGCTGCGGCGCAGCGCCGCGGCGATCGCCAGCGTGGCGCCGCGGTTCAACGCCGGCCGCATGGTCAAGGAGTACGTCACCCGCTTCTACCTGCCGGCGAGCGAGCGCGAGCAGCGGCTGCGCGCGGGCGACGCCGCGCGGCGGCTCGCCGAGTGGCGGTCCCGGGTGGCGAGGCAGTGGCGCGACGTGGCGGTAGAGGCCCGGCTGGAGTCGGGCGAGGTGGCGCGGGCGGGCGAGAAGGTGGCCGTGAGCGCCAGGGTGGAGGCGCCGGGTTGGGCGCCGGACGAGCTGGCCGTCGAGGTCGTCTACAGCCGCGCCGCCGACGCGCTGCAGCACCGGCTGCGCACGGTGCCCATGTCCGTCGCCACGAGCGTCGACGGCGCCCTCGTCTACCGCGCCGAGTTCGTGCCCGAGCTGTCGGGGCGCCTGGCGTTCGGCGTGCGCGCGAGGCCCGTGAACGACCTGCTGGCGCACCCCCAGGACGCGCACGCCGTCACGTGGGCGGGTTAGCTTCTGGCATGACCGTGACCAGGGAAGCGGCTCTCGCCCTCATGGAGGAGTGGACGCAGAGCGAGAGCCTGCGCAAGCACATGCTGGCCGTGGAGACCGCCGTCGTCGCCTACGCCCGCGCGCTGGGCGGCGACGAGGAGACCTGGGCCGTCGCCGCGCTGCTGCACGACTTCGACTACGAGCGCTACCCCATCGCTGACGACGCGCAGCAGGGGCACCCGTTCGTGGGCGTCGCGCACCTCAGGGAGCTCGGCTACCCGGACGAGGTGCTCGACGCCATCCTCGGCCACGCGGACTTCTCCGGCGTGCCGCGCGAGAGCCTCCTCGCGAAGGTCCTCTACGCCTGCGACGAGATCACCGGGCTGATCACGGCCGCCGTGCTCGTGAGGCCCGACAAGGACATCGCGAACCTCGAGCTGGCCAGCTTGAAGAAGAAGTTCAAGGACAAGGCCTTCGCCAGGGGCGTGAACCGCGACGACGTGCGGCGCGGGGCGGAGGAGCTGGGCGTGGACCTGTGGGAGCACGTGCAGTTCGTGCTGGACGCCATGAAGGCCAACGCCGCCGCCCTGGGCCTGGACGGGCGCCTGGCCGGGTAGGGCGGGCCCGGGCGCCGCCCGGTCGCGGCGGCTCCTCAGAAGCGCTCGGCCCCGACCGCCCGGCGCCTAGGGCCGCCAGGCGGCCACGACCCGGCCGCGCACGGCCGCCGTGGGCACGGGGCCGTAGTCGCGCGAGTCGCGCGAGGCGAGCGGCCTCCTGTCGTCGCCCAGCACGTACAGCTCGCCGGACGCGAGCTCGGTGAGGGGCACGTCGGACGCGCCCTCCTGGCCCGGCTGCGGCGCCGGCACCGGCTCCCCGTCCACCACCAGCACGCCGGCCTCCATCGCCACCGTCGCCGGCCCCACGGCCGCCACGCGCTTGAGCGACAGCCCGCCGCCCGGCGGGGCTACGACCACGACGTCGCCGGGAAGGTAGCCGCGGCCGGGCCGGGCGAGCGCGTGGAGCGGCGGCCGCAGCACGGCCACCAGCGCCCCGGGCGGGTAGCTCGGCGACATGCTCACGCCCTGCACGCGCATCAACGTCACGCCCTGGGTGGCCAGGAGGGCGCCCAGCGCCAGACCGAGGCCCAGCCAGGCCCAGGCGGGCGTGCGCCGCGCCCGGGGCGGGCGGACGCGGGGCGGGCCTGGTTCCGCGACCGGCGCGCCGCCGGGCTCGCTCAAGCGCCTCCGCCGGCCTCGAGGAGCTGCTCGACCCGCGCCCCGAAGGCGACCACGTTCTGCCAGCCGCCGCGCGCCTCGATCGCCGCCTCGGCCGCGGCCTCGCCGATCGCGACGATGTCGTCGATGTCCTTGAACGACTCGATGCGGTACTGCGGCATCAGCATGCGGATGCGCAGGTCGGGCGGGTGCAGGCTCGCCTGTATGTCGGCGAGTATCGACTGCATGATGTCGCTGGAGCGCAGGAGCATCTGCACCATCGGGTTGCGGCGCTCGAGCCTGACCGTCGCCACCATCCGCTCCCACCAGTTCCCCTCCTGGTCGGGCGTGCGGTAGACCGAGTGGCGGGCCGGCGTGACGTCGGACGCCACGGTGCGGGTGGCGCCCAGCAGGGCCGCGGCGGAGACCGGCAGGTTGTTCACGATGCCGCCGTCGGCGAGCGTGCGGCCGCCGTACTGGATCGGCTCGATCGCCCCGGGGAAGCTCGACGCCGCCCTGATGGCCCTCACGAGGTCGCCCTCGTGGATCACGACGGCCTCGCCGCTCTCGATGTCCGTGGTCGTCACGGCGAAGGGGACCGGCAGGTCCGCGAAGGTGGCCGGCAGCAGCTCGGCGAGGAGCGACTCGAGCTTGTCGCCCTTGATGAGCCCCGCCTGCAGGGAGATGTCGACGACGTCGCGCCAGCTCACGCCCTTGGCGGTCTCGTAGACCTCGTCGGCGCTGTAGCCGGCGGCGTGCAGCGCGCCGATGATGGCGCCCATGGAGGTGCCGGCGACCACGTCGAAGCGGGCGCCGACCCTCTCGAGGACGCGCAGGACGCCGATGTGAGCGAAGGCGCGGGCCCCGCCCCCGGAGAGGACGAGGCCCATGGTGCAGGGCTGGTCGGGGCGTTCCATCGCGGCTGAAGCTAGCACGGGCTCCGTCGCGCCGCGACGGGCCGCCGTCACCGCTGCTGCTGCCCGCCGGAGGGGAAGACGCGCAGCGTGACCTCGACGTCGCGTTCCTGGCCGTCGCGCCACAGCGTGAGGGTCAGCCGGTCGCCCTCCTGGTGCTCGAGGATCGTCTCGACGAGCTGCTGCGAGGACTCGAGCGGCTCGCCGTCGATGCCCACGATCACGTCCCCGCCGGCGGGGAACTGCTGCTGGCCGATGACGGCCATGAAGGTGGCGCCCACTATGCCGGCCTCGTCGGCCGGGCCGCCCGGCTCGACGGCCGTGACGACGGCGCCCTGCTCGGGCAGGCGCAGCGCCTCGCGCGCCTCGGGCGGGTAGGCCGAGACGTCGACGACCTGGACCCCGATCCGCGGGCGGTTCTCGATGTCCTGCTGGGCGGCGAACGTGCCCACGAGCCCGCCCGCGACCAGGTCGGGGAGGGTCTCGGCGAGCAGCGAGCTGGGGACGGCGAAGCCGATGCCGATGTTGCCGGCCCGCCCCGCCACGCTCATGCCCGGGACGATCATCGTGTTCACGCCCACCAGGCGGCCGGACGAGTCGAGCAGCGGCCCACCCGAGTTGCCCGGGTTGATGGCGGCGTCGGTCTGGATCATGGGGATGTCGACGCGGCCGATCGAGGTCAGCTCGCGGCCGATCGCCGAGACGATGCCCTGGGTCACCGTGTTCTCCAGGCCGAAGGGGTTGCCGATGGCGATGACCTTCTGGCCGACCTGGACCTCGTCGTAGTTCGCCAGCTCGATGGGCCTGGCGTCCTCGGGCATCGCCGACGGGTCCTCGAGCTCCAGCAGCGCCAGGTCGAAGTCGGGGTTAGCCCCCAGGACCCTGGCCCGGAGCGGCTCCTCGCCGCTCGGGAAGTCGACGGTGATGGTGGCGCGCTCGCGCAGCTCCACCGAGTCGGCCTGCAGCGCTTGCTGCACGACGTGGAAGTTGGTGACGATGCGCCCTTCCTCGTCGATGACGAAGCCGGAGCCGCTGCTCTGCTGCACGCGCGGGACCACCTGCGGCGGCAGGAGCTGGCGGAACTGCTCGGGGAGGAACGGGATGTCCGCGAACGGGTTCACCAGCTCCCCGCGCACCTCGACGTTGATGGCCACGACGCTGGGCCCGATGGCCCGGACCACGTCGATCGTGTTCTGTTCGTCCTGGAGGCGGGCGGCGGCCGGGTCGGGCGGTTCGACGGCTCCCTGAGCCGTGACGTTGTGCGAGGACCACAGCGCCGCGGCGCCGAGCGCCAAGGCGAAGACGATGGCGATGACGTACGGCCTTGTGCGGGTCAAGATCGATCACTTCCCTCCGTTGTCGCGTCGATGAGTCTCGCTCCGAGGCGTTAGTCCGCCGGGAAGCCACGGTGAGTAGGATGAAAGGCCGCGTGCGGTAGGCTGGTAGCGTGCCTGACCTGCTCGACGAGCTCGCCTCGCACCTGCTGTGGCGCATCGGCAGGGCGTCCGAGGACGGCCCCGTCACCGTGCGGGTCGGCCTCGCTTCGAGCGCGCCCCTCTTCAACGAGCTGCCGAGGCTCAGGAGCGCCACCGACGCCGAGGTCGAGGCCGCGGTGCGGGACTCCTCGCTCCGCGTCGAGTGGGTGGGTCCCCGTCCCAGACCGAGCGAGCGCTAGCCGTGGAGATCAGGCACGAGGTCCGCTTCGCGCTCGCCGTGGACATGACCGCCGCCGAGGCGACGCGCTTCGCGCGCGACGTCCCCCGCACGCTGCGCCACGCCGACTTCCTCGCCGACCTGCAGGTGGTGGCGGGCGACCCGGCCGTGGTGTCCGCCGCCATCCCCGTGTCGGCGGCTATGTTCGGCCAGCGCGAGCTGCCGTTCCGCAGCGTCCTGGTGCCCACCGCCGCCGGGGCGCGCCTCGAGGGCACGCCGCTCGAGCCCGACGGGCCCGGGTGGGCCCTCGTCTCGGGGGAGGCGCGGGTGAGCCCAGAGGGCGCGGGCCGCTCGCGCATCGACTACGCCTTCGACATCACCGTTCACCTGAAGCTGCCCCGCGCCGAGCGCTGGGGCGAGCGCGCCCTGACCCGCATGATCGAGTTCACCGCCCGCACCGTGCTCACGCGGGTGGCCACCGAGCTGCCGCGCGCCGTGGCGCGGGCCGCCGGCGTCGCCGCCGTCGTGGCCTAGCCGCTGCCGGGTGCGCCGCCCGCCAGGGGGCCGTCGCCTCGGCGCCGCGCCTACTTGCCCACGCAGAAGCGGGCGAAGATGCTCGCCAGGGTCTCCTCGACCACGCCCTCGCGGCCGGTGATCGTCGCCAGCGCGGCCAGCGCGTCCTGCAGGTCCAGCGCCGCCAGCTCCTCGTCGTGCCCCAGCGCGGCGGCGATGGAAGCCCGGGCGCGCTTCAGCGCCTCGACGTGGCGGTCGTTGCCCACCCACAGCTCGGCGCCGGCGGCGTCGCCCACCAGCTGGTCGGCGAGCGTGGCCCGCAGCTCCTCGAGCCCCGCGCCGCTGACCGCCGAGACGGCCACGTAGGGCACTCCTTCGTGCAGGCCCAGGTCGCGCCGCGCCCACGTAGGCGGCAGGTCGGCCTTGCTGCCCACCACCACGGTGTGCGTCCTGCCGCCGCCGCGCTCCACGGGCGCGTGCGGCGCGAAGCGCGCCAGCAGCGCGCGGTCCTCGCCGTCCAGGGGCCGCGAGAGGTCCAGGACCAGCAGGCGCAGGTCGGCGCGCTCGGCCACCTCGTGGGTGAGGACCACGCCGCTGGCCTCGAGCGCGTCGTCCGCGGCGCGTATGCCGGCCGTGTCGATGAGCGTCACCGGGACGCCGCCGATCACCAGCGGCGCCTCGAGGTAGTCGCGGGTGGTGCCGGGCACGTCGCTCACCAGGGAGCGCTGGTACCCCAGCAAGGCGTTGAGGAGGCTCGACTTGCCCGCGTTCGGCCGGCCGAGCAGCGCCAGGCGCGCGCCCTCCCGCGTCAGCCGGCCGGCCTCGGCGGTCGCCAGCAGCTCGTCGACCCGCGCCAGGGCGCGCCGCAGCGGCTCCTGCAGGCGAGCCTCGGGCACTCCCTCGTCCGGGTAGTCGAAGCCGGCCTGCAGCTCGGCGTAGGCCGCGGTGACGTCGCTCTGCACCTCGCCGATGCGCCGGCTCAGGGCGCCCGTGAGCCCGCCGGCGGCGTTGCGGCGCGCGGCCTCGGTGGAGGCGTTCACGAGGTCGAGCACGGCCTCGGCCTGGGCGAGGTCGAGCTTGCCGTTCAGGTAGGCGCGTAGCGTGAACTCGCCCGGGCCCGCGGCGCGCGCGCCCGCCTCCAGGCAGAGCTCCAGCACCCGCCTCAGGACCGCCGGGCCGCCGTGCGTCTGCAGCTCGACCACGTCCTGCCCCGTGTACGAGGCCGGCGCCTTGAACGTCAGCAGCAGCGCCTGGTCGACGACCTCGCCCCGGGCGGCGACGCGCCCGAACAGCACGCGTCCGGGACCCACGCCGCTGGGGCGCGCTCCGCTGGCGGGGCGGAACACGGCGTCGGCCACGGCGTAGGCGTCGGGGCCGGAGACCCTCACGACGCCCACGGCGCCGGCGCCCGGCGCGGTGGCGATGGCGGCGATGGTGTCGGTGGTGGGCGGCAGCGCCACGTCCGTAGATTCTCCCATGAGCGGGCGCGGGCGCCGCTGCCGGGCGCGACCCGTACGGCGCGGGCGTCCGGCCCCGGGGGCCTGAGCGCCCCTCGCGCGCGGACCGGGCTGGGCGCGCCCGCCCCACGGCTATCATCTGGCCCATGGGTCTCGTCTACACGCTGCAGAGCGCGGCCTCGCCCGCGCTCGACCGGCTCATGCTCGCCGTCACGAACCTCGGCTCCGAGCAGGCCTACGTGGCGCTGCTCGTGGTGGCCTTCGTGGCCGTGGACGCGAAGCGGGGCCGCAGCCTCGCCCTCACGCTCCTGGCCGGCTTCTACCTGAACCAGGTGCTGAAGCACCTCTTCGCCACGCAGCGTCCTTACCAGATCGACCCGACGGTCGCGCGGTCCGAGGCCGCCGTGGCCACCGCCCCCGGCAGCGGCTTCCCCTCGGGGCACGCGCAGGGCTCGGCGACGTTCTGGAGCCTCGCCGCCGCCTACGTGCGCAAGGGCTGGTTCACGGCGCTGTCCGTGGCGGTCGTGGCCCTGGTCTCGGTGTCGCGTGTCTACCTGGGCGTGCACCTGCCCATCGACATCGTCGGGGGCCTCGCCTTCGGCCTGGCCACCACCGGCGTCGCCCTCTACCTGCAGCGCCGCGGGGTGAGGCTCGGCCGGTCGGCGACCGTGGCGCTGGGTCTCCTGGTGCCCCTCGGCCTGCACCTCGTCGCCCCCACCGAGGAGTCGGGCCTGCTGCTGGGCGCGTTCGCGGCGTTCGCCGTCGGCCCCGAGCTCTACCGGCACGACACCTCGGGACCGGTGGGCGGCCGCGTGGCGCTGGCCGCGCTGGCCCTCGTGGTCGTGTTCGGGGCGCTGCTCGGCAGCTCGGTGCTGCTGCCGGAAGAGGTCAAGGAGAGCGCGTTCGGGTCGTTCGCCCGGTTCCTCGTGATCGGCGGCGTGGGCACGGTCCTGATGCCGTGGCTGGGCCGCGTCCTGCGACTGACGCCCGCGGCGCCGCGTCCCGTCGAGGGGGCCGCGGCGCGGCCCGGTACGGCGGCTTGAGCGAGCGCAGGCGCGTCCGGCTGCTCCTGGAGTACGACGGCAGCGGCTTCCAGGGCTGGCAGCGGCAGCCGGGCGGCGAGCGCACCGTGCAGGGCGCCGTCGAGGCCGCGTTCGGGCGGCTGCCGGGCGAGCACGGCACCGTGAACGCGGCCGGCCGCACCGACGCCGGCGTGCACGCCCTCGCCATGGTCGCCCACGCGGACACGACCAGCGAGATCCCCGACGAGAAGCTGCGCATGGCGCTTAACGCCCACCTGCCGCGCGACGTGGTGGTGCTGCGCCTCGACACCGTGGAGCCGACGTTCGAGGCGCAGTTCTCGTGCCTCTACCGGCGCTACCTCTACCGCCTGCGCGTGGTGCGCGACGACCCGCGCCGCCTGGCGATCGACCGCCACCGCGTGCTGCCCGTCTTCCGCCGCGTCGACGTGGCGGCGATGCAGGCCGCGACGCGTCACCTCCTGGGCCGCCACGACTTCGCCGCGTTCGCCACCCAGGAGTCGCGCACCACCACGCGCGAGGTGCTGCTGTGCGAGCTGCGGGAGGCGGGCAAGGAGCTCCACCTGCACATCGCCGCCGACGGCTTCCTGCGGAACATGGTCCGCACGATCGTGGGCACGCTGCTGTGGGTGGGCAAGGGCAAGCTGAGCCCGGACGACGTCAGGGACGTGCTCGAGAGCCGCGACAGGAAGCGCGCCGGGCACAACGTCGGACCCCAAGGCCTCTACTTCGTCGAGGCCGGCTACGGGCCATGGGACCCGGCGGCGTCCGAGGCGCGCGTGGCCGCGCTGCTCGAGTGAGGGGCGCCGCGGCCCGCGCCACGGCTCCGTGGGCTCGCGTTCCGCGGCACGAGAGGCCGGGCCGGCTCGCGGGCCGTGCGGCCGGGGTAGGCGCCGCGGCCTGCTGAGAGGCGTCGCCCCGCACGTATACTCGGGCATGGCCGCCTCTCATGAGCGGGACGGCAGCACCGAGGGGGACGCGTGGCCGCGCGCGTGAGGCCCGTGGAGGCCGACGACCTCGCGGCGCTGGCGCCGCTCGACGCCGACTACGCCGCGCGGCTGGGGACGGAGCCTCAGGTGACGCTAGGGAGCCTGCACTACTTCGGTCGCAGCGGCCACTCGTTCGTGGCCGAGGCCGGCGGCGGCGAGGTCCTGGGCTTCGCGCTGGCCCACTCCACCTGGGCCGGCGGCGACCCGGCGCTGCGGCTCGAGCGGCTCGTGGGCACGTCCGAAGCTGCCGAGGCGCTCGCCGCCGCCGTGGTGAAGAGCGCTTACGACGCCGGCGTCTACCGCCTCGTGGCCGAGCTGCCGGCGGCCGACGCCACGGGCCGCGCCGCGGTCGAGGCCGCGGGCTTCGCGGCGCGGGCGACGGTGTCGTACGCCCGGCGCCTGGGCTCGGCGGGCGCGGGGAGGGCCGCATGAGCGGTTCGCCGACGAGCCGCGCCGTCGTGGGCGTGAGGGGCATGGAGACGCCAGAGGCCCGCCAGCGGGTCAGGGCGGCGCTGGCCGCGGTCTCGGGCGTGAAGGACGTGCTGGAGAGCGACGGCTCGAAGATGATCGTCGACTACGACCCCACCGAGGCCACGGTCATGGACCTGATCAGGGCGCTGCGGCGCATCGGGTTCCTGGCGGGCATGGAGTGAGCTGGAGGACGCGTTGAACGGCGAGGACGACGTCAAGGTCACGGGGCGGCGGGAGCAGGGCGCCGCGTCCAAGCAGAGGGCGAAGGCGCCGGCCAAGGGCGGCCGCGGCAAGCCCGCGCGGGCCCAGGGCGAGCCGGGCCAGGTGGACCGCGTGTTCGTCACCGACGGCGCCCTGGCGAAGGTGGTGGGCCTGTCGGCGCACGAGGTGCCCGGCGTGGTGGGCATGGCGCCCGCCAGCCTGGGCGAGGGCATCAGGCGCATCCTCGGCGCGCGCCAGGTGGACGAGGGCGTCGTGGTCACCAGGCACGAGGACCCCGGCGGCGCCGACGTCGACATCCACGTCGTCGTGGCCTACGGCGTGAACATCCCCGTGGTCGCCGACTCGATCCGCGAGCGCGTCCGCTACGCCGCCAGCACCTTCGCCGGCGTGGAGCTCGACAAGATCCGCGTGCACGTGGCCGGGGTCAGCCGTGCCTGAGGCCGTCCTCGAGCGCACGGCGAGCGGCCGCGTGGACGCTCGCGAGCTGTCGCACGCCTTCATCTACGCCACCCAGTGGCTGGGCGTGTTCGTCGACGAGGTCAACGCGCTGAACGTCTACCCGGTGCCCGACGGCGACACCGGCACGAACATGCACCTGACCATGCAGTCGGTGCGCCGTCAGCTCTCCGAGCTCCGCGGCGTGACCATGCCGGCGGTGGCGCACGCGCTCGCCTACGGCTCGCTGCTGGGCGCGCGGGGCAACTCCGGCGTGATCCTCTCCCAGGTGCTGAAGGGCTTCGCCGAGTCGGTGAAGGAGCACGCGAGCCTGGGCGGCGCCGAGGTGGCGCGCGCCTTGCGCGCCGGCTCCGACAGCGCCTACGCGGCCGTGATGCGGCCCGTGGAGGGCACGATCCTGACCGTGGTGCGCGAGGCCGCGGAGGCCGCCGAGGAGGCGGCCGACGGCACGGCCGTCGAGGTGCTCCACGCCGCGCACGCCGCCGGCGAGGACGCCCTGGAGCGCACGCCGGAGCTGCTGCCCATCCTGAAGCAGGCCGGGGTCGTCGACGCCGGCGGGCTCGGCGCTCTGCGGGTGCTCGAGGGCCTCATCGCCTACTTCGAGAAGCGCGACCTGCCGCCGCCCCCGAAGGTGGAGCGGCGCGCCCAGCAGCAGTTCGAGGAGGAGGAGTTCGGCTTCTGCACCGAGTTCCTCTTGGCCGACGTCACGGTGCCCACCGCCCACATCCAGGAGGTCGTGGCGCCGTTCGGCGACTCGCTCCTCGTCGTGGGCGCCGAGGGCTTCGTGAAGGGGCACATCCACACGCAGGAGCCGGAGAGGCTCCTGGCCACGGTCGGCCGCTTCGGGCGCATGGTGCGCTCGAAGGTCGAGGACATGAGCGAGCAGCACTCCGAGATCCTCGCCGACGTCGACCTGGACGGCGGCGAGGGGCCCCGCGTGGCGGCCGTGGCGGTCGCCAGCGGCTACGGCCTGACGCGCGTGCTGCGCAGCCTCGGCGTCCGCGTCGTGGGCGGCGGCCAGACCGACAACCCGTCGGTCGAGGACCTCGCCGACGCCGTGCGCAGCGTGGGCGCCGAGACCGTGATCGTCATGCCGAACAACAAGAACGTGATCATGGCCGCCGAGCGCGTGCAGGAGGTCGTGAAGGACAAGCGCGTGCTGGTGCTGCCGACGCGCACCCTCGGCCAGGGGCTGGCCGCCTCCGTGGCCTTCGCCGAGGACGGCGAGCCGGAGGACGTGCTGGAGGAGATGCGCGCCGCCGCCGAGGGCACGGTGACGATCGAGGTCACGAGCGCGAGCCGTGACGTGCAGCTGGGCGGCGTCGACGTCCAGGAGGGCCAGGCCATCGGGCTGGTGGACGGCGTGCTCGAGGCGGCCGCCGAGGACCACGACGCCGCGCTGCTCGACCTGGTCCGGAAGCACGGCCCCGGCCGCGACGTCGCCACGCTGTTCCACAGCACGGCGGTGTCGCCGGAGCGCGCCGCCGCGGTGGTGGCGAGCATCGGCGCCGAGCTGCCCGACCTCGAGGTCGAGGTGCACCAGGGCGGACCCGACCTCTACCCCTACCTGATGCTGCTGGAGTGAGTCCCGGGCCGGTCCGGCGCGCCGTCAGGCGGCGGCGAGGGCGGGAGGGACCGCTGAGGCGAGGCCCCCGCCGGTCCCGACCGCGGCCCGGGGCGCCCGAGTGTGACGTCTCGGTTAAGGTCCTCATCTTCGCCCTGTGACATCTCAAGCTCCGCGCGTGGACAGTGAGGGAGGACGGATGAACGTGGCGGAGGTCTCAGTTCGAGGCCGTCGCTCCTCTCCCGCGTTCGTTTGGAGGTCAGATGAGACGCCTCGCACTGCCCGCCATCGGTACGCTCATCGCGCTCGCGATCGCCGCCTGCTCCACGGGCCCCGGCCCGGGCCCGGGCGGCCCGCCCGCGAACACGATCGACGTGACCGCGAGCCTCTCCCCGGACGCCTCGCTGTCCACCGTCGAGCTGGGCGGCGGTGAGTCCCAGGTCTTCCGTGTGGACGTGCCGCAGGACGTCGTCGACGCCGGCCTGCTCTACGTCGAGCTGAACCGCGACGTCGACCTGGAGGTCATGACCTCCGGCTACGGCACGGTGACGTTCAGCGCCTCCTCCCGCGACTACTTCGGGTCCGGCACGCAGGGCCTCGGCCCGGCCGCTCTCGGCCTCGACCCGCAGGCCGTGGACACGCCCGTGACCTGCCGCGGCTCGTGCGTCCTGCTGGAGCCGGCGAACCCCGGCGTCGTCTACGTGCGCGTCACGAACGAGGGCAGCTCCACGAACGTGAGCCTCTACGTCTACGGCGACCAGCACGCCGACGAGTACGAGCCCGACAACGACCAGCCCGCCGGCGCCCCCACGTTCGCCTTCACGGACGCCGGCGCCATCGAGACCGTGGGCGACGTCGACTACTGGTACTTCGACCAGAACACGACCGTGATGTTCGACGTCGTGACCGTAGGCATCCCGCTCGAGGCCGACATCGTCGACGCGTCGGGCACGCCGGTGCAGAACAGCGGCGGCCCCTACATCGACGGCGACGAGATCCAGCTCTACGCCGGCGAGTACCTGAGGGTGTGGAGCGTGGAGCCGTGGCAGGCCGCCAGCTCGGCCCGCAGCACCTACTACCTCGAGGACGTGGAGCCGTTAGGCTCTAGCTCCGAGGAGGCAACGAGGAGAAGATGAGCTACGCCGACGACGCCGCTCAGCGGCGAGGTGAAGCCAGGGTGACGCCGCGGGGTCACGGCGTCACCGCCGTGAGGGCGCTGGGCGCGGTCTCGCTCCTGGCCGTCCTGCTAGCCGCGTGCCTGCAGCCGCCGCCCCCGCCCCCGCCCGCCGACCCCCTCGTCGCCAGGGCCGACGGCGGGGCCACGCCCGCGGCCGTCGTGGACCTGGGCCCCGGCGAGTGGGTCGACTTCGAGCTGGTGCTCGACGCCGTGAGGTCGTTCGACGCCGCCTACCTCGAGCTGGACGCGACGCAACCGGCCGTGGTCGAGCTGCGCAGCGGCGGCTACTGGGGCGTGGTCGCCAGCAGCTCGACGCCCGACTTCTTCGTGCGCGGCGCGATCCAGGGCGTACCGCAGCCCACCCCGGGCGCGAGCGCGGCCGAGCTGGAGCCGAGCCAGATCACCCCCAACCAGACCTGCCTGGGCCCCTGCGTCGTCTTCGACCCCGGCAGCGGCCGCTTCTTCGCCCGCGTCGTGAACACCGGCAGCACGACGCTGGTCGCCGACCTCTACCTCTACGGCTCGGACCTCGCGGACACCAACGAGCCGGGCAACGACAGCAGGGGCGGAGCCCCGGCCCTCGCCGACGGCGCCTTCGGCGCCATCGAGCTCCTCGGCGACGTCGACTACTGGCTGGCGCCCGCAGGCGCGAACGTGACCGTGGAGCCCGTGAGCGGGGCCATCGCCCTCGAGGCGACCGTCTACGACGCTTGCGGCCTGGCCGTCGCCGGCCCGTACCCCGGCGGGCAGACGTTCCGCGTCTTCTCGGGCGAGGCCGTGCGGGTCAGGGCGACGCAGGAGCGCGCCGCGGCGCCCGGGCGCAGCGGCTACTACCTCAGCGTGACGAGCCCTTCTGGCGGCACGCCGCCGCGCGACGGAGGCTGCACGCCGGTCACCGCGGGCACGAACCCGGACTCGCCCGCCGTGAGCGTGTTCATGGGCTCGAACGCCACCGCCACGTTCGTGGTCAGCGTGCCGTCCTCGGTGCGCTCGCGCGACGTGATCCAGTTCGAGGTCGGCGGCTCCGCCCGCCTCGAGGTGCTCGGCTCCGGCGGCTCGGTGCTCTACTCGAGCGCCTCGCCCGACGTCTTCTTCGCCGGCGGCGGCGCGCTCGCCGCGCCGTCCGAGGTGGAGCCGGCGGCCGTGGCCGTCGGCCGCGTCTGCGGCGGGCCCTGCGTGATCGACCCCGCGCCGGCCTCGAGCTACCTGGTGCGCGTGCGCAACCAGGGTCCCGCCCGCAACGTCCCGCTCTTCGCCTTCGGCCGCGACTTCGACGACACGACCGAGCCCGCGAACGACTCGCGGCTCACCGCGCCGTCGCTCACGGACGACGGCAGCGGGGCCATAGAGTTCGTGGGCGACGTGGACCTCTGGTACGTGCCGTTCGGCGGGACCGTCAGCTTCGAGACCGTCTCGGGCGGGCTGCCCATGGTCGTGGACGTGCTGAGCTCGTCCGGCTCCGTGCTGTTCGGCGACCTGCCCCCTGGCGGCATCGCGGTCGGCGCAGGGGAGTACCTCAGGGTGCGCGCTGCCGACGGCGACGCCGCGGCGGTCGCGGGGAGGAGCACGTACTTCCTCTTCTACTAGCGGTTAGACTCGGCGTCATGCCCAGAACCGTCGCCCTCGCGGGGCGCCTGCTGGCCGCAGCGCTCCTGCTCGTGCTGGCTTCCTTCGCCGCCGCGCAGGTGTGCCGCGACGAGCTGGTGGGCGCCCTCGTCGACCCCGCCCTCGACCGCCCGGCCACGGGCGTCGACGCCGCTTTGGTGCTGAGGCGCGCGGTGCAGCTCGTCGAGCCGGCCCTGCCGCCCCTCGTGCGGGTGGACGAGGTGGGCGTGCCGGACGACCACCCGGCCTACGCGGCCGTCAGGTACGTGAAGGCGCGGGGCCTGCTGCCGTCCGGTTGGTCCGCCGAGGAGATCGGCGCCGAGGCCTGGCGCCAGATGAACGCCAGGTTCATGGGCTGGTACCGGCTCGAAGGTCCGCTGCCCGACGGCCCCGCCACGGTGGGCGACCTGGTGGAGGACATGGCCGCGACGCTGGAGCGGGTGGGCCAGGCCGTGCGGCCGGCGGCCCTGCTGGCGTGGGACCCGGCCGACGACGACCGGCTGTCGTTCTGGGCCGTCATCTGGAACTGGACCGTCTACCCGCGCCTGCTGGTGTTCAGGCCCGACCCCGACGTGGACCTGAGCGGCTCACCCCGCGACGTCCTGCCGCACCTCAGCAACTGCGCCGTGCGCGTGGGCGCGTACGTGACGGCTCCCGAGGAGACGGCGAAGAACCTGTTCCTGGCCCACAACGAGTCGCAGATGTACGTGGTGGCCACCCACCCGGACTCGGAGGGCTGGCCGCTGCCCGTGCCGCAGGGCGAGGAGCTCGACGCCTTCGCGTTCGCCCTGCCGGAGCTGGGCGGGGCCCAGGTCTACGCCGCCGTGTTCGACGGCCCCGAGGTCGGCTTCGGGACGATCCTGGGACTGATGACGCGGGTCCGCACCAACCTGTCGCCGGCGGGCTTCCTGAACCACATGCAGACGCCCTAGGCGGCGGGCCTCGCGGCCAGGGCCGCCTCGACGTCGTCGCGCATGGCGACGGCGGCGGCGCGCGCCATGGCGGCGACCTCGTCGAACGTCCGCGCCTCCTCGAAGCCCGGGCCGTAGGTCAGGGTGCGGCTGGCGCTCACCAAGGCGCCATGGCCGCGCCCGTCGAAGGCGGCCGCGACGTCGGCGCCCGCCGCGCCTTGGGCGCCGTAGCCGGGCACCAGCAGGGGAGAGCGGGGCAGCGCCGCGCGCAACCAGGGCAGGTCGGCCGGCGCGCCGGCCACCGCGCCCAGCAGCGTGTAGCCGTCGTCGTCGGCCTCCAAGCCTTCGGCCAACGCGGCCAGGCGCTCGGCCACGCGCGAGGCCACCGTCCCTCCGCCGGCCAGCTCGAGGCCTTGGACGTCGCCGCTGCCGGGGTTCGACGTGCGCACGAGCACGTAGAGACCGCGGCCGCCGCGGCGCGCCGCGGCCACGAAGGGCTCCAGGGTGTCGAGGCCCAGGTAGGGGCTCACCGTGAGCGCGTCGGCGGCGAGGGGCCCGTCGGCCAGGTACGCCTGCGCGTAGGCCTCGGCCGTGGTGCCGATGTCGCCGCGCTTGGCGTCGAGGAGCACGGGCACCCCCAGGTCGCGGGCCAGCGCCGTCACCTCGGCCAGCAGCTCGAGGCCGGACGGGCCCAGCGCCTCGAAGAACGCCGCCTGCGGCTTGCAGGCGGCGATCAGGTCGGCGGTGGCCTCGAGCGTGGCCGCCAGGTAGCGGCCGACGGCCGCGGTGACGCGGGGGTCCCAGGGCGCGGTGGCGCCCAGCCGCCCCGGGTCGGTGAGCGGGTGCGCGGCCGGGCGCGGGTCCAGCCCCAGGCAGACCCGCGTGCCCAGCCGCGCCTGGCGCTCGGTCAGGCGCCGGGAGTAGGGCTCCGGGCGGACGCTCACGCCGCAGCGGACCCGCTCAAGCGGCGTTCCTGCCGTGGCAGTGCTTGTACTTCTTGCCGCTGCCGCACGGGCACGGGTCGTTGCGGCCCACCTTCTCCTCGGCGCGGATGGGCGCCGTGGGACCGCTGGCGCGCTGCTGCGCCGGCGACGGGCCCCGGCCGGGGACGGCCGCCGCGGCGGCGGCCGCGACCGGCGCCACGGGCGGCGCCGAGTAGCTCACGGGCGCCGGCCTGGCGGCGCGCCGCTGACGGCCGCGGTCGAGCGCCTCGCCGGTCTGCACCTGCACGCGGAAGAGGAGCTTGGCGACGTTGAGCCTGATGTTCGCCTTCATCTCCTCGAAGAGGTTGAACCCTTCGAAGGCGTACTCCTGCAGCGGGTTGCGCTGGCCGTAGCCGCGCAGGCCGATGCCCTGGCGGAGCACGTCCATGTTGTGCAGGTGCTCCTTCCAGTGCTGGTCCACGACCTGCAGGACGATGAAGCGCTCGAGCTCGCGCATCAGCGGCGCGCCCAGCTCGGCCTCGCGGTCGGCGTAGGCCTGCTCCACCACCTCGACGAGCGCGTCGGTGACCTCGTCGGGGTCCTTGCCGCGGTACCGCTCGAGGTCCACGGCGCCCAGGGCCGGGACGGCCTCGCCCAGCGCGCCGGAGAGCGCGCCGATGTCCTGCTCCTCGGCCTCGAGCTGCGGGTTCAGGTAGCGCTGGACCTGCGCGTCGACGTACTCCGCGATCATGTCCTTGACGCTCTCGGAGACGTCGTGGCCGAGGAGGACCTCGCGGCGCTGCGCGTAGATGACCTCGCGCTGCTTGCTCATGACGTTGTCGTACTCGAGGAGCTGCTTGCGGATGCCGAAGTTGCGGTCCTCGACGCGCTTCTGGGCCCGCTCGATGGCGCCGGTCACCATGCGCGCCTCGATGGGCTGCGTGTCGTCCATCCCCAGGCGGTCCATCATGCCCAGCACGCGGTCGTTCGCGAACAGGCGCATGAGGTCGTCCTCGAACGAGACGTAGAAGCGGCTCGAGCCCGGGTCGCCCTGGCGGCCGGCGCGGCCGCGGAGCTGGTTGTCGATGCGCCGCGACTCGTGCCGCTCGGTGCCGATGATGTGCAGGCCGCCCGCGGCGACCACGCGCTGGTGGTCCTCCCGCGCCTCGTCGCGGATCCTGACGATCTGCTCGACGATCCCCTCGGGCAGGCCGTCCAGCTTCCTGGCGCGCTCCCTGGCCTCGTCCATGCGGTCGAGCATGACCGCCTTGATGAACAGCTCGGTGTCGGAGTCGTAGCGCTCGAAGCCCTCGCGCTCGAGGAGCTGGCGCGCCAGCCACTCGGGGTTGCCGCCCAGCACGATGTCGGTGCCGCGGCCGGCCATGTTCGTCGAGATGGTGACGGCGCCGCTGCGGCCGGCCTGGGCGACGATCTCGGCCTCGCGGGCGTGGAACTTCGCGTTCAGGACCTCGTGCTTGATGCCGCGGCGCTTGAGCATCCGCGACAGGAGCTCGGAGGCCTCGATCGTCACGGTGCCCACCAGGATGGGCCGGCCGGTCTGGTGGACCTCGGCGATCTCCTCGACCACGGCCTCGTACTTGCCCTTCTGGGTGCGGAAGACGACGTCCTCGTAGTCCTTGCGGACCACCGGCTTGTTCGTGGGGATGACGAGGACGTCGGTGCTGTAGATCTCCTGGAACTCCTTCTCCTCGGTCTTCGCCGTGCCCGTCATGCCGGCGATCTTGTCGTAGAGCTTGAAGAAGTTCTGGTACGTGATCGTGGCGAGCGTCTGGTTCTCGCGCTCGATCTTCACGCCCTCCTTCGCCTCGATGGCCTGGTGCAGGCCCTCCCCGAAGCGACGGCCGGGCATGAGGCGGCCGGTGAACTCGTCGACGATGACGATCTGGCCGTTGTCGTCCTTCACGTACTGCTTGTCCAGGTGGTAGTGCTCCTTGGCGCGCAGCGCCTGGCGGAGCATATGGCCCGTCTCCATGTTCTCCGGGCTGAAGATGTTCTCGATGCCCAGGAGCTTCTCGGCCTTGGAGATGCCCTCCTCGGTGAGGTGGATGTCCTTGGCCTTGTCGTCGCCCCAGTAGTCGCCGGTGGCGGGCTTGTCGCCCTCCTTCGGCTCGCCGCGCTGGAGCTGCTGAGCGATCCGCGCCATCACGTAGTACTTGTCGGTGGCGACCTCGGCGGGGCCCGAGATGATGAGCGGCGTGCGCGCCTCGTCGATGAGGATCGAGTCGACCTCGTCGATGATCGCGTAGTGCAGCGGCGTGTCCTCGCGCAGCACGAGCTGGTCGGGGCGGAACGCCATGTTGTCGCGCAGGTAGTCGAACCCGAGCTCCGAGTTGGTGATGTACGTGACGTCGCAGCGGTAGGCGTCGCGGCGCTTGGGGCCGTCCAGGTCGTGCTGGATCACGCCGACGGTGAGGCCGAGCCCGCGGTAGACGGGCCCCATCCACTCGGCGCCGGTGCGCGCCAGGTAGTCGTTGGTGGTGACGAGGTGCGTGCCCTTGCCGGTGAGCGCGTTGAGCGTCAGCGCCAGCGTGGCGACGAGCGTCTTCCCCTCGCCCGTCTTCATCTCGGCGATGCGGCCCCCGTGCAGCGCGGCGCCGCCGATGAGCTGGACGTCGTAGTGCCGCTGGCCGAGGTAGCGCTTGGCCGACTCGCGCGTCAGCGCGAACGCCTCCGGCAGGAGGGCGTCGAGGCTCTCGCCGCCCTCTTGGTGCCTGCGCCTGAGCTTCGCGTAGGCCTCGGCGAGGTCCTCGAGCTTCTCGACCTCGGGCTCGAGCGCGTTCACGCGAGCCACGACCTCGTTCTGGAGGCGCCTGACCTCGCGGTCGTTGTTGTCGAAGAGCTTCTGGACGAAACCGAACATCAGTCCCTCTCGTCGGGCGCGACGGGGGCGCCCGTGCGGGGGCCGTTAGGTCTCGGCCCCGGGGCGGCGCGGGCGTGTGCTCTCGCGGCCGTCAGACAGCCTAACACCTGGCCGCCGTCCGCCCGTGTCCCGGGCGCCGTCAGCCCCGCGGGACGCGCAGGACCGTGAGCGCGTTCGAGCCGTAGCGGTGCAGCTTCGCCTCGGCGGGCCCGAAGCCGTCCGGGAGCTCGGGCGTGAAGCCGGTGGGGTGCTGCAGCACGTAGAGGCCGCCCGGCCTGGCCGCGCCCGCGGAGACGACCCCGAGGAAGACCTCGCGCAGGTCGAGCGGGTACGGGGGCGCGGCGAAGACGACGTCGAACGCGGCGGGGTGGGCCCGGGCGTAGGCCAAGGCGTCGCCGCGCACGACGGTGGCGTCCAGGCCGAGGTTCCTGGCGTTGCGCTCGATCACCGCGGCGGCCTGCCTGGCGAGCTCGACGCACACGGCCTGGAAGCCGCGGCTCGCGGCCTCGAGCCCGACGGCGCCCGAGCCCGAGTACAGGTCGAGGAAGCGGCCGCGCGGCTCGAAGGCCACGATGTCGAACAGCGCCTCGCGGAGCCGCGAGGGGCTGGGACGGGTCCCTCGCTCGGGGGTCTCGAGCGCGCGCCCCTTGGCGCTCCCACCGATGATGCGCGGCTTGGGCATGCCAGCAGGGTAACCGCGTCCGGCGCGAGGCGGCGCCGGTCGGCGCCGAGCGGCGGGGTAGAGTGGGCGACCGTGATCCGCAGCCTAGCGGCCGACGAGCTGCCGTGGTTCGTGGGCCGCGCGCTCGCCTTCATCGGCCACTCCGACCCCCAGAGGCTCGCGCTGCTGCTCAGCCCGCGGTTCGCCGACGCGCGCGCCGACGCCCGGGCCTGCCGCGTGCTGGTCCGCGAGGGCGTCGCCCCTTCGGCGGGCGTGCACGTCCAGGCGCCGCACCCCGACGACGACGCGCGGCGCGTGCTGCTCTCGAGCCCCTGGCACGACGACGACCCGGAAGGGTTCGTCGAGCTGGTGGCGCACGTCCTGTCGCGCTACGACCACGACTCGGCCGTCGTGCGCCTGGACGCCGTGCCGGAGGGGCGCCGGGAGGAGCTCGCCGCGCGCCTCGCGCCGCTCGGTTTCGCTCCCGACGAGGTCACGGCGATGCGCTTCGACCTCTCGCAGGTGCCGCCGATCGGCAGCCCGCTGCTGCTGGAGGCGTGGACCCCGGAGGCCGACAGGCGCTTCCGCGGCTTCTACGCCGACGCCGAGGACCGGCGCGTCACCGACGCCGGCTGGGCCTACCTCAAGCGCAAGAACGGTCCGTTCCAGCCCGACCTGTGGTTCCTGGCCCGCGAGACGCTCGACCAGGAGCCCGTCGGCTACGCCTTCTGCGGCCTGGTGGCCCGGAAGGTGGACGGCAGCTACACGCTCGACGCCGTGGGCGTCGCGCGGCCGCTGCGCTCCGACTCGGTGATGCTCCGGCGCCTGGTGATCTCGACCCTCCACGAGCTGGCCTCGTTCTCCCCCGTGGGCGCCGTCGACGCCGAGGTCTCGCGCGCCGACGGCAGGCTGGGCGACATCCTGCGGCTGGTGGGGTTCGAGCCCGTCGCGCGCTCGCCGGTGCTGGTGAAGCGGCCCGACTGAGCGGCCGCGGCCCGCGTCGTGGGGCCCTTCGCGGCAGCGGGCGCGCTGGGGCCGAGCGAGGCGCCTCAGCGCCGCGGACGCGGCAGGTACTTCTCCCAGATCGGGTCGATGTCGGGCATCACGCCGTAGGCGCTGGTGAACATGAAGCGCGGCGCGTAGGGCTGCCGCAGCAGTCGCATGCGCGCCTCGTCGGGCGTGCGGTCGCGCTTGCGGGCGTTGCACGGCTTGCAGCAGGCGACGACGTTCTCCCAGGTCGTGGGCCCGCCGCGGCTGCGCGGCATGACGTGGTCGAGGGTGAGGTCGTGGGTGCGTCGGCCGCAGTACTGGCAGACGTGGTCGTCGCGGCGGAAGACGTTCTTGCGGTTGAACGCCACGCGCTGGCGGAACGGGGTGCGCACGAACCGCTTCAGCCTGATCACGCTGGGCACGGGGAAGACGGCGTTCGGCGACCTGAGGACCTTGCCCGACTCCTCGACCCGCTCCGCGACCTCGTGCATGAGCAGCGACACGGCACGCTTGACCGAGCAGACGTGCAGGGGCTCGTAGCTGGCGTTGAGGATGAGCACGCGGCCGGAGTTCAGGTTCGCGAGCGGGGTGCCGCCCGCGTCGACGGCCGCCGCCGCACCCCGCCCCTCCGAGCCCTCGACCAGGTCGTCGTCCGGCTCGTCGAGGAGTCGTTCGAGGTCTAGGTCAGCGTGGTGGTCGGCCGCGCACCTCCGGTCACGAGGCGCATCATACCCGCGGCGGCCCTGGCGCGGGGTAACGGTCCCGCCACGGGCCCCGTGCTCGAGCGGTGCGCGCGTTCGAGCGATGCGCGCGCCCCGCACCGGCCCGGGCTTCACGGCCAAGCTCGCGACCTCCGCGACGCGGCCGTCGCCACCGCTGCCGTCGCCAACGCGGCGCTCAGCGCCGCTCGACGGCCAGCTCGACGAGGCGTTCGATGAGCTCGGGGTAGGACAGGCCCGCGGCCTGCCACAGGCGCGGGTACATGCTGTGGCGCGTGAAGCCCGGGATCGTGTTGATCTCGTTCACGAGCAGCCTGCCGTCGGGGAGGTAGAAGAAGTCGACCCTGGCCAGCCCGGCGGCGTCGACGGCCGCGAACGCCTCCAGCGCCATGGCCCGGGCCGCCCGGGCGACCTCCTCGGGCACGTCGGCGGGCACGAACAGGTCGGCGCGGCCGTCGGTGTACTTCGCCTGGTAGTCGTAGAACGCCCCGGCGCCGTCGCGCACGCGCACCTCGCCCACGCCGCTCGCGACGGGCTCGTCGTTCCCCAGCACGGCGACCTCCAGCTCCCGCGCTCCCATGGCGGCGGCCTCGACGATCGCGCGCCTGTCGAACCCCAGGGCCTCGGCCACCGCCGCCTGCAGGTCGGCCGGGTCGTCGACGCGCGAGACGCCGATCGACGAGCCGAGGTTCGCGGGCTTCACGAACACCGGCAGGCCCAGCTCGCGCGCCGGCGCCAGCGCGGCCTCCGGGTCGCTCCTGAAGGCGTGCCGCGTGACGGCGCGGTGCTCCACCTGCGGCAGGCCGGCCGCGGCGAAGGCCGCCTTCATCGCCAGCTTGTCCATGGACACGGCGCTGCCCAGCACGTCGCTGCCCACGAACGGCAGCCCCATCAGCTTGAGGAGGCCCTGCACGCTGCCGTCCTCGCCGTAGGGCCCGTGCAGCAGCGGGAAGACGACGTCGAAGGCCCCGCCCGCGTCGGCCAGGCTCCGGGCCAGCTCGGCCGGCGCCGCCGCTGGCCGGTCGGGCCCGTGGTCGGCGGAGGCGAGCGCGGACCGGTCTACCTCCCCGTCGGTCGCCGCCTGGCCCTCGCCGGCGTCCGGGCCGTGGGCGGCGCGGCCGTTGGGGAGGGGGCGTACTGGCGCGCCGAGGAGGCGCGCCGAGGCCTCCAGGCCCAGCGCGGCGCCGTCGCGGCCGATCACCAGCGGCACCACCTCGAGCAGCGGGGAGCCGTCGACGGCCTCGAGCACCGAGCGCGCCGAGGCCAGCGAGACGTCGTGCTCCTCAGAGCGCCCGCCGCAGAGGAGGAGGACCCTGCGCCCGCTCACCGCCGCGTCCCGTACGCGTCCGGGGTCCGGTGGCCGGCGGAGGGGACCGTGTGCATGTTGCACATCGTGTGCATGCTACGGCCGGGCCGTTCCCCGGTCAACCCCGGCGCCCCTCAGCCTCGCCAGGCCGGCTCGCGCTTCTCCAGGAAGGCGCGCACGCCCTCCTTGATCTCGTCACCGGTGCGGCTGGCCACGTTCACATCTACCGCCGCCGCCATCCCCTCCTCGGAAGATAGGCCCGGCAGCCGCGCGAGCAGCCCCTTCGTCGCGGCCAGGGAACCGGGGGCGTTGCGCGCCAGCCTCCGCGCCAGCTCGACCGCCGCCTCCAGCACGGGGGCCGACTCCACGACGCGGTTCACGAGCCCGACCTCGGCCGCGCGGTAGGCGTCGACGAGGTGGGCGCCCAGGAGCAGCTCGCGGGCGTGCTTCTCGCCCACCTGCCTGAGCAGCAGCACGGAGACCAAGGCGGGCACGAAGCCGATGCGGGCCTCGGTGTAGCCGAAGCGCGCCTCCGGGGCCGCGAGCGCGACGTCGCACGCCGTGACGATGCCCGCTCCTCCCGCCACCGCCGGCCCGTTCACGGCCGCCACCACGGGCTTCGGGCAGCGGAGGATCGCCGTCAGCAGGTCGGCCAGCCGGAGCGTGTCCGCCCTGTGCTCCTCGGGGGAGAGGGTCACCGTCGCCTCCAGCTCGCGCAGGTCGAGTCCGGCGCAGAACGCCTCGCCGGCGCCGGTGATCACGAGCGCGCGCACGGCGTCGTCGGCCTCGGCCGCGGCGACCGCGGCTAGCAGCTCCTCCCTCAGCGCGCGCGAGAGGGCGTTCCTGACCTCGGGTCGGTCCAGGGTGACGACGCGCACCGGCCCGTCGTCGGTGATGGTCACGTCAGGCATGGTGGAATCGTACGCGCGCCGGCCGCGGCGCGGGGGAGCCCGCCGCCAGCCGGGGGCGCCGTCGCGACCTTCCGGGCGCGCGAGCGCGATGAACGCCCATGCGAAGCATTGGGCCGCCGCCTCACCCGTCCCCGGCTTACGCTCCTCGCACGGCCCTCGCGGCCGAGCCAGCGGAGGTGAAGGTGTCCCTCAAGCGTGTCAGCCTCGTCGCGGCGGCGGTCCTCGTCGCCATCGCCCTGTCGTCGTGCGCCCCCGGCGCGCGCATGCTCTCCGTCCCCACGTTCACGCTAGACGCCGCCGGCTCGGGCTTCGTGCGCATCGACCCGCCCGGCGTCGGCGACGGCTCCGCGGTCTTCAGGCTGGCCCTGGTGGCGCGGAACCCCAACCCGTTCTCGCTGCGGCTCGCGGCGCTCGAGGGCGACCTCTTCCTGCAGGACGTGCGCGCCGCGGCGGTCAGCTTCCGCGGCGGGCTCGAGCTGCCCTCGAACGGCTCCTCGCGCCTGGTCGTGGACGTGCGCGTGCCCCTCACGGCGGCGCCGGCGCTCCTCGAGTCCCTCGCCGACGTGCTCGGCGGCAACCGCGTGCGCTACCGCGTCGACTCGACGCTGGCCGTGGACGTCCTGGGCACCACGCAGCGGTTCCCGCGTTTCACGCTCGTGGAGGGGAGCCTCGAGACGGGCCTCGCCCTGGTGGCGCCGAGCGTGGCGGTCGGAGCGGCGAGCCTGCGCGTCGAGGGGCTCACCAGCGTGGCGGTCGACCTGGAGCTGAACGTCACCAACCCCGGGCCGATCGGCTACCAGCTCTCCTCGCCGCAGGTGGTGCTGCAGGTGGGCGGGCAGGACGCCGCCGTCGCCAGCCTCAGCCCCGTGCCGGTGCCGGCGAACGGCAGCGCGGTCGCCGCTCTCACCTTCCGCTTCGACCCGCTGCGCCTGGGCCCCGCCCTGGCCGAGCAAGTGCGCTCGGCCGCGGCCGGCTCCGGCCTGGCCGTGACGCTGCGGGGCGGGTGGGGCCTCGACGCCGCGGGCATCGCCAGCCTGGAGCTGCGGCCGACGCGCCTCCTCGAGGCCGTGGTGCGCTAGCGGCCCCTGCCCTCAGCGGCCCGCGTCGGCGTGCCCCGCCCTGTCGGCGCGGGCCCGCCCGCGGCCGGGCAGCCACCAGTTCCACCGCCCGGCCAGCAGCATCAGCGAGGGCACCAGCGCCAGCCTGACCAGCGTGGCGTCCAGGACGATCGCCGCCGTCAGCCCCAGGCCCAGCGACTTGATCAGCTCGACGTGGCTGAACATCAGGAGCGCGAACACGGTGACCATCACGGCGGCGGCGCTGGTGATCACGCCGCCCGTCGTGGAGAGGGCGTGCACCACGGCGTCGCGGTCCGAGAGCCCGCGCTCGTGGCCCTCGCGGATGCGCGACACCAGGAACACCTCGTAGTCCATCGACAGCCCGAACACCATCGCGAACACGAAGAGCGGCGCCGACGTGTCCACGAAGCCCAGCGCCGACGCGCCCGTGAGCCGCGCCAGCGCGCCGTCCTGGAAGACCAGCACCAGCACGCCGAACGCCGCCGCCACGGTGAGCGAGTTGATCAGCACGGCCTTCAGGGGGATGAGGACCGAGCGGAAGGCCGGACCCAGGAGCAGGGTCGTCGCCAGGCCCACGACCGCGAGCGCCAGCGGGAAGCTCCCGTAGATCGCCTTGGCCGACTCGAGGTGCTCGACGTACCTGCCGCCCACCGCGCCGCTCAGGCCCGACGCCTCCAGCGCCGCGCCCACGCTCGCCAGCAGCGCCTCGCCCGAGGCGGGCGTCAGCGACGCGTCGGGCAGCACCCGCAGCAGGGCGTAGCGCCCCGAGGCGCTCACCGTGGCCTCCACCAGAGGCGCCACCTCGCTGCCGCGCGCCGTCTCGGCCGACGCGTAGAACTGGTAGAGGAAGAGCCGCGGCACGCTCCGCAGCGCGAACGGCGACACCACGGCCCTCACGCCGGGCAGGGCCGCCAGCTCGCGGTCGAGCAGCGACACCGCCCGTACGCTCGCAGGCGAGAAGAAGCCCGCGTCGCCCAGGTCGACGACCACGTCGAAAGGCGCCAGCAGGCCGGCCAGGCCCTCGTCGTCGAGCGCCTCCATCACGCGCCGCGACTCGGTCTCGGGCGACATGCCCCGCGCGCCGGGCTCGCCCACCTGCAGCCGCAGCGCCGGCAGGGCCAGGGCCACGAGCACGCTCGTGCCGAAGAGCGCCCAGAACCCCGGGCGCCTGAGGATGCGCTCGGCCTGCCTCCTCCAGAAGCGGCGGCTGCGGGTGCCCGGCTCGCGACGGGTGAGGCGCAGGCGGTTCACGTTCGTACCCAGCAGCGCCAGTGTGGCCGGCACCGCCGTGACCGCCACGAGGACGGCGACGACCAGCACGACCGTCGTGGCCACGCCGATGGACCTGATGAACCCCACGGGCGGCACGAGCAGCGACAGCAGCGCCACGACCACCGTGAGGCCGGAGAACGCCACAGCCCGGCCCGCCTCGCGCGTGGTGCGCTCGGCGGCCTCGCGCGCGCCCAGGCCCGCCGACAGCTCCTCACGGAAGCGCGTGACCATCAGGAGCGCGTAGTCGATGCCGGTGGCGAGCCCGAGCATCGTCACCACCGTGCGGGTGAACACGGCGAACTCCATCGCCTGGCCCAAGGCGTAGAGCAGCGCCGAGGAGACGACCACGGTGGTGACGGCGGAGAGGAGCGGCAGCCCCGCGGCCACGACGGCCCCGAAGGCGACGAGGAGGATCGCCAGGGAGAGGGGCAACCCGTACAGCTCGGCGCGCCTGGCGTCGCGCTGGCTCACCTCCTCGACCTCCATGAGCGTGGCCACGCCCCCGGCCAGCTCGAACCCCGCCGCCGGCTCCGACGCCAGCGCCTCCCGCACCGCCGCGACCGTGGCGCGGGCCTCGTCCTGCGGCTGGGGCTCGAGGCCCACGACGAAGAGCTCCCGCCCGTCGCTCGAGGAGATGCCTAGGCCGGAGGCGTCGCCCTGGTCCTGCACGAAGGCTACGCCGGGCAGGGCGGCGACGGCCGCGGCGGCGCGGGACGCGGCGGCCGAGAACGCCTCCTGGCCGCCGGCCCCCTCGGCCGCGCCCGAGGGCAGGGCGACGGCCACCAGCACGTCGCCCTGCGGCTGCGCGAACTCGTCGCCGAGGAGCTCGGCCACGCGGCGCGCGACGCCGTCGGCGGGCGGCGTCGGCTCGGCCGTGAGGACCTCGCCGACCCGGGCCGCGAACGGCGCCGCGGCCAGGGTGGCGAGGAACCAGGCGGCCAGGACGAGGCGCGGGTAGCGAGCGACCGTGCGACCCAGCAGAGCGAACACCGCGGTGCTCAGACGCTCAGGAAGCGTTCGATGTCGGACCTCACCTGCGGGCCCGCGGTCTCGCCGGCCACGCGGCCGTCGCGGAGGAACACGACGCGGTCGGCGGCCTGCGCCGCGACCGGGTCGTGCGTGACCATGACGACCGTCCAGCCGTGCGAGTCGACGCCGTCGCGCAGCAGGGCCAGGACCTCGGCGCCGGTCTTGCTGTCCAGGTTGCCCGTGGGCTCGTCGGCGAGCACGACCGCCGGGTCGTTGATCAGGGCGCGGGCCAGCGCCACCCGCTGCCGCTGCCCGCCCGAGAGCTGGCGCGGCCTGTGCTCGAGGCGGTCGGCGATGCCCAGGCGCGCCGCCAGCTCCTCGAGCCTGGCGGCGGCCTCTTGGCGCCTGCCGGCCACCTCGGCGGGAAGGAGCACGTTCTCCCTGGCGGTGAGGTTCGGGATCAGCTCGAACGACTGGAAGAGGAACCCCAGCCTGTCGCGGCGCAGCGCCGTCAGCTCGTCGTCGGTCATGCCCGCGGTCGGGCGGCCCTCGACCGCCACGGTGCCCGCGTCGGGCGTGTCGAGCAGGCCGATGAGGTGGAGCAGCGTCGACTTGCCGCTGCCGCTGGGGCCCATGACGGCCACGAACTGGCCTGCGGGCACGAGCAGGGTCACGCCCTGCAGCGCCCTGATGCTCCCCTCGCCGAGGCTGTACGACTTGTGCAGGTCGGTGGCGGCGAGGGCGAAGCGACCTTCGGGCGACTGGCCCGGCCGCGTCCCGGCGGTGAGCGTCTCAGGCATGTTGGCTCCAGTCGGCGAGCGCCTTGGCCGGCGCGAGCTGCGCGGCGCGGCGCGCCGGCAGCAGGGAGGCTAGCAGCCCCACGAGCGGCGAGGCCAGCACCGCCAGCACGGCGAGGTACGTGGGCACCACCGGCTCGAGCCGGAAGCCTGTCACGGCGCCGGCTCCGGTGGTGACGATGCGGGCGAGCAGCAGGCCGAACCCCGCGCCCAGGGCGCCGCCGATCACGGTGATCACGACCCCCTCGGCCACGACGAGGCGGCGCAGGCCGCCCCGCGTGAGGCCGATCGTGCGCAGCACGGCGATCTCGTGGCCGCGGTTCACCAGGTTCATGCCCAGCGTGTTGGCGACGCCCAGCACCGCGACGATCACCGCGATCACCAGGAGCACGCGCGTGGTGGCGAAGGCCTGGTCGGTGATGCGCAGCACGGTGCGGCGGTAGTCGACGTTGAGCGTGGCGTCGAGGTAGAGCTCCGGGAACTCCTCGAGGAGCCGCAGCCTCACCTGGGCCGGGTCCTCGCCCGGCTCGACGGTGAGGATGAAGAGGTCCGGGGTGCCGCCGCCGAAGTCCGGCATGCGCTCGATGCTGGCCAGCACCGACTCGCCGCCGCCGGTGAAGTCGACTATCACCCCGGCGATGGGGAACTCCTCGAATCCGCGCGGGGTGCGCAGCGAGATCGTGTCGCCCACGTCGAAGCCGTGGCGGTCGAGCATCGTGTTCGACACGAGGACGGCGTCGCCCCTCTCGAGCGCGGCGTGGCCGCTCGCCGGGTCGCCGTGGCCGGGGATGTACTGCAGGCTGCCGAAGCCGGTCTCCGGGTCGAAGCGGTCCGGGTCGGCCAGGACGATGGCGATCGAGCGGCCGCGGGGCTGCTCCTCGCTGACGAAGCGCACCAGCCTGATGCCCACGCCGCTGGCCACGTCCACGCCGGGCACCGACTCGGCCCGGGCGGCGAAGTCGGCAGGGAAGCTCACGGGGGTGGTGACGTAGAGGTCGCCGACCACCGTGGTGTCCATCCACGACGCGATGGCGGCGTTGATGCTCGCGACCATCGAGCCGACGCCGATCACGAGGCCCGTGCCCACCACCACGGTCCCGATGGCCACGCCGTTGCGGGGCGCGTTGCGCTCGGCGAAGCTCGCCGCCAGGCGCCCGGGCGCGCCGAACAGGCGCAGCAGCAGCGGCCGGGCGAGGCGCAGCACCGGCCCCAGCAGCCCGGGGGAGGCCAGCGAGACCCCCGCGAAGAACAACCCCAGGGCTACGCACACGGCCACCAGCGCTGCGAACGACCCGAACGGGTAGAGGGCCAGCCCGGCCCCCACCAACATGAGCGCCACGCCCAGCCACGCCAGGCCGGCGCTGGGCGCGGGTTCGAGGCGCTGCACGGCGGCCATGGGCGCGGTGCGCGACGCGCTCCAGGCCGGCAGGACCCCGGCCACCAGCGCGGCGACCACGCCGAGGACGCTGGCCAGCAGCACGCTGCGCACGGGGACGACCAGGGTGCGGAACTCGAAGCCGAGCGTGGCAGCGTTGAGCGAGGTCACGACGTAGGAGAGGAGGAGTCCCAGCAGCACGCCGGCCACGACGCCCAGCGCCGCCAGCGCCAGCGCCTCGTACAGCGCCAGGCGCATGACGCCGCGCCGCGTGAAGGCGATAGTCCGCAGCAGCGCGTGCTCGCGGGTGCGCTCCACCACCGAGGCCATGAACGTGTTGTAGGCCAGGAACGCGCCCAAGGCGAGGAGCGTGGCCGCCAGCACCGAGAGGCCCGACTGCAGCGTCTGCGTGAAGCCCGAGGCGAAGTCGCCGGTGACCGCGGGCAGGGTCACGGCCAGCTCGTCGCCCACCAGCTCCTGGAGGCCGTCCCTGACGGCCGAGACCTGGGACGCGTCGGCGACCAGCACCTCGACGAGCGAGACGCGGCCGGTGAGGTTCACCAGCCTCTCGAGGTCGCTGATGTGCATGACGCCCACGCGCCCGCCGTTCGTGCTGGCGGCCCCCACGCCGTCGTCGAGCAGGCCCGTCACCGTCAGCTCGGCGCGGCCGGCGGCGAAGACGAACGGCACCACGTCGCCCACCGCGATGTCGCGCAGCTCGGCGAACCCGTCGGCGATGGCGATGCCGTTCGAGCCGGCGTCGGGCAGCCGGCCGGCGGAGAGCTCCACCGGCAGGTCCTCGGCCGCCTCGGTGACGCGGCCCTGTACCTGGAAGCCCGAGTCGACGCCAGGGATCGTCGAGCGCTCGTACTCGGCGATCGTGCGCTCCGGCTCGGCGCGGGTGTTCAGGACGGGGTAGGCGGCGCTGACGCCCGGGTAGCCGGCCACCTGGCTCAGCACCGGCTCGGCAGGGAAGACGAGCCGCCCGGAGGCGCCCGGCGTGACCACCAGGTCGGCCTTGCCCGCCGCCGCCTGGAGGGTGCTGCGCAGGTTCGCCTCGACGTTGTCGCCCACGGACAGCGTGGTCAGCACGGCGGCGATGCCGAGGCCTATGCCCAGCACGGTCGCCAGCGAGCGCCACGGGTGCCTGAAGAGGTTGCGCCAGGCCAGCCTGGCCAACGTGCTCACTGCGCCAGTGTACCGGCGGGCAGGGCCGACGGCTGCACCGGTCTCGCGGAGCGCTAACCATGGCGTGTTACGTTCGGCTCGCAGCGCGGCCGACGCGAGCGGCCGGCGCCGAGGAGGCGGAGCGGACCCGCGGGGGCCCGTCCGCGCACGGGGAGGCTGGCCTGTCGACATGAACATCCTGTTCGTTGCCGACGACCTCTACCCAGGCTTCGGCGGTCAGGCGAAGGCCACCGAGGGCCACATCGAGGCGCTCCGGGCGCGCGGGCACCAGGTCCGCGTCCTCGCCGGCGCCGAACCGCGGCCCAGCCGCCCGCCCGAGGGCGTGCTCGTGGAGCGGCTGCCCTCCTGGCGCCTCGGGGCGGCGCAGACGCGCTTCGCCCACCCCGTCCTCAGCCGCATCGCCCCGCACGTCAGGTGGGCCGACGTCGTGCACGCGAACACGCCCGCCGCGCTCACCGCGGTCGTGGCGCTCCTGGCCCGCCGCCGCGGGGTGCCCGTGGTCATGGGCGTGCACGCCCAGCTGGAGACCTCCACGCTGCAGGCGCCGCTCGTCGGCGCCGCCGTGGAGCGCTTCCTCACCGGCTGGTACCGCTACCTGTTCGGGCTCGCCGACCTCCTCGTCACCCCCACGCCCTACGCCGCGCGCATGGTCACGCACTTCACGGAGCGGGAGCCGGAGGCGGTCTCGAACGGCATCGACCTGAGCGCCTGGGAGGGCCGCTCGCCGAGGACGTCGGACGACGGCGTCCGGCGGCTGGCGTTCGTCGGCCGCCTGTCGCCGGAGAAGCGGCCCCTCGACCTGCTGCCGCTCATGCACGAGCTCCCGGAGCGCTACCGACTCACCGTCGCCGGGCACGGGCCCCTCGAGGCCGAGATGCGACAGGCCGTGGCGCGGCGGAAGCTCGAGGACCGCGTGGAGCTGCTCGGTTTCGTCGGCGAGCGGGAGAAGCTCGACCTGCTGGGCTCCACCGAGGCGTTCCTCATGCCCTCGCCGGCCGAGCTCCAGAGCATCGCCACGCTCGAGGCGATGGCCTCCGGCGCCGCGGTCGTCGCCTGGGGCTACGCCAGCAGCGCGGTCCCCTCGTTGGTGCAGGAGTCGGGCGGCGGCGTCGTGGTGCCGCCCGGCGACCCGCGCCGGCAGGCCGAGACGATCCTGGCGCTCCTGGAGGACGAGGCGGCGCTGAAGGCGGCGCGGGCGAACGCCTGGGCGTACGCCCGCACCCACGACGTGGCGCTCAGCGCCGCGCGGCTCGAGGAGCTCTACGAGGGTCTCGTCGCCGCCGCCCGGCAGCGCCGCGGCGACGGCGCCGCCGCCGGTCGCGGCGTCGCGGCGCACGGCGCGCGGCCGGGGCGTCGCGAGGCGCCGGGCGGGCGGCGCCTGCCGCAGGGCGAGGGCGCCAGGACGTGATCGTCGCCGTCACCGGCGCCACCGGCGGGCTGGGCCGGGCGTTGGTGAGGCTGCTCGTCGCGCGAGGTCACAGGGTGAGGGCCGCGGTGCGGACGCACGCGCAGGCGGCGCTCGCCGAAGCGCTGGGCGCCGAGCCGGTGCGGGCCGACCTGACCCGACCCGAGACGCTCGCGGCCGTCGTCGCCGAGGCCGAGGTCGTGCACCACCTGGCCGCCTGGATGGGCCGGCCGGCGGGGCTGGCGCGGGCCGTCAACGTCGAGGGCACGCGGTCCCTGGCCGCGGCCGCCGCCGCGGCCGGCGTCCGCCGGCTCGTGCTGGCCAGCAGCGTCGCGGTCTACGGGCCGGTGGCGGAAGGGGTCGTCACCGAGGGCTCGCCGCTGAGGAGCGTGGGCGACCCTTACGGCGACAGCAAGGCCGCGGCCGAGAGCGCGGCGCGCGAGGCGCTGGCGGGCACCGGCACGGAGCTCGTGGTCCTGCGCCCGACGATGATCTACGGGCCCGCCTCCGGCTCCTGGACGCTCACGCCGGTGGCCGCGATGAGCCGCGGCCTGCCGGTGATGCTCGGTGACGGCTCGAGCCTGCTGGACGCCGTCTACGTCGACGACGTGGCGGAGGCGTTCGCCGCCGCCGGCGAGGCCCCCGGCGTGGGCGGGCGCGCGTTCAACGTCGGCGGAGAGGCCGTCACCTCACGCGAGTTCTTCGGCGCCTACGCCCGCATGCTCGGCGTGCCGCTGCGCGGCGTCCCGGCCGGGCTGGCGCGCGCCGGCGCCGCCGCGGCCGGCCGCGTGACGGCGCTCCTGCCGGGCGTCGACCGTTTCGCCCCCGAGACCGTAGGCACGCTCCTCAGCCGCGCGACGTTCGACCGCGGCGCCGCGGAGCGCTGCCTGGGCTACAGGCCGCGCACGACGCTGGCGGAAGGCATGAGCCGCACCGCGGCCTGGCTGCGCGAGCAGGGGATCGCCCCGGGGCCGCGGTCGGCGCTGGTGGTGGGCGCCGCCGCCGGCCTGGGCCGCGCCGTCGTCACGGAGCTGGCGCGGCGCTACGTGCGCGTCTACGGCGCCGACCGCGCCCGCGGCACGGCGGCCCCCGACGGCGTGCCGGCCGCCGTCGACCACCTCGAGGTCGACGCCACGTCGCCGCAGGACCTGGCCGCCGCCGTAGCCGCCGTGGAGGGGCGCGAGGGCCACCTGGACCTGCTGGTCACCACGGTCGGGGCGCTCAAGCCCGGCTCGCTGGAGGCGCAGCGCTGGGAGGACGTGATCGAGCAGCTCGAGCTTAACGCCCTGGCGCCGGTGCTGGCCGCCCGCGCCGCCGCCCCGGGCATGAGGGCGCGCGGCCGCGGGACCATCGTGAACGTGTCCTCCACGAACGCGTTCGTCGCCACGCCGTTCATGGGCGCCTACTCGGCGGCGAAGGCGGCGCTGGAGAGCTTCTCCGACGCGCTGCGGCTGGAGCTGCGGCCGTTCGGCGTCGACGTGGTGCTCGTGCAGCCCGGCGCCATGCGCACCGGCTTCGCCGGCCGCGCCAAGGAGCTGCTCGACGCCGAGGCCGCGCGCACCGGCGAGCCGTGGGCCGGCTACCTGCGCCGGCTCAAGGGGTCCGACCTGTGGGGCGAGGGCCGCGCCGCCGACCCCGCCCAGGTGGCCAGGGTGGTGGCCCGCGTGGCGCTCGCGCGCCGCCCGCCGGCCCGGGTGGCGGGCACGCGCGAGGTGCCGCTGCTGAGGGCCTTCGCAGCCCTCCCCGACGCGCTCAAGGACGCTGTGTTCGTGAGGCCCCTGGGTCTACGCCGTCCTCGGCCGCGGGGAGGGAGGCGCGCCGCCTGAGCCACCGCGGCGGCCGCCTGGTGAGCAGCAGCCAGGCGCAGAGCGGTCCCAGCAGGTAGGCGACGTAGAAGGTGCCGGCGCGCCACAGCGCGATCGGCGCCGCGATCGAGGCGGCGTCGGCCCTGGTGTCGACCACGAGGCCCACCATCAGCTCGGTGAAGCCCGAGGCGCCCGGCGTGGGCACGAAGAAGCCGATCAACGAGATGATCGACAGGACGGAGAGGACGTCGAGGAGCCGCGCCTGGGCGCCGTAGACGGCGATCAGGGCCCACAGGAGCGTGAAGTTCGCGAGCCAGGCGACGAGGTTCGCGGCGTGAAGGTAGACGAACGTGGCGAGGGGCAGGTCCCGGAAGGCGACCGCGCTCACGAAGTACTCGCGCCCCATGCGGGCGATGCGCTCGCGGAAGCGCCTCAGCATCCGCCACCGCGACGCGCGCCGCATGAGCCCGTACAGGGCCGCGGGGAACCGCGCCAGCACGACCGCGCCCACCAGCGCCAGGACGGCCGCGGCGATCGCCAGCGCGGTCACGACCGGCGGCAGGGCCAGAGGGCTCACGGCCAGTATGTAGAAGAGGCCCACGGGGATCAGGACGCCCAGGGCGGCGAGGTCGAGCACGAAGAGCTGGACCGCGATCCCCACGCTCGTGCCCAGAGGCACGCCGGAGCGCTCGAGCGCCAGCACCAGGCCCGGCGCCCCGCCCGTGCCGCTGGGCGTCATCGCGGTGCCGAACACCTGCCCCACGTGGGCCGTGAAGGCGTCCCACGCGCCCACCCTGTGCCCCTGCGCCCGCAGCAGCGCCTGCAGCTTGACCACGGGCGCGAGCCAGAGGAGCAGGAGGCTGAGCACGCTCACCAACGCCAGGTCGGGCCGCAGGTCCGCCGCGGCGTAGGTGGCGGGGTCGAAGATCGACTCCCTGGTGGCGAGGTAGAGCCCGCCGCAGCCCAGCAGCAGCGAGAGCGCGAAGAGGCCGACGAGGCGCTTCACGGCGCCTCGCCCCCGCCCTGCTCGCGGAGGCTCGCCCGGTCCACGGCCGCGAGCGCGCCGGGGGCGAGCAGGGTGGGGTCCTCGTCACCCGTGAGAGCCAGCCTGGACAGGAACCTACCGACCCCCGCCGACATGCCGCCGAAGTCTAGCGCGGCCGCCGCCGCCCGCGCCGCGGCGACGCGGGCGGGGTCGTCGCGCCAGGCGGCCACCACCTCGGGCAGGGCCGCGAACGAGCCGGCGTGACGCCCCAGCCCGCGCGAACGCAGGAACCTCACCACCGCCCGCTCGTTCAGGCCGGCGTAGCTGGCCGTCACCACGGGCCGCCCCACGGCCAGCGCCTCCATCGTCGAGGCCGGCCCCGCCTTGCCGACCATCAGGTCGCAGGCGGCCAGCGGCACCTCCATGCGCTCCACGAAGCCGAGCACCCTGACCCGCTCCGCGAGCCCCGCGGCGCGGGCGGCCGCGCCCAGACGGGCGGCGAGGGCCTCGTTGCGGCCGGTGACGCAGAGGACCGTGGCGCCGCCGCGCGCCAGCGCCACCACCGCGGACGTGGCGTCCTCGCCGGCCACGCCCTCGGCGCCGAGGCTGACGAGCACGACGAAGCCGGGCCCCAGGCCGAGCTCCCGCCGCGCTTCCTCCTGCCCGGGAGGGCGGTAGAACCGCCGCGCGACGGGGTAGCCCGCGACGTGCACGACGCCGCGCGGCACGCCGAGCCGCACCAGGTCCTCGGCGGCCGCGGCGCTGGGGGCGAGCACGGTCTCGGCGCCGGGCGCCGACCACAGCGCGCTGGCGTCGAACGGCTCGGTGGCGAAGACGACGACGCGGCTCGCGAGGCCGTGGCGTCGCCGGGCCTCGGTGAAGGCGGTGGCGAGCCAGCCGTGGTTCACGACCACCAGCGCGGGCGGGCGAGCGTTCAGCGCCGCGGTGACGCGGTGGGTGAAGCCGCGCAGCACCGCGTTCTGCACGGCGCGGCTCACGGCCGGCGCCGCGTCCATCGCCCGCTGCGAGGCGCGCACCAGCCGCGGCCTGGCCAGGAGGGCGCGCCAGCCGGCCTTGTGCCGCGCGTCGAGGCGCGGGGCGTGCTCGGCCATCACGTCAACGACGCGCGCGCGGAGCTCGCCGCCGGACGCCTCCTCGACGGCCTCGGCCATCGCCCGCGCCGTGGCCACGTGCCCGCCGCCGGCGGCGATCGTCGCCAGCAGCACCTCGCGCCCCGCGCCCATCAGTCCCTCCCGGCGTGCAGCGCCTCCACGGCCAGCCGCAAGCCCTCGCGCCAGGTGACGCGCGGGCGGTAGCCGAGCTCGTTCACCGCGTGCTCGATCGAGAAGTGGACGTCGTGCGCCATGAGGCCCGCGCGGTAACGCGTCATGGGCGGCTCGGTGGCGGGGAAGAGCGCCCGCCACGTGGCCTCCACCCCCGTGGCGATGGCCCTGACCGGCCGGCGCGGCACGTTCAGCCGCGGCGGCGAGCTGCCCACGAGCCGGGCCAGCTCGGCGAAGAGCTCGCGCCAGCTGGGCGCGCCCTCGTCGGCGATCACGTAGACCTTGCCTGCCGCCGCGGGCGACGACACGGCCAGCGCCACGCCGTCGGCGAAGTTCGTGGCGTAGGTGGTGTTCAGCACGCTCTCGCCGCGCTTCATGAGCGGCATCACCCCGCGCGCCACGGCGCGCTCGACGCGCTGGAACGTGGCGTCGCGGGCGCCGAACGGCCACAGGCCGGGCCTCACGATCACGGCCTCCACGCCGTCGCGCGCCGTCACGACGTTCTCGGCCAGGATCTTCGAGTAGGCGTAGGGGTTCGAGGTGTTGTCGCGCGGCAAGGTGCGGGGGTCGGCGTCCCGGAACCCGCGGTACGTGTGCACGGCGACGCTGGACACGAGCACGAACCGCCGCGCGCCGGCCCTGGCCGCCGCGTCCACCAGGCGCTGCGTGCCCAGGACGTTCGTGCGGTAGAAGGCGTCCCAGGGCCCCCAGTCGGAGACGCGGGCGGCCGCGTGGACGACGGCGTCGACGCCCTCCATCACCCAGGCGAGGTCGCCGGGCTTCGCCAGGTCGGCGCGCACGACCTCGACACCGCCCTGGGAGAGCGCGCCCTCGAGGTTGTGCAGCTCGCCCCAGGGGGAGACGAGCGCGCGGACCTCGTCGCCGCCCTGGACCAGGCGCTCGGTGATGTGGCTGCCGAGGAAGCCGTGGGCGCCGGTGACCAGTACCCTCACGGGAACAAGGCCCCGGCGCGCGCGAGCACGACCACGTCCAGCGTGAGCCCGATGACCAGGTGGGTGAGGGCGGGGTAGACGACCGAGCGCGTGCGCACCGCCATCACGCCGAACAGCAGGCTGGCGGGCAGGGCCGCCAACGTCTCGGGCAGCGGCTTGCCCAGGTGGACCATCGTGGCGGCGAACGCCTGCAGCCACACGGCCCCGGCGGTGCCGAACCGCCCCTCCAGGGCGCCCAGCAGGTAGCCGCGGTAGAAGGCCTCGAACGACAGGTAGTAGAGGGCGTAGAGCGCCGCCCAGCCCAGCAGCGACGGCACGGAGCGGCCGACCTCGTCGCCCGCCCAGGGGTAGGCCGTGGCCAGGGCGGGCGCGCTGCCGGAGGCCAGCGCCACCACCGGGACGGCGACGAGGGCGGAGACGGCCACCAGCGCCCAGCCGGCGCGGGCGTCCCCGCGGGAGAGGCGCATCTGCCTGAGCGTGCCGCCGGTCGCGGTGAAGATGAGCGCCGGCACGGCCAGCAGCGTGACGACGGTCCAGGTGATGCCCACCGTGGCGGTGGGCAGGGAGCGCGGAGCGAAGGCGAGCAGCGTCGGCCCTGGCGTGGCCAGGTACCAGAAAGCCACCTGCAGCACGGTGCCGCAGCCGAGGAGGAACCAGACGCGGGTGCCCTCGTCGTCGAACAGGCCGGCCAGGTCGCCCAGGAGCGCCTTCAGCGCCGCGCCAAGGCTCATAACCCCTTCTGGAAGATCCGGTAGGTCTTGTCGTGGACGCCGCCGGCCGCCTCGATGGCCCTGTTGATGCGGGTGTTGTCCTCCAGGGTCCAGCCGCACTCGCCCTCGACGATGCCGCGCGTCTTCGCCCGCTTCACGACCTCATGGATCAGCAGCAGGTCGAAGCCCTTGTGGCGGTGCTCGGGCAGGACCCCGAGCATGACGAGGCGGGCCCTGTCGATGATCTTCTTGCGCCTGAGCAGGTGGAAGACGCCGAAGGGCAGCAGCCGCCCGTCGAAGCGCGCCAGCACCTGGTTCAGGTCGGGCACGGTGACGGCCATCGCCACGGTCTCGCCCCTGTGCTCGAGGAAGAGGACGAGCTCGGGGTCGATGATCATCTTCAGGTCGTTCGCCAGGTACTCGATCTCGGCGTCCGACAGAGGCACGTTGCCCCAGTTGTGCTCCCAGGCCGCGGTGTGTATCCGCTTGAGGATCGCCACCTCGCGGTCGAACCGCCTCATGTCGGCCGGGCGCACGGTCACCGCGTAGCGTGCGGCGGTCCGCTCGGCCAGCCGCGCGACGCGCTCGCTGATGGGCACGCGGTTGTCGAAGTGGAAGGTGAAGAGGTCCTTGACCTTGGCGTAGCCCTTGCGCTCCACCCAGCAAGGGTAGTCGGGCGGGTTCTGGGGCATGAGCACGTAGGGCCGCTGGTCGAAGGCGTCCACCTGGAAGCCGGCCCCGTCGTTCATCGTCCCGTTGATGGGGCCGCGGACGGCGAGCATGCCGGCCGAGCGGGCGTGGGCCTCGACGACGTCGAGGAGCGCGCCGGCGACCTGCTCGTCGTCGGCCTCGAAGAACCCGAAGAACGCGATGCGCTCGTCGTGGACGCGCATGTGCTCGTCGTCCTCGATGTAGGCGACGCGCCCCACGACCCTGCCGCCCTTCCTGGCGAGGTAGAGGGTCCGCCGGGCGTGACGCCACAGCGGGTTCTTGCGCTCGTCGAGCAGGTCGAGCTGCGAGACGCGCAGCGGCGGCACCCACACGGGGTCGCCCTGGTACTTGCGGTACGGGTAGTCGACGAACTCCCGGACGGCCCTGCGGCCCTCGACCGCCTCGACAGTCAGCTGCGCCACGGCTGTGCTAGATGACGCCGAGGCGCCTGCCTACGACGGCGAAGGCCGAGAGCAGCCTCTCGAGCTGCTCGCTGGTGTGGTTCGCGTTCACGCTGGTGCGGATTATCGCCTGCCCGTTGGGCACGCCGGGCGGCAGGGCGGGCGTCGTGAACACGCCCTCCTCCCACAGGCCCTTCCAGAAGGCCATCGCCAGCTCGTCGGGGCCGACGAGGACGGGCACGATGGGCGTCTGCGAGCCGAGCGTGTCGAAGCCCAGCGCGTTCATGCCGTCGCGCAGCTGGCGCACGTTCTCCCACAGCTGGGTACGCAGGTGCGGCTCCGACTCCATGATCCGCAGCGCCTCGAGGGCGGCGGCCATCTGCATGGCGGGCAGGGCCGCGGTGAAGATGAACGGGCGCGCGGCGTGCTTGACGAAGTTCACGACGGGTCGGTCGGCCGCCATGAAGCCGCCCACCGAGGCGAACGACTTCGAGAAGGTGCCGATGATCACGTCGATCTCGTCGGTGAGGCCGAAGTGGTCGCCGGTGCCGCGGCCGTCGGGACCGAGCACGCCGGTGGCGTGGGCGTCGTCGACGATCAGCCTGGCTCCGAACCGGCGCTTGATCTCGACGAGCTCGGGCAGCCTGGCGATGTGGCCGCTCATCGAGAACACGCCGTCGGTGACGATGATGCGCCCGCCCGGCTTGCCGACGTCCTGCTCCAGCAGCCGCACCAGGCCGTCGAGGTCGTTGTGCTCGAACTTCCTCAGCGTGGCGAACGACAGCTTGGCGGCGTCGTACAGCGAGGCGTGGTTCTCGCGGTCGTAGTAGAGGATGTCGTGGCGGCCGGCCAGGGCCGAGATCACCGAGAGGCAGCCCAGGTAGCCCGCGCTGAACGTCAGCGCCGACTCCTTGCCCAGGAAGTCGGCGAGGCGGTGCTCCAGCTCCTCGTGCAGCGTGAGGGTCCCCGTGAGGAAGCGCGAGCCGGTGCACGACGTGCCGAAGTCGTTGAGCGCGGCCCTGGCGGCCTCCTTGAGGCGCGGGTCCTGCGTCAGCCCGAGGTAGTCGTTCGAGCCGGTGATCACCATCTCCAAGCCGTTCACCGTCACGGTGCCGCCGTGCTGGGAGGCGATCGGCTTGAAGTACGGATGCATGCCGGCCGCAGCGGCCTCGTCGGCGCGGCGGAAGGCGTAGGCCTTGGCGAAAGCGTCGTCGGCCCTCGGGCTCGTGGCGCTCTGCGCTTCGGGGGGCGCTACCTCGGACAAGGGTTCCTCCAGTGGGAAGGGCGCCGCAGGCCGCGGACCGCAGCGGCCCGGTAGGCGGCGGCCGTGCGGCGGGCGTCAGCCGGCGCCAGCATGAGTAACCCTACGGCACCGTACCGCCTCGGAGCAAGGAGTTCTCATCCTCTGTGAGCCTTCCGCCACGTGGGCGCTCATGGCCCGCTGGTATCATCCGGTCACGACCATGCCGAGGGCCCTACGGGCCCGGCGATCCGACCGGACACCCCGCGCGGGAGATGACCTGACGTGTTGCTCGCGACCCCACCCGACGACACCCCGACCGCTGCGGTCACCACCAGGGAGGCGCGACCGGACGACGCGGCGCTCGTACACCAGGTCTACCTCTCCACCCCCGCCTACTTCGAGATCATCTCCATCCCCATCCCCACGCTCGCCGAGGTGACCACCGACCTCGCCACCGTCGCCGAGGACCCGCGCCGCCACGCCGAGCTGGTGCTCGTAGAGGACGGTGCCGCCGCGTCGGCGGAGCCCGCGATCGTGGACCCGCTCTCGGGCCGGCTCGTGGTGGGCTACCTCGACTACAAGCTCGACTACCCCGAGCGCGGCGACGCCACCGTGAACCTGCTGCTCGTGCTGCCGTCCCTGCAGAGCCGCGGCATCGGCGCCGCCTGCGCTCGCGACCTCGAGCGCCGGCTCGCCGGGCGGTCGCGGCGGATGCTGGCCAGCATCTACGGCGACAACCCGCGCGCCCGGAGGTTCTGGGAGCGCCTGGGCTTCAGCTTCGCCATCGACGCCAAGCCCCACCTCGACTGGTACGCCAAGACGCTGGCCTGAGGCCACGCCCGCCGCCTCCGCGGTAACCTGTCGTCGCGTGCCCGGCCGTCCCGACAAGACCGTCGTGAGCGTCTCCTTGGGCTCGGCCAGGCGCGACGCCGACGAGCAGGTGGAGCTGCTGGGCCGGCGGGTGAGGATGGTCCGCCGCGGGGTGGGCGGCGACCTCGCCGCCGCGCGGGCGCTGGTGGCCGAGCTGGACGGCCAGGTGGACGCCATCGGCATCGGCGGCACCGACATCTACCTGAAGGTGGGCGAGCGCCGGTACCCCATCAGGGACGCCGTTCGCATCGCCTCGGCCGCGCGGCGCACGCCGGTGGTGTGCGGCGCGGGGCTCAAGGACAGCCTGGAGCGCGGCGCGGTGGCCGCTCTGGAGCCTCTCGTGGGGTGGCGTGGCCGGCGCGTGCTGATGGTCAGCTCGGTCGACCGGTTCGGCATGGCCGAGGCCATCGCCCAGCACGGCGCCGACGTGGTGTTCGGCGACCTGATCTTCGGGCTCGGCCTCGACGTGCCCCTGCGCACCCTCGTCGCCCTGCGTCGGCTGGCCCGCGTGGCCCTGCCCGTGGTGACGCGCCTGCCGTTCAAGTGGTTCTACCCGACCGGCGAGCGGCAGGACGAGGCGCCACGGCCGCGCCACGAGCGGCACTACCGCTGGGCCGAGGTGCTGGCCGGCGACTGGCACTACATCAGGGCGCACGCGCCGCCCGACCTGAGCGGCAAGGACGTGCTCACGAACACGACCACCGCCGCCGACGTCGAGTTCCTGCGCGCCGCCGGCGCGCGGCGGCTGGTGACCACCACGCCGCGGCTGGGCGGGCGCAGCGTGGGCACGAACCTGCTCGAGGCCGCATTGGTGGCCGTGGAGGGCGCCCCGGGCGAGCTGGGCCGCGCCCGCTACGAGGAGCTGGTGACCGCGGCGGGGATAGCTCCGACCGTGCTCGAGCTGTGAGCGCCGGGGCGCGCCGACCGCTCCCCGGCCCGGAGCGAGCCCGCCCCGGGCGGCGCCGTGCCGCGCTGCGCCGCGGTGATACACTGGCCCGTCTCAGGACCCTGCTGCCCAGCGAGCGCAGCGGGCTCACGCCGCCCGCCGGGGTCGACCCGGGCCGGAGGCGCGGCACTCAGCCAGTCGGAGGACGGGACGAAGATGATCAGCGTCACAGACCTGCGCAGCGGCACGAAGGTCGAGATGGACGGCGGC
>CAZGXF010000007.1:0-50280 GCA_964529575.1 uncultured bacterium
AGCGCGTCCTTGCCGCCCATCTCGAGGTAGACGCGCTTCACCCAGCGCTGGCCGGGCTGCAGCTTGGCGGCGCGCTCGTTGATGCGCAGGCCGGTGCCGACCGACCCGGTGAAGTTCACGAACCTGGTGCGCGGGTGGTCGACGAGCGCGTCGCCGAGGTCGGCGTCGGCTCCGGTGAGCAGGTTGATGACGCCCGGCGGGAAGCCCGCCTCCTCGACCATCTCCATGAACTTCGCCGCGATCACCGGGGTGCTGGGCGAGGGCTTGACGATCACGGTGTTGCCGACCACCACGGGCGCCACGGCGGTGCCCACCATGATCGCCAGCAGGAAGTTCCACGGCGGGATGACCACGCCCACGCCCATGGGCAGGTAGAAGGTGGTGTTCTCCTCCCCGGGGTACTCGTAGGTGCGCGCCGGACCCTCGAGGTGCAGCGCCTCGCGGGCGTAGTACTCGCAGAAGTCGATGGCCTCGGCCACGTCCGCGCTGGCCTCGAGCCAGTTCTTGGCGGCCTCGAAGACCTCCCAGGCCGCCAGCTCCTCGTGGCGGCGCCGCATGATGGCGGCCAGCTTCACCAGGTAGCGGGCGCGCTCGGCCATGGTCAGGCGCGACCAGTCGGCGTACGCGCGCTGCGCCGCGTCGAACGCGGCCTCGATGTGCTCGGCCTTGCCCATGGAGGCGCGTCCCACGACGCGCTCGGGGAAACAGGGGTCGAGCGAGTCGATCCGCTCGGCGGTGTGGACCTTCTCCCCGCCTATCACGAGGGGGTAGTCGCGGCCGAGCTGACCCTTGACGGCGGCGAGCGTCTGCCGGAAGCGCGCCGCCACGTCGGGGTCGGCGAAGTCGAGGAACGGCTCGTTGCGGTACGGTTCGAAGAGCTCCATGTCGGTCTCCCGTCGGTGCGGCCCCGCGGCGTCAGGCGCCCGGGCGCGCGGGTCTACGTCGGCTCGGCCGGAGCGGGCGCCCTCAACCGAACAGGCCCCGCAGCACGAAGGCCAGGTTCGCCGGCCTCTCGGCCAGGCGGCGGCTGTAGTAGCCGTACCAGTCGTCCCCGAACGGCACGTAGAGGCGCAGCGGGCGTCCGGCGGCGGCGAGCCGGTCCTGCAGGTGCGGCCGCACGCCGTAGAGCATCTGCACGCCGTAGGCCTCGGGGCCCAGCCCGGCGCCGTCGACGTGCGCCAGCGCCCGCTCCAGCAGCCGCTCGTCGTGGGTGGCGACGTCCACGTGGGCGCCGCCGGCCAGCCCGCGAGCGACGAGCGCCATGAACGCGTCGTCGACGTCCCGCTTCGACCGTAACGCGACGGCGTCGCTCTCCTTGTAGGCGCCCTTGACGATGCGCAGCGTCGGCCGCGGCGCCTCCTGCAGCAGGCGCTCCATGTCGGCCGGCGTGCGCTTCAGGTAGCTCTGCAGCACGGTGGCCACGTGGCCGTGACCGCGGCGGCGCAGCTCCAGGAAGAGGCCCAGCGTCCCGTCGACGTAGCCGGAGCTCTCCATGTCGAGGCACATCGTGCCGCCCACCTCGCCTACCAGGCGCGCGAGCCCCTCGGCGAGCTCGAGGGCGAGGCCGGAGGAGACGCCCAGGCCGAGCTGGGTGGGCTTGACGCTGAAGTACGGCTCGACGCCGGCGGCGTGGGCGCCCCGCACCGCGGCCGCGACACGGGCCGCCGACCCGCGCGCCGCCTCCTCGCTGGACACGAACTCGCCGAGCACGTCGATGATCACGCCCTTGCCGCTGGCCTCTATGGCCTTCAGCTTCGGCAGGGCGGTCTCGAGGTCGGGCCCGGCCACGAAGCGACCCACGCCCAGCTTCCAGCCGTTGCGCTCTACGAAGCCCTTCACCCACCCGGCGTCGGCCGTGGCCAGCACCGCCCGCCGGTAGAGGTCGTCGAAGGGCGGCATACGGGGCACATACTAACCTCGGGGGAAGGGGCCGGAACGGCCCGCTCCGAGCGGCGTGGACACCCGCGTCTGCCGTGCCTCACGCCGCTTAGTAAGACTTCCGACAGCCCCGCTCGAACCGGCGGCGCTACGCTTCGACATGACGCGCGGCGCGGTCCCGGTCACCCGCAAGTACCGCCCAGGGTCCGCGCGCGGCGCAACCCGAGGTGTGTCGATGCTCTACGTTCCGGGCCACCGTCTTCCCGGTGGGAGGAGACCTGCGTGAACCTGCTCTTCGTACGCCACGGCGAGACCGACTGGGCGCTGGTGGAGTCGCGAGGGGCCAGGGGCTGGGCCAAGGACTTCGCACCGCTGACACAGCTGGGTCGGCTGCAGATCGACACGATCGCGCGTGACTACCGCCTCAGGGAGGCCGAGGCCATCCTCTGCAGCACCTTCACGCGCGCCCTCGAGTCCGGCGCGTTGCTGTCGCGGGCGCTGAACAAGCCGCTCTTCGTCGAGCACGACCTGCACGAATGGCTGCCGCAGAAGGACCCCCTGGCCGATTACGACGACCGGATGCTGGCCGAGGCCAAGAAGACGCTCTCCGGCACCGCTCCGCTCCCCGAGCCGGCACCGTGGGAGAGCCTCGACGAGGTGCGCGCCCGGGTGCTCGGCGTGCTGAGGCGCTACCGGCGGTTCAACACGCTGATCGTCGTGACCCATGGCGTGGTGATCAGCAGCATCATCGGCGTGGACAGGCACGTGCAGCACGCGGAGATCGTGCCCTTCACGCTGGACCTCGACGAGGAGCAGGCCCCGGCGGCGGTAGAGTCTCGCCTGTGACTGAACGGGTGACGCTGCCCTACTCGGGCACCCTCGAGGGGCGCGTCGTGCGCCTCGACCCCCTGACCTGGGACGACGTGCCGGCTCTGCTGGACATCGCGCAGGCGGCGCCCGACGAGTACGACCTGACGTCCACGCCGCGCGAGGCCCGCGAGGCCGACGCGTACTTCCGGGACGCGCTGGCCGAGGTGGCGGCCGGCACCGCCCACGTGGTGACCGTGCGGGACGTCCAGGGGCGCGTCGTCGGCACGTCGCGCCTGCGCAACTACGATGCCAAGCATCTACGCTGCGAGCTGGGCTACACCTGGTACCACCCGCGCGTGTTCCGTACCGCCGTGAACACCGAGTGCAAGCTGCTGCTCCTGCAGCTGGCGTTCGAGGGCCTGGGCGTGCACCGCGTGCAGATCCAGACGGACGCGCGCAACCTGCGGTCGCAGAAGGCCATCCTGGCGCTCGGCGCCGAGTTCGAAGGCGTGCTGCGCCGGCACATGGTGGCCAAGGACGGCTACGTGCGCGACAGCGTGATCTTCTCGATCGTCGACACGACCTGGCCCTCGGTCAGGCTGAGGCTGAGGGAGCGTCTGGAGGAGCGTCTGGCGCGCACCGCCGCGGCCGGCTGACGAGCGGCCCGGCCAGGGAGCCCGCCGCTCGACGCCTAGCGGATGCCGTGCAGGATCTCCTCCAGGCCCTCGGGGTCGGTGATGAAGACCTCCTTGGGCCGCGTCTCGATGACGCCCTCGCCCTCGAGGGCCTTCAAGGCGCGCGTGACCGTCTCGCGCGAGGTGCCGGCGAGGTTGGCGAGCTCCTGGTGGGTGAGCCGCACCAGCGCCCGGTCCTCGGCCAGGTCCACGACCCCGCCGCGGTAGAGCCGCAGCAGCACGTAGGCCACCCGACCCTGGGCGTCCTGGTAGGAGAGCACCTGGGACTCGTCGTCCATGCCGCGCAGGCGCGCGGCCAGCGTGCTCGTCAGGTTCAGGTTCATGGCCGGGTAATCGGAGATCAGGCGGCGGAAGTCGTCGTTGAAGAGCAGGTAGCAGTGGACCTCGTTGAGGGTCGTGACGGTGGCGCTGCGCGTGGTCTGGCCCAGCAGCGCCATCTCGCCGAAGAACTCGGGCGGCTGGAGTATGGCTAGGGTCTTCTCGTGCCCGCCCAGGTCCACCTTCGACAGCTTCACCAGGCCCTTGGCCATGATGTAGAGCGCCTCGCCCTTGTCGCCCTCCTGGAAGATGGTGGCGCCCGGCTCGAACACCCTCTTGCGGACCGCCGACGCCGCGATCTCGAGCGCGCGTTCCGGCACGCCGTGGAAGAGCGGTACCTGGGCTAGCTGCTCCTTGATCTCGCCGACGCTCTCGGCAGACATCTGACCTCCAACGGGGAGCCGCACTCGGCGCTCGGTCCGGGGCTTTCGCGCTCCAGGACGTATAGTACCAGCGTGGCGAGCGTGCTGGCGTGTGAAGGGGTGCATCGCCGCTTCAGCACGCCGGCCGCCGAGGTGAACGTGCTGCGCGGCGTCGACCTCCGCGTCGACCCCGGCGAGCTGGCCGTCGTGCTCGGGCCCTCCGGGTCGGGGAAGAGCACCCTGCTGCACGTACTGGCGGGCCTCGACAAGCCCGACGCCGGCGAGGTCTGGTGGGGAGACGTCGCCCTGAGCGGCCTGCGCCGCTCCGAGCTGGCCGGCCTGCGCGCTCGGAACGTAGGGCTAGTGTTCCAGCAGCACTACCTGCTGGAGGACCTCACCGCGCTCGAGAACGCCCTGCTGCCCATGCGCATCGTGGGGGAGGTGGACGAGCGACGGGGGCGCGAGCTGCTCGAGCTGGTGGGGATCTCGCACCGCGCCTCGCACCTGCCGGCGCAGCTGTCGGGCGGGGAGAGGCAGCGCGCCGCCGTGGCCAGGGCCCTCGCCCTCGACCCGCCGTGCCTCATCGCCGACGAGCCCACCGGGTCGCTCGACCGGCCGCGTGCCCTCGAGGTGTTCCGCCTGTTCCGCGACCTCGCCGCCGACGGCGGCAAGGCGGTCGTGCTGGTGACCCACGACGAGACGCTCCTGGCGGAGACGGAGGCGGCGCGTGTCTCCGTCTACCGCCTGGTCGACGGCGTCCTCGTCCCAGACGCGGTGCCGCAGGCAGTCTGAAGACTAGGTTAGGCCGTGCCCAACGGTCATTGTGATACTCTCCACATCGGACCGAAACTGTCGGGCCTCGCCTCGAGGAGGCGAGCAAGTGTTCTTTGGAGGTGTCATGAAGAAGCTAGTGACGGCTCTCTTGGCCTTGGCGTTCCTTGGCCTCGCGAGCGCCCAGACCCTAGTCGTGGGGACGAGCGGGTTCCCGTCGTCGCTGGACGCGGTCGACTCGCAGGACGGCAACTCGCTGGTCGTGAGCGCGCAGATCACGGAGCGCCTGGTGGACTTCGTGCCCGGCGGCACCGACCTCGTCCCCGGCCTCGCCACCGAGTGGAGCGCGAACGAGGACGCCACCGTCTGGAACTTCGTCCTGCGCCAGGGCGTCACCTTCCACGACGGCACGCCGTTCAACGCCGAGGCCGTCAAGTTCAACATCGACCGCTGGAACGACCCCAACCACGAGTACAGCGGCCGCGACCAGGGCAAGACGTTCGTGCCGTGGGGCTGGGTCTTCGGCGGCCCGATCGGCGAGGGCAACCTCATCCAGGAGGTCTCCGTCGTCGGCGAGCACGAGGTCCAGATCACCCTGACCCAGCCGGCCCCCTTCCTGCCCGCGCTGTTCGCGGCGGTCTACTTCCAGTTCGGCAGCCCGGCCGCGATCATGGAGCACGGCGTCACGTACGGCACGCCTGGCGTGGGCGCCGTCGGCACCGGTCCGTTCAAGTTCGTGGAGTGGATCGAGGGTGAGCGCATCGTCCTCGAGCGCAACGCCGACTACTGGAACGGCCCCGCCCAGGTGGAGCAGGTCGTGTTCCGCGGCATCGCCGAGCCCACGGCTCGTCTCGCCGAGCTGCAGGCCGGCACCATCGACATCGCCGTCACCCTCTCGGTCGACGACCTGGCCGCCATCGAGGCCGACCCGAACCTGAAGGTCCTCATCCCCGAGACCGAGCTGAACGTCGGCTACATCGCGCTGCACCAGGCGAACACGCCGCTCGACAACCTCCTGGTCCGCCAGGCGATCGCCCACGCCATCGACCGCGAAGCGATCATCGAGGCGTTCTACGGCGGTCTCGGCGTCGCCGCCACGGGCTTCATCCCGTCGACGATGTTCGGTCAGGCCGAGCCGTGGCCGTACTCGTACGACCCCGAGCGCGCCCGCGAGCTGCTGGCGGAGGCCGGCTTCCCCGACGGCTTCTCGGTCGACTTCTGGTACATGCCCGTGAGCCGCCCGTACTACCCGGCCCCGCAGCCCATCGCCGAGACGATCGCCAGCTACCTCGCCGACGTCGGCATCCAGGTGAACCTCCAGACCGAGGACTGGACCACCTACCTGGCCGACTACCAGACCGGCAAGTTCCCCATGTACATGCTGGGCTGGAACGCCGACTACGCCGACCCCGACAACTTCCTGCTCACCTTCTTCGGCCCGTCGGCCCCGAGCGACATCGGCTGGGACGACGCCGAGACGCGCGACCTGCTCCAGCAGGCCCGTCAGGTCGCCGACCCGGACGTCCGCGCCGGCCTGTACACCCAGGTGGGCAACCGCGTCGTCGAGGCCGTGCCGATGATCCCGTTCGCGCACAACCGCACGCTCAACGCGACGCGCGCGAGCATCGACGGCTGGACGCCTAGCCCGCTGGGCTACTCGTCCGTGAGCCTGCACACCGTCACGAAGGCCGAGTAACACCGCGCTAGCAGCGGTCGGGCGACCCCGTTCGGGTCGTCCGACCGCCCCTATCTTGCGAGGAACGAGGGTCTTTGACCGCCTACCTTCTCCGCCGCGTGCTGGGCCTCGTGCCGGTGCTGATCGGCGTAACCCTGCTCATCTTCTTCCTGACGCGCGTCATCCCGGGCGACCCCGCCACCGCCATGCTCGGCCAGCGCGCAGCTCCCAACCTGGTGCAGCGCCTGCGCACCGACCTGGGGCTCGACCGCCCGCTCTTCGTCAACGTGGCGAAGGCGCGTGAGACGGGCGATTGGCGCGACGTCTTCGACAGCCAGTACTTCTCGTACATGTCGGGCCTGCTGCGCCTCGACCTCGGGCGCTCGATCTACACGCTCATCCCCATCAGCGAGAGCCTGAGGCACCGCTTCGCCGCCACCTTCGAGCTGACGCTCGCGGCCATGTTCGTCGCGGTGGCGGTGGGGGTGCCCGCGGGCGTGCTCGCGGCCACGCGCCGGGGCACGGTCCCCGACACGGCGATCATGCTGCTAGCGCTGTCGGGCGTGTCGTTCCCGGTGTTCTGGCTGGCGATCATCATGATCTACGTCTTCTCGGTCACGCTGGGGTGGCTGCCGCCGTCGGGCCGCCTGTCGGTCGGCATGTCGGTGGAGCCCGTCACCGGCATGTACGTGCTCGACTCGCTGCTGCGGGGCCGTTGGAACGTGGCGCTCGACGCGGCCAGGCACCTGGTCATGCCGGCGCTGGCGCTCGGCACGATCCCGCTGGCGATCGTCGTGCGCATGACCCGCTCGGCGATGCTGGACGTCCTCGGCCAGGACTACGTGCGCACGGCGCGCTCGAAGGGCCTGAGCGAGCGGCGCGTGGTGCGTGTGCACGCGCTCCGCAACGCCCTCCTGCCGGTCGTCACCGTCATCGGCCTGTCGTTCGGCTCGCTCCTGTCGGGCGCGCTGCTCACCGAGACGGTCTTCAGCTGGCCGGGCATCGGGCGGTGGGTGTACGACGCCATCGCCTCCCGTGACTACCCCGTCATCCAGGGCGGGGTGCTGTTCGTGGCGGTCGTGTTCGCCGTCGTGAACCTGCTCGTGGACATGACCTACGCCCTCATCGACCCGAGGATCCAGTACGCGTGAGCGACCTACCTGCGCTCCCCACGGTGGCCCCGCCCACGGTCCGCGGCCGCTCCCTGGCGGCCGACGCCTTCCGCCGCTTCTTCCGGCACCCGACCGGGCTGGTGGGGCTCTTCATCGTCGGCTTCTTCGTGATCGCCTCGCTGCTCGCGCCCGTGCTGCGCCCCTACGACGCCACGCGCGACCGCGACCTGCGCGCCCGTCTGGCACCGCCCAGCGCCGAGCGCTGGTTCGGCGCCGACGAGCTGGGGCGCGACCAGTTCACCCGCGTCTGGCACGGCGGCCGCATCAGCCTGCGGGTGGGGCTGCTGGCCGTGGCCTTCGCCGCCGTCACGGGCACGCTGCTCGGCCTCGTGGCCGGCTACGTGGGCGGCTGGGTCGACACGTTCATCGTGTGGCTCATGGACATCGTCCTGGCGTTCCCCGGCGTGCTCCTGGCCATCGTGATCGTGGCGACGCTGGGGCCGAACCTCACGAACGCGCTCATCGCCATCGCGGTGACTCAGGTGCCGCTCTACACGCGCATCGTGCGTTCCGTCGTGCTGTCGGTGCGCGAGACCGAGTACGTCCAGGCCGCGAAGGCGCTGGGCACCAACCCGCTCGGGGTCGTCTTCAAGCACGTGTTGCCCAACAGCCTGTCGCCTCTGATCGTGCAGCTCACCCTGTCGATCGGCACGGCGATCCTCGACGTGGCGGCGCTCGGCTTCCTCGGCCTGGGCGCCCAGCCCCCGCAGCCCGAGTGGGGCCTGATGATCCGCGACGGCTTCACGCAGTTCCTGCGGGCGCCTTGGATGTCGATCTTCCCCGGCATCGCCATCTTCCTGTCGGTGGTGGGCTTCAACCTCCTGGGCGATGCCATCCGCGACGTCCTGGACCCGCGCCTCCGCGACTCCTGACGTGGCGGGGGCAGGGACCGCAGGAACGCTTCTCCCGCTGCTGCTGCGCCCGCGCTTCGTGCGGCGCGTCTGGGGCGGGGGAGCCCTCCCCGCGCTCATGGGGGAGGAGGCCCTCGACGCCGCAGCGGGCGAGGACCCCGTGGGCGAGGCGTGGCTGGCCGACGGCGCCAGCGTGGTGGCGCTGGGGCCCCTCGCGGGCGCGACCGTGGCCGACCTGGCTGACCGGCACGGCGCCGAGCTGCTGGGCACCCTGACCGTGGACCGTTACGGCCCGCGCATGGCCCTGCTCGTGAAGCTGCTCGACGCCGCCGAAGACCTGTCGGTGCAGGTACACCCCGACGACGCCTACGCCCTGGCGCGGGAGGCCGACACGGGCCACCTGGGGAAGACCGAGGCTTGGTACGTGCTGCGGGCGGCGCCCGGCGCGGCCGTGCTGCGCGGCTTCACCCGCGACGTCTCGCGCGACGAGGTGCGCGCCGCCGCCGAGGACGGCACCCTCCCCGCCCTGATGCGCCGGGTGCCGGTGCGGCCGGGCGACGTGGTCGTGAACCCGGCCGGCACGGTCCACGCCGTGGGCGCCGGCCTGCTGCTGTACGAGGTCCAGCAGTCGAGCGACCTCACCTACCGCCTGTTCGACTACGGCCGCGTCGACGCCTCGGGGCGGCCGCGCGAGCTGCACCTCGACAAGGGGCTCGACGTCGCCCACCTCTCGGCCGCGCCGGCGGAGCTGCCGCGGCCGCCTGAGGCCGAGCCCGGCCGTTGGCGGCGGCTGGTGGCGCGGCCCGAGTTCGTGCTCGACGCCGTGCTGGTGCGGCCGGGCGCGGGCGCCGCCGGCGCGACGACCCCGGCGAGCTGCCACGTCCTGACGGTGGCGGAGGGCACGGCGCGACTACGGGCTCATGGCCAGGTACTGGAGCTCCCGACCGGCGCCACCGCCCTGCTCCCGGCCGCGCTGGGCGCCTACGAGCTCTCGGGCGACGGCGAGGTCCTGCGCGCGGCGGTGGAGTGAGCCTGAGCGCAGAGCGCGGCGAGCGGCTTAGGGACGGTCCGCGACGAAGCGGCCGCGCTCACCGGGAGCGCGGCCGCTGACGTCCTTGGGGGTGGCGCTCAGGCGCTCGGGGCTACCCCCGTGCCAGGCCTGTCGTCGATGGGCGGGACGAACGCGGGCGGCTGGCCCTCGTCCTCCACGAGCATCACGTCGAGCACCTCGCGGAAGCCGCTGACCGTGATGATCTCGAGGTCCTGGAGGATCGCCTCGGGCACCTCCTCGAGGTTCGCCTCGTTCTCCTTGGGCAGGATGACGGTCTTGATGCCGGCCTGGTGGGCGGCGAGGAGCTTCTCCTTCACGCCGCCGATGGGCAGCACGCGCCCGCGCAGCGTGATCTCGCCGGTCATGGCGACGTCGCCGCGGACCTTCCGGCCCGTGAGGGCGCTCACCACGGCCGTAGCCATGGCGATGCCGGCCGACGGGCCGTCCTTCGGCGTGGCGCCCTCCAGCACGTGCACGTGCAGGTCGTGCTTCTCGTGGAAGTCCGCCGGGATGCCGAACTCGTCGGCGTTGCGGCGCAGGTAGGCGATGCCCGCCTGGGCGCTCTCCTTCATCACGTCTCCCAGCTGACCGGTGAGCGTGACGTTGCCCTTGCCCGGCATCACCACGGCCTCGATGTCGAGGGTCACCCCGCCCACCGAGGTCCACGCCAGGCCGTGCGAGAGGCCGACCTGCGGCTCCTTCTCGGCCTTCTCGTCGCGGAAGGGCGGGACGCCGAGGAGCTCGCGCACCTTCACCTCGTCGATGACCTTGGTCTCCTCCCAGGGCTCGCTGAGGTAGGCCTTGGCCATCTTGCGCGCGGCCTTGGCGATCAGCCTGTCGAGGTTGCGCACCCCGGCCTCGCGCGTGTACTCGGTGACGATGCGCTGGATGGCGCCGTCGGTGACCTCGAGGCGCTCCTCGAGGCCGTGGTCCCTCAGCTGCCGCGGCACGCGGTAGCGCCTGGCGATCTCAACCTTCTCGGGCAGCGTGTAGCCCGGGATCTGGATGACCTCCATGCGGTCGAGCAGGGGGCGCGGGATCGTGGAGAGCGTGTTCGCCGTGGTGACGAACATGACCTTCGAGAGGTCGTAGGGGATCTCGAGGTAGTGGTCCACGAAGGCGTTGTTCTGTTCGGGGTCGAGAACCTCCAGCAGGGCCGACGACGGGTCGCCGCGGAAGTCGGCGGTCATCTTGTCGACCTCGTCGAGGAGGAAGACCGGGTTGATGGTCCCAGCGGTCTTCATGCCCTGGATGATGCGGCCGGGGAGGCTGCCGATGTAGGTGCGGCGGTGGCCGCGGATCTCGGCCTCGTCGCGCACGCCGCCCAGGCTCATGCGCACGAACTTGCGGTTCAGGCTGCGGGCGATGGACTTGCCCAGGGAGGTCTTGCCCACGCCGGGCGGCCCCACCAGGCAGAGGATGGGCGCCTTGTAGTCGGAGTCCTTCTTGTCCTTCGTGAGCTGCCTGACGGCGAGGAACTCGACGATCCGCTCCTTGGGCTCCTCCAGGGCGTAATGGTCCTCGTCGAGCACCTGCTGGCTGTGGTTGACGTCGAGGTGCTCCTCGTCCATCTCGGCCCAGGGGAGGTCGAGGATCGTGTCCAGGTAGGTGCGCACGACCGTGGCCTCGGGGGAGCCGGCCGCCATCCGTTCCAGGCGGTCGATCTCCTTCAGTGCCCGCTCGCGCGCGTGCTCGGGCATGCTCTTCTCCTCGACGCGCTTCCGCAGCTCCTCCGTCTCGGAGGCCTCGTCGTTGCCGAGCTCCTTCTGGATCGCCTTCATCTGCTCGCGCAGGAAGTACTCGCGCTGGTTCGAGTCCATCTGCTGCTTGACGCGAGCGCTTATCTGCTTCTCGGTCTCGAAGCGCTCCAGGTCGCGGGTCAGGAACCCGTAGACCAGCTCGAGGCGCTTCGCGACGTCGGCCTCCTCGAGGGCCGCCTGCTTGTCGGCGACGTCCCAGGTGGAGTACTTGGCGATCAGGTCGGCGAGCGGGCCCGGCTCCTTCATGCCCCGGAGGTTCTCGAGGTGGAACGAGTCGAGCCTGAGGTTCTTGTTCTGCTGGGCGTAGTCGCCGAAGGCCGACTTCACCTGCTCCACGAGCGCCTGGGTGCGCGGCGTAGCGGAGTCGGACGTGGACTCCGGAACGGTGGCGATGCGCGCCCTCAGCGAGGGGCCGGGCAGGTACTCCTCGATGCGCGCGCGCTCGCGACCCTCCACGAGCACCTGCAGCGTGTCGTTGGGCAGCCTGATGACCTGCTTGATGACGGCCAGGGTGCCGACCGCGTAGAGGTCGTCACCGGTGGGGTCGTCGACCCTGGCGTCGCGCTGGACGACCAGCACGACCCGGTTGTCGCCCGCCTGCGCCTCCTCCAGCGCGCGCTTCGACTTGGGCCGGCCGACGTCTACGTTCTCGAGCGTGCGTGGCAACACGACCTGCGTGCGCAACGCGATGACGGGTAGCTCCCACTCCATGGCCCAAGTAGAACCCCGCCGCGGGCGGCCGCTCCGTAAGTTGGCTGACTACCGCTCCGGCCCGTAAGCCAGCTTACGAACGGGGTTCTCCGGTCCTATACCTCGAGAGGGACGCCCAGCTCCGGGGTGCGCACCCGGCGCCCGGCCGCACGCTGCGCCGCGGCGAAGGCGTCCATCGCCTCCGGCTCGCCGTGCACCAGCAGCAGCTCGGCGGCGGGGGAGGCCGACACGAACGCCTCCAGGTCGGCGCGGTCGGCGTGGGCCGAGAAGCCGCCGATGGTGTGGACGCTCGCCCTCACGGCGATCTCCTCGCCGAAGACGCGCACCACCTTGGCGCCGTCGACGAGCGCGCGCCCCAGCGTGCCGCGGGCCTGGTAGCCGACGACCACGACGCTCGCCGCCTCGCGCCAGAGGTTGTGCTTCAGGTGGTGGAGGACCCGGCCGCCGGTCATCATGCCGGAGCCGGCGATGATGACGGCGCCGCCGTGGACGTCGTTCAGGCGCTTCGACTCCTCTGACGTGACGGTGAACTTCAGGGACGGCGGCACGAACGGGTCGCCGCCGCGGGCGAACACGGCCGCCACCTCCGGCAGGAGCTCGTCCAGGCCGTCGCGGTACACGCGGGTGACGAGCGTGGCCATCGGGGAGTCTAGATAGACCGGTACGTCTGGAACCTGACCGAGCGCCTTCAGGCGGTAGACCTCGTAGAGCACCTGCTGCGCGCGCTCGACGGCGAAGCTGGGGATGATCACGTTCCCGCCCGCGGCGATGGCCCCGGCGATCACGGCCGCGAACTCCTCGCGCGTGGCCTCCAACGAGCGGTGGGAGCGGTCGGCGTAGGTGGTCTCCAGCACCACGGCGTCGGCGCCGGTAGGCGGCACGGCGGTGGGGTGCAGCGAGCTCTGCCTGTTGCCCAGGTCGCCGGAGAACACGACCCTCCGACCGTCGGCCTCCAGCTCCAGGTAGGCGCTGCCGAGGATGTGGCCCGCCTGCCGGTAGGTGACGCGAACGCCGGGTACCGGCTCGAAGGGTCGGTCGAACGCCACCGTCGCGAAGCGCGCCAGCACCTCCTCGACGTCCTCGGCGGTGAAGAGCGGCGGAGGGACCTCGTGGGCCCGGCCGGCGCGCGTGGCCTTGCGCAGGGCGCGCGCGTGGTCCTCGCGCTCCAAGGCCGCCGCATCGCGGAGGATGATGGCGGCGATCTCCCGCGTGCCCGCGGTGGCGTGGAACGCTCCGCGGTAGCCGAGCCGCACGAGGAGGGGGAGGCGCCCCACGTGGTCGAGGTGCCCGTGCGTGACCAGCACGGCGTCTAGTCGGGCGGGGTCGAAGGGGAAGGCGGAGCGGTTGAGCGCCTCCAGGTCGGCGCCGCCCTGGAACAGGCCGCAGTCGACGAGCAGCCGGGCTCCGGCGGCCTCCAACAGGTGGCTGCTCCCCGTGACCGTGCGCGCCGCGCCGGCGCTGGTGAGCCTCACGCGGCCGCCCAGGTGAGCCTGCCTGCCGCCAGCCGTGCCGTGACCCGTCCCGTCTCGCGCAGGTGCGAGAGGTAGGCGGAGACCGTGCAGAGGTTCAGGTGGTAGCGGGGGAGGTCGTCCATCGCCAACCCCAGCTCGTCGCCGACGCGGGCCAGCACCTCCTCGGTGCTCGTGCCGTGGCACGCGCCCAGCACGGCCGCCTCGGCGCGAGCGACGGCGGCGGCGTTCGCCGCCACCAGGCCGGCGACGTCCTCGGTGGCGTCACCGTGGCCGGGCAGCACCACGCGCGCGCCGCTGCCGGCCACGACGTCGTGGGCGGCCTTCTGGGCCCCGACGTCCTGGCCGAACGGGAGCGGGTAGCGCTCCAAAGTGGCCGCGCCGAACACGGCGTCCGAGGCGACGAGCACGTCGTCCACGAGCACGGCGAACATGCGGTGGGCGTGGCCGCGCACGTCGAGGAGCTCTAGGCGCAAGCCGGCGACCTCGAGCGGGCCCGACTCGACCTCCACGTGCACCGGCGACGGCTTGGCCTGCAGCCACTTGGTGGTCATCTCCGCCGGCGGCTTGGCGCCGTGGAACAGGTAGACGGGCTCGAGGTACGGGGCGCGGAGGATCGCCGCCTCGAACGGCGGCGCGTGCACCACGGCCTGGGGGTACTGCCGCACCAGGTAGTCGTTGCCGCCGTAGTGGTCGGCGTGGCTGTGGGTGTTGAGGATGGCCACCGGCGTGAGGCCTAGCTCGTCGAGCGCGCGCCTGAGCCGGCGCCCGTGGTCGGAGTCCTGGCCCGTGTCCACCAGCACCGCCTGGCCGCCCTCGCCCGCGACGATCGCGGAGTTGACGGCGCCGGTGATGGCGTACACGCGTTCCGAGAGCTGTACCGGTGGCTCGTTCCTGGCCATGCCCAACGCTAACAGGGCCGCCTCGGGGCTGGCGAGACGGGTCCTGGCGACCGCGGCGGTCAGCGGGGCCCACGCGGCGCAGGCGCCGCGTCGGTCCGGCGTGCGGGCTCCTCAGGCCCGGCGCTCGAAGAGGGCCAGGTAGAAGCCGTCGAGGCCGCCTACCGGCAGGACGTAGGCGCCGACCGCGGCCGGGGACAGCACGCCCGGAGCGGCCGGCAGAGGCACGGGCGCGAAGCCCGCCTCGTGGCGCAGGAACGCCTCGGCCTGGAGCACGCCCTCCTCGGGGGTGAGGGAGCAGACGGCGTAGAGGAGCGTGCCGCCCGGCCGCACGGCGCGCGCGGCGGCGCGGAGCATGCCGGCCTGCAGTCGCGCCAGGCGCGCCACGTCCTCTGGCCTCAGGCGTAGCTTGATCTCCGGGTTGCCGCGCAGCGTGCCGCTGCCGCTGCAGGGCGCGTCGAGCAGCACGCGGTCGCCTGGCGTGGCGTCGCCTGGCCAGCCCGCCGTGAGGTCGGCGACGACGTGCTCCACCGTTAGCCCAAGGCGGGCCAGGTTGCGGCGGGCCTCGGCGGCGCGGCGCTCCGAGAGCTCGACCGCCACGACGCGTGCGCCGCTCACCGCCAGCGTCGCGGACTTCACGCCGTGCCCGGCGGCCAGGTCGTAGACCAGCTCGTCGGGCGCCGCCCCCAGGAGCCGGGCGGCGTAGAGGGACGCGGGGTTCTGCGGCTGGACCAGGCCCGCCTCGAACGCTCGCAGCTCGGCCAGGGGGACCGGCGCGCGCACCGACAGCGAGCGCGGCCAGCCGCCCTCGGCGCCAGCAGGCGACGGGAGGTCGGGGCCGGGCCTCACCTCGCAGCCCTGCTCTCGCAGCGCCTCCTCGGCACCGTCGCGCAGCGCCGTGAGCCACAGGGGCTCGGGCTCGAGCATCCCCAGCGCCGCCGCCACCGCCGCCTCGCGGCCCAGCGCGGCGACGAAGCGCTCGAAGAGCCACGCCGGCAACGCGAGGTCGCGCTCGGGGTCCACCGCGGCGGCCTCCGGTCGAGGCGCGGGCGCCTCCTCCCGCCCCAGCCTCCTCAGCACGGCGTTCGCCAGGCCCGCGTGACGGGGGCTCGCCGCCTTGACCTCGTCCACCCAGGCGCTCACGGCCGCGTAGGGCGGCGTGCCGCGCCACAGCAGCTCGTAGGCGGCGATCCTCAGCGCGGCGCGCACCCTCACGGGCAGCTTGGCGGGTTCGGCCAGGTAGGGGGCGAGGCGAGCGTCCAGGGAGAGGAGACGGCGGACCGTGCCGTAGGCCAGGTCAGCCGCCAGCGAACGGTCTCGTCCCTCCAACCCCGAGCCGTCGACGGCCTCCGACAGCGCGCGTGACAGGTAGGCGCCCTCCAGGCAGCGCACGACTACGGCGAGCGCCACGGAACGGGCGCTCGCCGGAGGCGGCTCGTGAGCGGCGCCTGAAGGCGCCACGGTCACTCGCGAGGTTCCTTGTAAGACTCCACGGCGAACCGTACGGCGGTGCGTTCCTCGTCGTGCAGCTCCAGCTTCACGAACGAGGGTACCGTCACCAACCCGAGGCCATCGGCCTGGATGTACGAGCGTGCGATGGCTATGGCCTTCACCGCCTGATTCACTGCGTGCGGGCCGATCGCTTGGACCTCCACCTCACCCTCGTTTCGAAGCAGGGCGGCGATGGCTCCCGCAACCGAGTTCGGCCGTGACGAACCAGACACACGAAGGATTTCGATGGCCTACCTCCCTGCCTGAGACCGCGTGCCACAGTGTGCATCATCGTTGGCTACCGCGCAACTGCGCCGGTCACGGCGACTCCGGGCCTTGTTGACACGTCCTCGGGCCCTGCATATACTCCCCCGCAATGAACGCGCGCCCTCTCGGCATGGTCATCGTTGCCGCCCTGCTACTAGGGCCAGGGGGTCGCGCCTGCTGACCTGACAGGTCGGTCTTTCGGCTGCCAGCGCCCCGCCGCTTCGATCACGAGCGGCGGGGCTCGCTTTTGCGGACATGGGAGGTGTGGGTGAAGGGTTCCGAGGTTGTGATGAAGATGCTCGAGCGCCACGGCGTCGAGGTCGTGTTCGGGCATCCGGGCGGCGCGATCATGCCCGTCTACGACGCCCTGTACGACTCGAGCGTCAAACACGTGCTGGTGAGGCACGAGCAGGCCGGCGCGCACATGGCCGACGCCTACTACCGGGCCTCCGGCCGGGTAGGGGTCTGCTTCGCGACGTCCGGGCCCGGGGCCACGAACCTGGTCACCGGGCTGGCGACCGCTTACATGGACTCATCGGCGGTCGTGGCCATCACCGGCAACGTGGTCACGGGCCTCATAGGGACCGACGCCTTCCAGGAGGCCGACGTATACGGCATCACCAGCGGCATCACGAAGCACAACTACCTGGTGAAGGACGTCGCCGACCTCCCGCGCGTGATCACCGAGGCGTTCCACATCGCGTCGACCGGCCGCCCGGGACCCGTCCTCGTCGACGTACCGAAGGACGTGCAGCTGGCCGAGTTCGAGGGGTCGCTGGAGGCCGAGGTCGACCTGCCGGGCTACCGGCCTACCCTGGTCGGCAACGCCCGCCAGATCGAGCGCGCCGCGGAGGCCATCAGGCAGGCCCAGCGGCCCGTGATGATCGTGGGCGGCGGCGGCCAGGGGTCGCCGGACGAGGTCGCTGCCTTCGTGGAGCACACCGGCATCCCCGTCATCACGACGCTGATGGGCATCGGCGCCTACCCGCCAGGTCGCGAGGAGACCCTGGGGATGCCGGGCATGCACGGCACCGTCACCGCCAACCGCGCCATCACGCACTGCGACCTTATCTTGGGCGCCGGCCTGCGCTTCGACGACCGCGTCACCGGCAAGGTGAGCCGCTTCGCCCCGAACGCGACGGTCGTGCACATCGACATCGACCCCGCCGAGATCTCGAAGCTCGTGAAGGCGCACGTGCCCGTCGTGGGCGACCTCCGCGACGTGCTGCCGCGCTTGAGGGCGCTGCTGCCGCGCCTCGACATCGACCCCTGGCGCGAGCAGCTCTCGGCCTGGAAGGCCCGCTACCCCGAGCGCTACAAGACCGACGGCGCCTTGGCTTCGCAGGAGGTGCTGGAGATGCTGCGCGAGGCCGCCGGCGACAGCATCGTGACCACCGAGGTGGGGCAGCACCAGATGTTCGCGGCGCGCCTCTTCCCGACCACGAAGCCGCGCAGCTTCATCACCTCGGGCGGGTTGGGGACGATGGGCTTCGGCCTGCCCGCGGCCATCGGCGCCGCCTTCGCCCGCCCGGGGGAGAGGGTCGTGTGCGTCGCCGGCGACGGTTCGGTACAGATGAACGTGCAGGAGCTGGCGACCCTATCGAAGCACCGCCTCCCCGTGGTCATCGCGATCCTCAACAACGGCATGCTGGGCATGGTCAGGCAGTGGCAGGAGCTGTTCCACGCCCAGCGCTACTCCGAGGTCTACCTCGCCGACTCGAACCCCGACTTCGCGAAGCTCGCCGAGGCCTACGGCATCGAAGGGCACAACGTCTTCGACAGGGAGCAGGCCCGGCGCGTGATCCCCGAGGCGCTGGCCAAGGGCGGGCCCGTGTTGCTCAACTTCTTCGTCTACGAGGCCGAGAAGGTGTGGCCCATGGTCCCCGCCGGCGCCGGCGTGGACGAGATGATCATCGGCGACCAGGAGCCCGAGCACGCCGAACCCACCCCGGCGCGGGAAGAGGTGACGGCGTGACCGGCGCCACGTCGGCCGAGGCGGGGGCGGGCCGATGAGCGTCTCGCGCCACGTGCTCTCCGTGACCGTGCGCGACCAGCCGGGCGTGCTCCTGCGCATCGCCGGGCTCTTCGCGCGGCGCGGCTACAACATCGAGTCGCTGTCGGTGGCCCAGACCGAGCGCCCCGGCCTGTCGCGCACCACGTTCGTCGTCACGGGCGAGGACGCCACCGTGGAGCAGGTGACGAAGCAGCTCCAGAAGCTCATCGACGTGCTCACGATCGTCGACCACTCCGGCTCGGACTACGTCAGCCGCGAGCTGATGCTCATCAAGGTCGCAGTACGCTCGCCCGACGACCGGGTCGAGATCAGGCAGATCGCCCAGGACTTCAGGGCCAGGATCGTCGACGTCGCCAGGCAGGCGCTCGTCTTCGAGGTCACCGGCGACGAGCGCAAGCTCCAGGCGTTCATCGGCCAGATGAAGCCGTTCGGGATCGTCGAGCTCGTCCGCACCGGCATGGTCGCGCTGGAGCGCACCGAGCAGGAGGAGAAGGAGAGGGGGCGCGCCAAGGCCGCATGAGCCGACCACGTTGGCGGCCCTAGCCGCGCGCCACGAACGAACCGAGTCAGCGAGACCACCGGACCAGTGCGCCCAGACGGGCGCGACGAGAGAGCAGGACGCCTCGAGCGAGGCGACACGGGAAGGGAACCCCGACATGGCGAAGATCTTCTACGACGCAGACGCCGACCTGAACGACATCAAGGGCCAGACCATCGCGGTCATCGGCTACGGCTCGCAGGGCCACGCCCACGCGCTGAACGCCCGCGACTCGGGCTGCGAGGTCGTGGTCGGCCTGCGGCGCGGCTCCAACTCCTGGGCGGCCGCCGAGGCCGCCGGCCTGCGGGTCATGGAGGTCGCCGAGGCCGCCGCGGCGGGCGACGTGGTCATGGTCCTGCTGCCCGACGAGGTGCAGGGCAGGGTCTACCGCGAGCAGATCGAGCCCCACCTCAAGCCCGGCAACGCGCTGGCCTTCGCGCACGGCTTCAACATCCACTTCCACCAGATCACGCCTCCGAAGGCCGTCGACTGCTTCATGGTCGCCCCGAAGGGCCCCGGCCACCTGGTGCGCCGCACCTACCGCGAGGGCGCGGGCGTCCCCTGCCTCGTGGCCGTGCACCAGGACGCCACCGGCAAGGCCCAGCGCCGCGCCCTGGCCTACGCCAAGGCCATCGGCGGCACCCGCGGCGGCGTGCTCGAGACGACCTTCCAGGAGGAGACCGAGACCGACCTGTTCGGCGAGCAGGCCGTCCTGTGCGGCGGCGTGACCGCGCTCATGCAGGCCGGTTTCGAGACGCTCGTCGCCGCCGGGTACCAGCCCGAGCTGGCGTACTTCGAGTGCGTGCACGAGATGAAGCTGATCGTCGACCTCATCTACGAGGGCGGCTTCGAGAAGATGCGTCACTCGATCTCGAACACGGCCGAGTACGGCGACTACGTCACCGCTCCGAAGATCGTGACGGACGAGGTCCGCGCGGCCATGCGCGGCGTGCTGGCGAACATCCGCTCCGGCGCGTTCGCCCGCGAGTTCCTGCTCGACAACGAGGTCGGCCAGCCCACCCTCAGGACCGGCAGGCGCAACGCCGGGCAGTCCCAGATCGCCCAGGTGGGCGCCGAGCTGCGCCGCATGATGCCGTTCATCGACCGTCAGGAAGAGGCAGAGGAGGGACCGCAGGAGGTCGAGGCGTGAGCTACGTCCGCTTCTTCGACACCACCCTGCGCGACGGCGAGCAGAGCCCGGGCGTGGCGCTGAACACGGCGCAGAAGCTCGAGATCGCCCACGCCCTCGCCCGCCTGGGGGTCGACGTGATCGAGGCGGGCTTCCCGATCACGAGCCAGGGCGACTTCGAGTGCGTGCGCGCCATCGCCAGCGAGGTCGAGGGGCCTATCGTCTGCGCCCTCGCCCGCACGCACACGGCCGACATCGACCGGGCCGCGCAGGCCGTCGAGGTAGCCAAGCGGCCGATGATCCACATCTTCACCTCGGCCAGCGACGTGCACCTCGAGCACATGCTGCGGAAGACGCGCGAGGAGGTCCTCGAGCTCTCGGAGCAAATGGTCCGCTACGCCCGGAACTACGCCGAGGAGGTGGAGTTCAGCGCCCAGGACTGCATGCGCGCCGACCCGGAGTTCGTCTACGCGCTCGTGCGCGCGGCCATCGCCGCGGGCGCCACGACGATCAACGTCCCCGACACCACCGGCTACGGCACGCCGCAGGAGTACGGCGACCTGATCCGCTCGATCTTCGCGAACGTGCCCGAGGCCAGGGACGTGCGCATCAGCACCCATTGCCACGACGACCTCGGCATGGCGGTCGCGAACTCCCTGGCGGCCGTAGAGGCGGGGGCCACGCAGGTCGAAGCGACCATCAACGGCATCGGCGAGCGCGCCGGGAACACCTCCCTCGAGGAGGTGGCCATGGCGCTCTACACGCGCGCCGACCACTACGGCGTGAAGATCGGCATCAACACGCGCGAGATCTACCGCGTGAGCAAGCTGGTCGAGCGGCACACCGGCATGCTCGTGCCGGCGAACAAGGCCGTGGTGGGGGAGAACGCCTTCGCGCACGAGTCGGGCATCCACCAGGACGGCGTGATCAAGCACCGCGAGACGTACGAGATCATGAACGCCGAGCTGGTGGGCCGTGACGCGGGCGTGCTCGTGATGGGCAAGCACTCGGGCCGGCGGGCCTTCCGCAAGACCCTCGAGGACCTGGGCTACGCGAACGTCGCCGACGAGCGCCTGAACGCCGTCTTCGCCCGCTTCAAGGAGCTGTGCGACCGCAAGAGCCGCGTCACGAACGAGGACATCAGGGCACTGATGGACGACGAGGCCGGTCGCGCCGCCGAGGCGTACCGCCTGAAGAGCGTGCAGTTCCAGTCCGGCACGAACATGGTGCCGGTGGCGACCGTGACGCTCGAGACCGACACGGGGCCCGTGACGCTGGCCGGCACCGGCGACGGCCCCGTGGACGCCGTGTACCACGCCATCGAGGCGATCACCGGCCTGGCGCTGGAGCTCGACTCGTTCGACCTGCGGAGCGTCGGCTCGGGCAAGGACGCCCTGGGCGAGGTGACGATCCGCGTCCGCCACGACTCCCGCCTCGTGCAGGGCCGCGGGCTCTCCACCGACGTCGTGGAGGCATCGGCGAAGGCCTACGTGGACGTGCTGAACAAGCTGGCCACGGGACAGGTGAAGGTGCCGGGCGCGCCCCTCGCCGCCCCCGAGGCGGCCGGCCTGGTGGCCGGGGACTGAGCGGTGGGGCGGGCGGGGCCCCTGGGACCCGGCCCGCCCGTATACCACATCGGCGGCAAGGCGGCGCGCGAGCCCCCGCGCGCCTTGACACAGCTTCGCTCTCGCCATTACAGTTCCCGCCAACGTTCGGGCGGGTACCGCGCGACCAACCCAGCGCGCCGCGACGACCGTCTGCCTTGGAGACGTCGACAGTCGCGTCAACGTAGCGCCGTCAGGGTCGGCCTGCCAGTCAGAGGAGCAGCGACCAGCGGGCGCCGAGGCTTCCCACATCACCAGGGGAGGTTCTAGTGCCCGTGTGGTCGGACTTCGCGAAGCTCGGTTGGCATGAGGAGCGCGACGCTTGCGGCGTGGGGTTCGTGGCCCACGTCGGCGGCAGGGCCTCCCACGACGTCCTGGCCCACGGCCTCACGGCCCTGGCGAACCTGGCGCACCGCGGCGCCGTGAGCGCCGACGGCAAGACCGGCGACGGCGCCGGGGTGCTCACGCAGGTGCCGCACCGGCTGTTCCGCCGCGAGCTGGAGGCCCGCGGCGTGCGGCTGGAACGCGACCGCGACCTCGCCGTGGGCGTCTTCTTCGTCGCCAACGACGCGCCCGCGGAGCGGGTCCTCGCTTTGGTGAAGGACGAGCTGGCGCGCAGCCCCCTGGAGACGCTGGCGTGGCGGACCCCGCCCACCGACCCGGACGCGCTAGGCGACGAGGCCCGCGCGCGCCTCCCGTTCATCAGGCAGGTGCTGCTCAGGCGACCGCGCTGGCAGGGCGAGGAGGCGTTCGAGCGGACGCTCTACCTGACCCGTAAGCGTATCGAGCGGCGCCTCCGTGACGCCGGGCTGGGCCGCGCCTACGTCTGCTCGCTGTCGAGCCGCACCGTCGCCTACAAGGGCCTGCTGGCCGCCGCCCAGCTGCCGCGCTTCTACCTCGACCTGGCCGACCCCGACTACGAGACGGCCGTCTGCGTCTTCCACCAGCGCTACAGCACGAACACCGTGCCGCGGTGGTCGCTCGCCCAGCCGTTCCGGCTGCTGGCGCACAACGGCGAGATCAACACCCTGCAGGGCAACGTGAACTTCATGCGCGCCCGCGAGCCGCGGCTCGCGGGCCGGGTATGGGGCGACGAGGTCAAGGACCTCGTGCCGGTCATCGAGGAGGGCGCCTCCGACTCGGGGGCGCTCGACAACGCCCTCGAGCTGCTCACCCTCTCGGGCCGCGACCTGCCGCACGCGCTGATGATGCTGCTGCCGCAGGCCTACGAGAACGACGCCGACGTGAGCCCCGACCTGCGCGGGTTCTACGACTACCACGCGACCCTCATGGAGCCGTGGGACGGCCCCGCCGCGCTGGCCGTCAGCGACGGCCGCTACGCCGTGGCCGCCCTCGACCGCAACGGCCTCCGGCCCCAGCGCTACTGGCTCACCGCCGACGACCTGCTGGTCGTCGCCTCCGAGGCCGGCGTGCTGCCGTCCGAGGAGGACCGCGTCGTCGAGCGGGGCCGGCTGGGGCCGGGGCGCATGATCGCCGTGGACACGCTGGAGGGCCGGCTGCTGCGCGACGGCGAGCTCAAGGCGCGTTACGCCGGCAGGCGCCCGTACGGCACCTGGGTCGAGCGCTACCAGGTGGAGCTGGAGCCGAGCCCGCCTAGAGCCCCGGCCGAGCCCGAGGTGCCCGAGCTGCGCCGCGCCCAGCAGGTCTTCGGCTACCACGCCGAGGAGTACGACCGGATCTTCGAGCCCATGGCCGTGCACGCCGAGGCGCCGCTGGGCTCGATGGGCGACGACACGCCGCTGGCCGCGCTCTCGGCGCAGCCGCAGCTCACCTACCGGTACTTCAAGCAGCGCTTCGCGCAGGTGACGAACCCGCCCATGGACCCGCTGCGCGAGAGCGTCGTGATGTCGCTGTCCACCGTGCTCGGGCCGCGCGCCAGCGTCCTCGACGAGGAGCCCGAGGCCGCGCGCGTCATGCGGTTCCCCGGCCCGGTCATCGACGAGGCCACGCTCGAGGCGCTGAAGTCCCAGAACGTGCTGGCCACGGCGGTGCTGGACTGCACGTTCGCGGTGGCGGACGGGTCCGCGGGGCTGGCCCGGGCCTTGGAGGAGCTCGCCGACAGGGCGCAGGACGAGGTCGCCTCGGGCGTCTCGGTGCTGGTCCTCTCGGACAGGGGCATCGGCCCCGACCGGGCGCCCGTGCCGATGCTCCTGGCCGTGGGCGCCGTGCACCACCGCCTGTTGCTGGTGGGCCGGCGCACCCGGGCGGCCATAGTGTGCGACACCGGCGAGCCCCGCGAGGACCACCACTTCGCCTGCCTCATCGGCTTCGGCGCGGCGCTGGTGCACCCGTACCTGGCGCTGGCCACCGCTCGCGACGTCGCCAAGGGCGCGAAGGGGCGCGACCCCATCGACCCCGACGCGGCCGTGGCGCGCTACGTCAAGGCGGTCGAGAAGGGCCTGCTGAAGACGATGTCGAAGATGGGCATCAGCACGCTGGCGTCCTACCGCGGCGCGCAGGTGTTCGAGCAGGTGGGCCTCTCGGCGGACGTCGTGGAGCGCTACTTCTCCGGTACGCCCGGCCTGACCGGCGGGGTCGACCTAGGCGTACTGGCGCGAGACGTCCTCGAGTTCCACGCGTCCGCCTTCCCCGAGGCGCCCGAGAAGCTGACGGACCGCGGCGTCTACAGGTTCAGGAAGGCGGGCGAGTACCACGCGCTGAACCCCGACGTCTTCAAGCCGCTGCACAAGGCCGTCAGGACGGGTTCGGCGGAGGCGTTCGCCGAGTACGTCGCGGCCGTCGACGGCCGCCCGCCGACGACGGTGCGCGACCTGCTCGAGGTCGCGCCGGCCGGACAGGCGGTGCCGCTCGACGAGGTCGAGCCGGTGGCCGAGCTCGTCAAGCGGTTCACCACGCAGGCGATGAGCCACGGCTCCGTCTCGCGCGAGGCCCACGAGGCCCTGGCGATCGCGATGAACCGACTAGGCGGGCGCAGCAACTCCGGCGAGGGCGGCGAGGACCCGGCGCGCTTCGCGCCGTTCGAGACGGACGAGCCCGGGCGCAGCTACTCCGACGCCTGGCACCCGCGTGCCGGCGACCTGGCGAACAGCGCCATCAAGCAGGTGGCCTCCGGGCGCTTCGGGGTCACCCCGCACTACCTGGTGAGCGCGGCGGAGCTCGAGATCAAGATGGCGCAGGGCTCGAAACCGGGCGAGGGGGGCCAGATACCGGGGTTCAAGGTCTCGGAGGAGATCGCGGCCATCCGCCACGCGGTGCCGGGGGTGACGCTCATCAGCCCGCCGCCGCACCACGACATCTACTCGATCGAGGACCTGGCGCAGCTCATCTACGACCTCAAGCGCGTGAACCCGCGGGCCCGCATCGGCGTGAAGCTGGTCGCCAGCACCGGGGTGGGGACCGTCGCCGCGGGCGTGGCGAAGGGCTACGCCGACTCGGTGCAGGTCTCCGGCCACGACGGCGGCACGGGCGCGAGCCCCCTGTCGAGCGTGAAGCACTCGGGCCTGCCGTGGGAGCTGGGGCTCGTGGACGTGCAGCGCAGCTTGGTGCAGAACGACCTGCGCGGCCGGGTGCGCCTGCGCGTCGACGGCGGCCTGAAGACCGCCCGCGACGTGGTCGTGGCCGCCGCCCTGGGCGCCGAGGAGTTCGGCTTCGGCACCACCGCACTCGTGGCCCTGGGCTGCGCGATGATCCGCCAGTGCCACCTGAACACGTGCCCCGTGGGCATCGCGACGCAGGACCCCGAGCTGCGGCGGCGCTTCGCCGGCGAGCCCGAGCACGTCATCAGGTTCTTCACGTTCCTGGCGGAGTCGCTGCGGCACGAGCTGGCGCGCCTGGGCTTGCGGACCTTGGACGAGCTCGTCGGGCGCTGGGACCTCGTGCGTGTCCGCCAAGACGCCGCCGCGCCCAAGGGCGTCGGCCTCGACCTGGCGCCGCTGGTCGACGAGCGGCTGCTCCCCGCCGGCAGCGCGCGGCGCTGGCAGGGCGGTCGCAACGACCCGCCGCCGACCGCCGCGCCGAGCCTCGACGACGAGCTGGCGGCGGCCGTGGGCGCCTGGCTGGAGTCCGGCCAGGGCGGGGTCTTGAGGTTCGACGCCGCGGCGAGCAACGGTGACAGGACGCTGGGCGCCAGGGCCGCGGGGCTGATCGCCAGGCGCCACGGGGACGCCGGCCTGGTGGACGGTTCGCTGGTGGCGAGCTTCACCGGCGCGGCCGGGCAGAGCTTCGGCTCGTTCGCGCTGCCGGGCATGAGGCTCGAGCTGCGCGGCGAGGCGCAGGACTACGTGGGCAAGTCGCTGGCGGGTGGCGAGCTGGTGCTCAGGCCGCGCGAGGCGGGCACGCGCGGCGTGATCGCCGGCAACACGGTCCTCTACGGAGCGACCGCGGGCGCGCTCTTCGCGGCGGGCAGCGTGGGCGAGCGGGTGTGCGTGCGCAACTCGGGCGCCACCGCGGTGGTGGAGGGCTGCGGCGACCACGGCTGCGAGTACATGACCGGCGGCACCGTCGTGGTGCTGGGCCCGGTGGGGCGTAACTTCGCGGCGGGGATGTCGGGCGGCGAAGCGTTCGTCCTCGACGAGGAGGGCACGTTCCCGGGCCGGCTCAACGGCGGCTCCGTGGAGGCGCGGCGCCTGGGCGGCGACGCCGCCGAGGCGCGGCTGCGTCGGCTGGTGGAGCGCCACGCCGAGGCCACCGGGTCGGCGCTGGCCGCGAGCCTGCTAACCGACTGGGCTGCCGCGCGCACGCGTTTCTGGCACGTGCTGCCGCGGGTCGAGGCGGGGCTGGGGCGGCCCGCGGAGGACGGCGCCGGCCGGGCGGTGCGTCCCGAGGCCGCCTGAGCACGGCTCACGGCGCCGGTTAGGGCCGGGTGCAGGGCCTGGGCCGACGCCCTCGTCCGCTCAGGCCGTGGCGGTCGCGCGGCCGGACCGCCTCGCGGCGGCGAACGGGACGAGCCTCCGGTTCTCCTCGTCCCAGAGGGCCAGGCGCGTCGTCTTGAGGCTGTCGCCCAGGCTCAGGTGCACGACCCGGCGGAACAGCTCGTTGTCCTCGTGGCAGGCCTCGAGGTTGTAGTTCGGGATGCGCGGGCTCAGGTGGTGGATGTGGTGGTAGCCGATGTTCCCGGTGAACCACTGCAGCACCTTCGGGAGCTGGTAGTAGGAGCTGCCCTCCATGGCGGCCAGCGTGTAGTCCCATGTAGGCGTGTGCTCCCAGTACGTGCGCTCGAACTGGTGCTGCACGTAGAAGAGCCAGGTGCCGACCGACGCCCCGAGGACCATCACCGGCAGCATCAGCGCCAACGCGGTCCAGAACCCCATCACCAGGCTCACGCCCGCCACGAGGCCCGCCACGGCCAGGTTCGTCCACCACACCGACGCGACCTCGCCGGTCCGCCAACCCTTCTTGGCGCCGACCGGGAAGCGCTGCACCACCAGGAAGTTCACGGTGGGGACGACTAGGAACAGGAAGAAAGGGTTCCTGAACACGCGGTAGGCGAGCCGTCTCCAGCGCGGCGCCGCGTCGTACTCGTCCACGGTCATGGTCCACACGTCCCCGATGCCGCGCTCCTCGAGCTCGGCGTGGTGGGCGTGATGGATCGCGTGGGTCTTGCGCCAGAAGTTGTACGGGGTCAGCGTGAGCACGCCCGCCACGGCGCCCACGACGTCGTTCCAGCGCTTCGACTTGAAGAACGAGCCGTGCCCGGCGTCGTGCTGGATGATGAACACCCTCACCAGGAAGCCGGCGGTCGGGACGGCGAGCAGCAGCGCCAGCCAGTACCCCACGAACGCCTGTGCCAGGCACATGAGAGCGAAGCCGAGGAACAGGCCGCCGAAGGAGTTCACGACCTGCCACACGCTCTTGCGCAGGTCCGGCTGCGTGTAGGGCTTCACCAGCTGCTGCCAGCCGTGGTAGGGGCCCGGGGCCTTAGGCGTCGGCGCGGGGGCCCCAGCCGCGGCGGTGGCCGGCACGGCCTCCGGGGCGGGGTTCGCTGTCAGGGGTGGTACGGCCATGGGTCGTCTCCTCGGCCGGCGGCGCGACGGGAGTGACCGCGAAGCGCGAAGCCGGCGTCCCAGCCCTCCAGGAGGTGATCCGGTGGAAGCGTCTGGCCGCGGCTTCAGGGATTGGCGGCCGAGGTGGGCCGTTCCTGGGCCCGTCCTTGGGATGACCGACGGTAGCACGCTGCGCGCGACGGGCCGGTCAGCGGGGCGGCCGGCACCCCGCGCGGGAGGGGCGCTGGGCGAGTCAGGACAGCGCGACCACGGTGCCGTCGAGGGCGGCCACGAAGACGGCGTCCCCGAGAGGCAGCGGGCTGGCCTGGATGGAGCCGTTGGCCACGCGCCGCGAGTGCAGCACGCGGCCGGTCCTCGCGTCCAGGGCGATGAGGTCGCCGTTCTCGGTGCCCACGTAGAGGGCACCGGCCGCGAGCGCCGGCGTGGCCGTGACCGGCGCCGGGAGCGGGCGGGTCCAGACGTCGTCGCCCGAGGCCAGGCTGAGGGCGTGGATGCGCTGCCCCCACGAGGCGGCGTAGACGTACTGCTGCCAGACCACTGGCGTGCTCCACTGCTCGCCCTCGAGCTCGTACGTCCACAGCACGTCGCGCTTCTCCAGGTCGAAGGCGTGCAGCTCGCCCGTGCGTACCGGCAGGAGGGCGACGCCGCCCGCAGCGGCCGGGCAGGCGCTCATGGGCCCCACCTGCACCTTGAAGGCGTGCTTCCCGCTCGAGAGCCTCACGGCGTGCAGCCAGCCGTCGGCGGCGGCCACCAGCGCGAGCCCGCGATGCAGGGTCGGCGCGGTCACCGTCTGGGCGCCGAGCGCGCATGTCCAGAGCTCGTCCCCCTCGGCCGTCCACAGGGCGACCTTGTCGCCCGCCGCCACCACGACGTCGCGCCCGTACGATGCCCCGCCGACCACGTCCTCGTCCTCGCGGCGCCACAGCGGCTCGCCGCCCGGCCACGAGAGGGCCTGCATGGCGCCGTCACGGCTGGTCACGAACACCCGCCCCCCCGTGAAGAGCGGCGGCTGGTAGGCCTCGTCGCCCAGCTCGAACGTCGCGTGGAGGGCGCCGTCGGCGGGCCTGAGGACGGCGAGGGCGTCGGAGCGCTGCCCCACCAGCAGGAAGCCGCCGGCGGCGGTGAGCCCCGACGGGAACTGGGGACCCTCCTGCAGGTTGACGCGCCAGCGCTCGTCGAGGTGCTGCGGCAGGGGAGGGCCGGACGGGAAGGCGTGCGTGCGGCCTGGCCCGGCGCCGGGCTGGCCGACGGCACGCGCGCGCACGTCGGCCAGCACCGCGCGGAGGGTCTCGGCCACCGCCGCCCCGGAGGGCGGCCGGCGCGCGGGGTCCTTCTCGAGCAGGCTCATCACCAGCCGCGACAGCGCCTCGGGCACCTGCGGGTTCAGCTCGTGCGGCGGCGTGACCTTGCCGTAGACGTGCTGGTAGAGGACCGCCTGGTCGTTCTCGCCCTCGAACGCCGCCACGCCGGTCACGGTGCGGTAGAGCACCGCCCCGAAGGCGTAGAGGTCGGTGGCGGCGCCGGTGGCCTCGCCCGTGGCCTGCTCCGGGGCCATGTACTGGGGTGTGCCCAGCGTGAGACCCGTGCGGGTGAGCTGCTTCGAGGTCTCCGTGAGCTGCACGAGACCGAAGTCCATCACCTTCGGCGTGCCTTGGGGCGTGAGCAGCACGTTCCTGGGGGTCAGGTCGCGGTGCACCATCCCCAGGCGGTGCACGTACGCCAACGCCTCGGCCACCACCGCGGCGGCCTCGAGGAGACGGGCCAGCGGCTCGACGTCGCCGTCCACCGGCCCGAGGTCGGTGAAAGGCCCGCCCTCGATGAGCTCCATCGCGAAGTAGACGCGCTCGCCCAGGCCCAGGTCGTAGATCGTGACGATACCGGGGTGGTTCAGTTGCGCCAGCGCCCTGATCTCGCGCCGGAACCGCTCGCTGTCGGTCTCGGTGAGGTGGGGCCTGAGGACCTTGAGCGCGACCGTCCGCTCGAGATGGATGTCGCGCGCCTTGAACACGTGCGCCATCCCGCCGACCCCTAGAGGTCCGAGGATCTCGTAACGGCCGTCGAGCACCTCCCCGGCGGCGAACACGGCCCTCAGACTACTCTTGGTCGCCGTCCAGCGTGCGGAGCAGTTCGGGGTCGAGCTTGCCTTCCTCGACGGCCCTCGTCAGCATCTCGATGCCCAGCCTGACCACCTCGGACTTCGACACCAGGCGCTCCGGGTTGGACAGCTGGTACGCCGTCTTCGTGAGGAGCGAGTCCTGCTCCTCCGTGAGCACGACGTGCAGACGCTTCTTCTCGCGCTTCGGCACTTGACCTCCTGGCGGCACGGCGGCGCCCGTGCGACGGCTCGCGACGCCTATGTACAGCCGCTACGTGCGCCCATTATACTGACGATGTGCAAGATGCACACGATGTGGTGGTGCATCATCTCACACCACAGCGGTTCCCGGCCTGTCAAGCTCGGGCTGTAGGACGAAGGGGCAGCGTGACCGACTCCAGCGACGTCATGATCATCGAAGGCGGCAGGCCCCTCTCCGGCGAGCTGCCCGTCTTCCGCGCGAAGAACTCGGCCCTCTACCTCATGCTGGCCTCGCTCCTCACCGACGAGGAGGTCGTGCTCGAGGACGTGCCGCGCTTGGCCGACGTCCTCGTGCTCGAGGAGTTGTTGCGCCACGTCGGCGTCGACACGCGGTGGGAGGGCCACACGCTGCGGCTGCACGCGCGCAGCCTCCGCACCTGCTCCGCCCCGTACGGACTGGTGAGCAAGATGCGGGCGAGCTTCGTGATCATGGGCGCCCTCGTCGCCCGCTGCGGCGAGGCGACCGTGCCCATGCCCGGCGGCTGCGCCTTCGGTCCCCGCCCCGTGGACAGGCACCTCGCCGCCATGCGCGACCTGGGCGTCATCGTCGACGAGGACGAGGGCGTGTTCCACGCCCGCCGCCCGGTGCGCATGGAGGGCCGCGTCGTCTTCGAGGCCCCCACCGTGGGCGGTACGCAGAACGTCCTCCTGGCCGCGGCGCTGGCCGACGGCGAGGTCGTCATCGAGAACGCCGCCCTCGAGCCCGAGGTGCCCGACCTGGCGAACATGCTCAACGCCATGGGGGCTCGGGTGGAGGGGGCAGGCACCCGCACCATCACCGTCCGCGGCGTGCGCCGGCTGCGCGGCGTCACCTACCGGCCCATCCCCGACCGCATCGAGGCCGGCACGTTCATGCTCGCCGCGGCGGCCACGCGCGGTCGCGTCACCCTCACCGACGTCGAGCCGGCGCACCTGACGGCCGTCATCAGCGCCCTCGAGGGTGCGGGCGTCGGCGTCACGACGGGGGAGGGCAGGCTGACCGTGGACGCCTCCGACCGCGAGCTGCGTCCCGTGGACGTCCGCGCCACCGAGTACCCCGGCGTGCCCACCGACCTACAGGCGCCGTTCACGGCGTTCCTGGCCACCGTCCCCGGCCTCTCGAACCTCTCCGACGCCGTCTACCCCGACCGCTTCACGCACGTCGAGGAGCTCGCCCACACCGGGGCCGACCTGCGGCTCGTGGACCGGACGCTGGAGGTGCGCGGCGGCCCGCTCAAGGGCGCCGCGATGCACGCGGCCGACATCCGCGCCGGCAGCGCCCTGGTCATCGCCGCCCTGGCGGCCAGCGGGACCTCGGAGATCGGCGGGCTGCGGTTCATCGACCGCGGCTACGAGAGGCTCACCGAGCGCCTGCGCTCGCTGGGCGCCGCCGTGCAGCGCCAGGCGGTGGACACGACCGCGGCTCAGCCCGTCTACGGCGACTGAGCGACCCACGCACGAACCGTCAGGCCGAGCATCGCCCCGAGCGGACGCGCCCGGGGCGATGCTCGTCCGGGCCCAGCTGCCCGGAACGCTCCCTGCCGGGCCCAGCCTGCTGGACGCCCGGGCTCGGCTACTCGTCCTCCTCGTCGCTCATCTCCACCACGAGCTCGCCCCGGCGGCGCCCCTCGCCCGCCACGAACGCTGCCAGGTCGTCCTCCTCGGCCTCACCGTCCTCGTCGCCCCACCCGGCCCCCAGCGGGTCGGAGCGGGCGCCCGCGCGGTCCGCGGTCGTCACGTCCTCGGCCGGCTCCTTCGCCTCCGCGTCCGGCGCCGGTGCCGGGTCGGTGTCGAGCTCCGGCGCCTCGGCGCCCACGAGTCCCTCCCCGACCTCCCGCGGCTCGTCGCCCGCCGCGATGGCGGGCTCGGCGGCCTCAGCAGCCGTGTCGTCGTCGGCGTCGGCGACCGCGGCTTCGCCCTCCTCGGCGGCCGCGACCTCGTCCCGGGCCGCCGCCTCCGCTTCGTCGGCCGACGCACCTGCCGCGGTCGCCTCCGGCCGCTCCTCCGCGTCCGCCGTGACCTCGGCGAGGTCCTCCTCGTCCTCGGCGGCTCGGACCGGCTCCCCGACGGACGCGGCCGGCACGCGGCGCCTGAGCCACAGGCCGGCCATGGCGATCACGACGCCGGCGAGGGCGAGCAGCAGCCAGGGCAGACCGGTGTCGCGGGGACGGACGGGCGCCGGCAGCACGCCGCTGGAGACCGCCTGCACCTGCGCCTCCTGGTCGGCGGCCAGCACGTCGACCACGGACGGCACCTGCTCGGCGCTGGAGAAGGACCACGGCGAGGGGGTGCGGCTGAGCTCGCGCCAGTCGGTGGGGGAGAAGGCGTCGAACAGCCCGCTCACGGCGTAGGCCTCGGCGTCGTCGGTCAACGCCCAGGGCAGGGTGACGACGAAGACGTCCCCGTCGATGCTCAGCGGCAGCGGCTGCCACTCGACGGGCACGGCAGGGTCCAGCGGCGCGACGGCGCCGAACGCCCCGCGCGGCGAGACGCGCACCGCGTACTCCCAGCCGCGGCCCTGGGGCATCAGCATCCCGGGCCCCGTCAAGGTGGCCTCGGCGCCCCCCGGCCCGTCGTCGACGTAGACGTCCACCACGACGCGGTTGAAGCCGCCGGGCATCGCCTCGCTGCGCTCGATCGAACCCATGGCCACGGCCAGGGTCGCCGGCTCGCCCTCGACGGCGCCGGGCACCAGAGCCACCTCCTGCAGGTCGAAGACCGAGAGGTCGGCGTAGGCGGGCGAGGTGGGGGGCATGAGGGTGCCGTCACCGGCGGCGTCGCCGGTGGGGTCGAGCAGCCTGAGCGCGGCGGCGGCAGCGAGGGCGATCAAGTTCACGTGTGGGCTCCCAAGACGGGCGGACGGTGCTCCACGGGCGTCTGCGCCCGCGCTTCCTTGGCCATGCGCACCAACGCCCGCGCCAGCAGGGCGCTGTCGTGCTGGGCGAGCTCGCCGTCGCCTAACAGAGGCATGATCTCGACGGCGATGCCGGCCGCCTCGAAGCGTTCGCGAGCCGGCCGCACGGGCTCGGCGCGCTCGGCAGCGTACGCCCTCAAGCGCCGTTCGTCGAGGGCGCTGGCGTTCACGACGACCACGTCCGGACGCCTGGCGCCGTGCTCGATCAGCGCCGCGACGTGGTCGAAGGCGTCGAGCCCGTCGGTCTCGCCGGCTTCGGTCATGATGTTCGCCACGTAGACGACGCGCCCGCCGGCCCGGTCGAGCGCGCTGCGCACCCCGGGCACCAGCAGCGGGGGGATGGTGCTGGTGTAGAGGCTCCCCGGGCCGAGGACGATGAGGTCGGCCTCGCGGATCGCCAGCTCCACCTCGGGCAGGGTGGAGGGCGCGGACGGGACCAGGGCCACCGAGCTCACGGGCCCCTCGACCTCGCGCACGGCGCTCTCGCCGCGCACCACCGTGCCGTCGCGCTTCGTGACCTCGAGCGTGACGGGCTCGGTCGTGGCCGGGAACACCGCGCCCGAGAGGTCGAGCAGCTCGTTCAGGACGCGCAACGCTTGACCGAAGTCGCCCTCGAACTCCCGCAGCGTCGTGATGAGCAGGTTGCCGAAGGTGTGGCCGCGCAGCTCGTCGCCGCGTTCGAAGCGGTGCTGCAGCAGCCGGCTGAGGCTCGACTCGCGGTTCGACAGCGCCGCCAGGCAGTCGGTGAGGTCGCCCGGCGCGGGCATGTCGAACGCCTTGCGGAGGCGGCCGGAGCTGCCGCCGTCGTCACTGACCGCGACCACCGCCGTGAGGTTCGAGGTGTGCTCGCGCAGGCCCCTGAGGAGGTTCGAGGTGCCAGTGCCGCCGCCGAAGATCACGATCTTCGGCCCGCGGCCGAGCCTCACGCGCTGGTAGAGCAGCTCGGCGGCGTCCTGCGGCCGCGGCATCCAGTTCGACAGCAAGGAGCGGTTGAGGCGCGCCACCGCCGCCGAGGCGATGGCCACGCCGGTCACGACGAGGAGCAGGGAGACCCAGACGCCGCCCGCGCGCCACGGCGAGGACACGAGTACGTTCTCGATGGGCTCGGCGAGCGTCTCGCGGCGCTCGTTGAACCACCACAGGACCGCGCCGACGACCCCCAACACCATCACCAGGCCGCCCAGCACGGCCAGCGCCACGTGCCGCTTGACGCCCATGCCGGGCAGGAGCCACAGCCTCCAGGCGTCGAGGCCCGTGCGCCTCCCCTTCACCCCGCGGCCTCCTCGGTGGGCCCGGCGTGCTCCTGCAGCGCCAGGTCGAGGTCGCGGTGCTGCACCACCGTGCGCAGACCGTCCGCGAGGTCGTGGCTCAGGCGCTCGGCCACCGCGACGGAGCGGTGCTGCCCGCCGGTGCAGCCGATCGCCACCGTGTAAGCCGACCTGCCCGCGGCGCCGGACGCCTGGTTCGTGAGCGTGCGCACCAGGCTGCGCAGCTGGCTGTAGGTCTCCAGGGCCTCGGGCGTGAACACGTACCCCTGCACGCGCTCGTCGGTGCCGGGCAGGCCCCTGAGCAGCTCGTCGTAGTACGGGTTCGGCAGGCCGCGGACGTCGAGGACCGTGTCGGCGTCGGTGGGGACGCCGCGCTTGAACCCGAACGAGACGAGCCGGAGCAGGAAGCCCTCCCCGGTCTGGAAGCGCTCCCTGATCTTCTGCGTCAGGCCGCGCGCCGACGTGGACGTGGTGTCGATGACCTCCTGCGCCAGGGCGCGCAGCGGCTCCAGGGCCTTCCTCTCGGTGGCCAGGTCGGCCGTGAGCGTGCCCTGCGAGATCGGGTGCGTGCGGCGCGTGAAGTTGTAGCGGCGCACCAGCACGTCGTCGTTCGCGTCCAGGTAGACGACCTGGGGCGCGAACCCGGCCGCCCGCAGCTCGTCGATCACGGCGGGCGCGTCGGCCAGGTAACGCCGGGCACGGATGTCGATGCCCACGGCGACGCCCTTGACCTCACCCTCCAGCAGGCGCACCAGCTGCGGCCAGAGCCGCGGCGGCACGTTGTCCACGGTGAAGAAGCCGATGTCCTCCAGCGCGTGCAGGGCCGTGGTCTTCCCGGAGCCGCTGACGCCCGTGAGGACGACGAACTGCGCGCTCACGCCCCAGCCCCCGGCAGCCAGCGGCACGCCAGCACGGCGTCGCCGCGCTCCACGATCGCCACGCCGCCCACCTGCGCCAGCAGTTCGCCCGGGCACAGGACCACCTCGCGGCCGCCGTCCTCCAGGACGGCGAAGGGGGCCCCGCCCACTCGCAACTCCTTGACGGCACCCGCGCCGGCGGCGGGGCTGAGGGCCGGCGGGGCCTCGCCCTCCTGGACCATGCGCCAACGCTCGCCGTCGTGCACGACCGTCGCCTCCACGCCCGCCACCGCCACGCCGAAGCTCACGGGTCCGCCGTCCTCGACCAGCTCCCAGTCGTAGCCGTTGAGGAACCCGACGCTCTCCTCGGCGCAGCCCGAGACGTTCGCGCCGGGGCTGAGCTCGACGGGCTGGGCGTCGGCGGTGACCCGCCCGCGGAGCGCGGCGGCCATCGCCTCGGCGGCGTCGCGGCTGGTGAAGCAGCCTACCCGCACGCGCACGAACTGCAGGCCGTCGTGCATCGCGAACTCGAGGTAGGCGGGGAAGCCGATGCTCGCCAGCTGCGAGCTGGCCGCCTGCGCCTCGCGGTAGTCCCGCAGCGCCACGACCTGCACGGCCCAGGACCCCTGCGCCGCCGCCGCGCCCGCCACGACCAGGGCGAGGGAGGCGACGAAGAGGCGCAGGGCGGTCACGCGGCGCTCCTCTCCAGGGCGGCGCGGCGGACGTTCGCCAGGACGCGCCTGCCCACCTTCTGGCTCTTCTCGGGGTGGAACTGCGTGGCGTGCACGTTGCCCACGGAGAACGCGCTCTTGAAGGTAGTGGCGCCGTAGGTCGTCTCGGCGCCCGGCGCGTTCACGGCAGGGTCCCGCAGCACCGCGTAGTAGGAGTTCGCGAAGTAGGCGTAGGCGCCGGGCTCGACACCGCGTAGGAGCGGCGAGTCGCCGGACGGCCAGAGCCGGTTCCAGCCCATCTGCGGCACGCGCACGCGGCCGCGGAAGCGCTTCACCTCGCCCGGCACGAGCCCAAGGCCCGGCACGCCCGGGTCCTCCTCGGAGCCGTCGAGGAGGATCTGCAGGCCCACGCAGATGCCCAGGAACGGCTTGCCGGCGGCCACGTGGTCCCGTACCAGCGGCTCGAAGCCCGAAGCCCTGAACATCGTGGCCACCTGGCCGAAGCGCCCCTGGCCAGGCAGCACCAGCAGGTCGGCGCCCGCGGCCTCGCGCGGCTCCGTGGCGACGATGGGCGACAGACCCGCCGCCGACAGCGCACGGGCGATGCTGTGGATGTTGCCGGCGCCGTAGTCGATGACGGCCGTGCGGACGGTGCTGTGCGGCATCAGAGCACGCCCTTCGTGGACGGCAGGGCCGCGTGCGTGACGCGGGTGGCGGCCGAGAGAGCGCGCGCGAACGCCTTCATGACCGCCTCGCACACGTGGTGCGTCTCCTCGCCGGCCAGCACGCGCACGTGCACGGTGGCGCCGGCGTGGTTGGCGAACCCGCGCAGGAGCTCGCGCAGGTGGTAGGCGTTGAAGCCGCCGGGCTCGCCCACGAAGCCCCTCGGCTCGAACGCCAGGTAGGGCCGTCCCGAGAGGTCCACGACGACGTGCGCGAGCGTCTCGTCCATGGGCACGAAGGCGTCCCCGTAGCGCTCGATGCCCTCGCGGCCACCCAGCGCCTCGCGGAGGGCCTGGCCGAGCGTGATGCCCACGTCCTCGGCGAGGTGGTGGACGTCGATGTGCAGGTCGCCCCGGCCCGACACGCTCACGTGGAAGCGGCCGTGCCTGGCGAGCTGCTCCAGCAGGTGGTCCACGAAGCCGTGGCCCGTCTCGGCCGCGGGCGCTCCGGGCGGCGGCGCGTCCAGGTCCACGACGACCCGCACGCTCGTCTCGCTGGTCACCCTCTCCACCGCGGCGCGCCTAGCCACGGGCGGCCTCCGCGGCGAGCACGCCCTCCAGGGCGCGCAGGAAGGCGTCGTTCTCCTGGGGCAGGCCGGCGGTGACCCGGAGGCAGCCCTCCAGGCCGGGCAGGTGGTCCTGGCGTCTGACGACGACCCCGCGCTCGAGGAGCCCGGAGTGGACGGCGCCAGGGTCATCGACCCTGAACAGCACGAAGTTCGTGACGCTGGGGAAGACCTCGATCCCGGGGAAGGTCCTCAGAGCGGCGGCGAGCCGCTCGCGCTCGGCCACCACCGCGGTCACGCGCTGGGCGACCGCTTCGGGGCGTTCCAGCGCCGCCAGGCCGGCGGCGACCTGCAGCGCGCTCACGCTGAAGGGCAGGAGCACCTTGCGCAGGTGCACGGCCAGCTCGGGGGCCGCCAACGCGTAGCCGAGGCGCGCTCCCGCCAGGCCCAGGGCCTTCGAGAACGTACGCAGCAGCACGACGCTGTCCAGCTCTCGCGCGAGCCGCGCGTGGTCCACGCCGGCGAACTCGGCGTAGGCCTCGTCGATCACCGTGAGCCAGCGGCCCGTGGCGTGCGCGGCGCGCGCGAAGCGCTCGACGCCCGGCGGGTCCATGCGCCCGCCGGTAGGGGCGGCGGGGTCGGCGAGGAACGCCACGCCGGACCGACCGTCCAGCGCCGCGACGAGGCCGTCCTCGGGCAGCGTGAACCCCGGCGCCAGCGGCACCTCGAGGAGCTCGGCGCCGAGGAGCCGCGCCTGCGAGGCGTACACCGCGAAGGTGGGCGCCACCGTGAGCACGGTGCGGCCGATGCCGGCGGCGATCGTCAGCGCCTGGATGAGCACGTTCGAGCCGTTCGCCACCACGACGCCCTCGACGGGCCAGCCGTGGCGCACGGCCAGGGCGGCCTCCAGGTCCACGGCGTGGATCGCCGGGTAGCGGTTCAGCTGCACGCCCTCCACCCGGCCGGCCACGGCGCGAGCCAGCTCGGGCGCGTCGTCCGGCGCCTCGTTCTGGTCGAGCTTCACCGGCTGCGGGTGGTGCGTGAAGCGGTAGGCAGGCAGGCGCCTGACTTCGTCCCTGATGACCATCTCGCCCATGCTAGCGCCGGGCCGCCCCCCGACGGCCCGCGAACGCCCTACTGGCCGGCGCGCGAGCGCGCGGTCGCGATGAGCTGCTCCAGCGTGGGACCCAGCGAGGGGTCGAGCTCCACGGCCCGCTCCAGCTCGGCCAGCGCCTGCCGGTAGTTCTGCAGCGACATCTGCACGAGCCCGAGGTTCAGGTGGGCCTGGGCGTTCTCGTCGTTCGCCGCCACGGCGCGCCGCAGGTAGTCGAGGGCCATGTCGAAGCGGCTGAGCTGCAGGTAGGCGTAGCCGATGTTGTTCAGCACGATGTCGCTGTCGCCGAACGCCGCCAGCGCCGTCTGGTAGTCCTCGATCGCGCCGCGGTGGTCGCCGGTGATCTGTCGCGTGTAGCCGCGGTAGAAGGCGGCGAGAGGGTTCTCGGCCTGGGCCTCCAGCGAGCGGCCGAACGCGTCGCGGGCGGCGACGAAGTCCTCGACGTCGAGGGCGTAGAGGCCCTGCTGGAACGCCACGCCGGACTCCTCGTTGAAGGTGACGTCGGCCGCGCCCGTGAGCTGGGCCTGCTGCTCGAGGATCGAGAGGCTGCGCTGTGCGAGCGCGTTGCCGGGGTCGATCTCCAGGGCGCGGTCCAGCGCGGCACGGCCCTCGTCGAGCCGACCCATGCGCACGAGCGCGGTGCCGTACAGCGCCTGGAGCTGGGCGTCCTGGGGGGAGGCCTGCGCGAGCGGCTCGAGCAGCTGCAGCGCGCCCGCGGCGCGGCCCGCCGCCAGGTAGACCTCGGCCAGACCGCGGTCGACCGCGGGGCCCGAGCCGCGCTGCGCCTCGTAGACCTCGCGGGCAGCGTCGAGGTCGCCGCTGCGGGCGAGCGCGACAGCCAGCATCCCGCCCACCTCGCGGTTCCCCGGGTTCGCCTCGTAGACGGGCCTCAGGAGCTCGGCGGCGTCGGCGGCGCGGTCCAGCTTGATGAGCAGGTCGGCGCGTGCCACCTTCAGCTCGGCGCTGTCGGGGAAGAGCTCCTCGCCCTGGGCGACGAGCGCGAGGCCCTGCTCGGCGTGGGAGGCCGGGAGCGCGCGGGCCAGCGCGAACAGCGCCGCCGAGCGCGCCAGGGGCTCGTTCACGGCCTGCTGCAGGTAGCTGAGGGCGCCGGCGGCCTCGCCGTTGCTCACGAGCATGTCGACGATCGTGCCGCGCAGGAGCACCGACTCCGGCGCGTAGCGCTCGGCACGGCGCAGCGCCTGCAGCCGCCTCACCGCGTCGCTCTCCAGCGCGGCGAGCCTGAGGTGGGCGTCCACGAAGCGCGGGTAGGCGCCCACCGCCGCCTGCAGGTCGGCAGCGGGCTCGGCGTCGCTTCCCCCGGGAACGGAGGCCCGGCCGGCCAGAGCGATCGCGTGGGCGGGGTTCGTGGCCAGGGCCCGGGAGAACGCCTGCGCGGCGTCCTCTTCGCGGCCGGCCGAACGCAGCACGACGCCGGCGGTGGCCTGAACCTCGGCGTCCTCCGGCGCCGCCTCGGCGGCGCGCGCGGCGATGTCGGCGCCAGTGGACAGGTCGCCGGTGAGCGCCGTGGCCTTGGCGTACTCGGCCAGCACCCAGGCCGAGCCGGGGTCGAGCTCGGCGGCGGTGGCGAGGTCCGTGACGTTCGCTCCCGGCAGGCCCGAGGCCGACAGCCCCGTGGGCCCGAGGCTCGGCAGCGAGGGCGTCTGCGCCGCGGCGGCGCGCACGCGCTCGAGCGCGGCGGCGTCGGCGTTCGGCGCCACCACCCGCGCCACCTGCTCGGCGACCGCGGCCGCCAGCTCGGCAGGCGTGGCGCCGCTGGCCTGCACGGTCCGCACCGCGCCGGCGATCTCAACGTTCACCGTGGCCTGGGCGCCGCCACCGCCGGCCAGGGCTACCTGGCCGGTGACGAGGGCGCCGGCGTCGAAGAGCCGTCCGACGGTCTGGTTGACGTCGGCCTCGGCGTCGAGGGCCTTGTTGGCGACGAGCGCCACGTCACCTACCGGCGGTGCGTAGACGTTGGGGAGCTGGTTGAGGGACCGCTGGAGGGCGCTGGGCAGGCCCAGCTGGTAAGCCTGCGTAGCGGCGGCGACGTCGAACGGGAACACCGCCACGCGGGTCACCTGGGCGGCGGCGACGTGGAGGAGAGCCGCCACCAGGACGACCAGGAGGCGGGTCAGTAGCTTCGCGCTTGTCGGCATGTCGCGGCAGTATAACCAGGACCCGTGAGAACCCTGAGGCCCCGGCGACGAGGGTTTTCGCCGTTCAGGACGGCAGCTTCTCCGGCCCGAAGGCGCCCGGGAGCAGGGCCTTCACCGAGGTCTTGACGACGGCGCCCCGGTGGTTCACCAGGTAGACCTCCGCGTCGGGCGCGAACTCGGAGAGCACCTGGCGGCAGCCGCCGCACGGCGACGAGGGCTCGTCGGACTCGGTGTAGACGACGACCTGGCTGAAGCGGCGCCGGCCGGCCGTCACCATGGCCTGGACGGCCGACTGCTCGGCGCAGCGCGTGAGCCCGAAGCTGGCGTTCTCGACGTTCGAGCCGGCGAACACCGTGCCGTCGTCGGCCCGCAGGGCGGCGCCCACGCCGAAGCGCGAGTAGGGCGCGTAAGCGTTCGCGTACGCCCGCTTCGCCGCGGCGAACAGGTCGGCCGGCACGCCCGCGGGCGCCGCCGGGTCGTGCTGCTCGGGCCTCACGGCGCCCCCAGCCAAGCGCCGACGCGGGTCAGCAGGGGAGGGCCCAGCACGACGAGCCCCACCACCACGGCACCGATCGACGCCGTGAGCACCGCCGCGGCCGCGAGGTCCTTGGCGGTGCCCGCGAGCGGGTGCAGCTGGGGCGAGGCCAGGTCGACGACCGCCTCGACCGCGCTGTTCATCAGCTCCAGAGCGAGCACGAGCGCGCAGGCGAGCAGGATGGGCGCGGCGGGAGCCTCGAGCCAGGCGGCGAGCCCCAGGGCCAGGAGACCGATGACGACCTCGATGCGCAGGTTCGGCTGGGTGGCCCAGGCTCGCGCCAGCCCCGCGCCGGCGACGGCGAAGGACCTCCCGAGTCGCGCTCTGTCCAATACCATCACTCCTCCGCGGCCCCCACGCCCGCGCGGAGGAGGGCCACGGCCCGCTCCTGGGCGGCGACGAAGGGCTGCCACTCTCCCTCGGTGACGTGGTCGTGGCCCAGCAGGTGCGTCAGGCCGTGGGCGGCCAGCGTGACGACCTCGGTGTCGAGGTCGTGGCCGGCGGCCGCGGCCTGGCGCGAGGCGGTGTCGACGCTGACGATGACGTCCCCCAGGTGCGGTACCGCCGGGTAGCCCACGTCGTCGGGCTCCGAGGTGGGGTAGGAGAGGACGTCGGTGGGTCCCTCCACGCCGCGGTCGCGCTCGTTCAGCCGGGCGATGGCCTCGTCGTCCACGAGCACCAGGGTGACCTCGCGCTCTCCCAGGCCCCGCTCGTCCAGCAGCGCCTGCAGCACGGCGGCGACCTCAGGAGCGCGTGGGTAGCGGCCTGTCTCGTCTATCGCCTCGACGGCCACCGCTCACCTCCTCGCCGCCCTTCGCGGGGACCGGCGCGTCGCGCGCCGCGGCCCCGTCACCGGCGACGCCACGCGCCACCTTCAGGCCGCGGATCTCCTCGGCGCTGGGGTAGCTCACGCGGCGGTGCAGCACGGCGGTGAGCATCCGCTCGAAGGTGTTCGCGATGACCTCCAGGTCGGTGAAGTTGAGGTGGCTCTCGGCGAACTGGCCGTCCTGCTGTCGCTGCTCGATGATCCTGTCGATGAGACCGCGGATCGCCGACGGGCTGGGGTCCTGCAGCGTGCGCGAGGCGGACTCGATGGAGTCGGCGAGCATCAGCACGGCCGTCTCCTTGCTGCGCGGCTTGGGCCCCGGGTAGCGGAAGTTCAGCTCCTCGACCTTCCCCTCCTCGAGCGCGCGCTTGTAGAAGTAGCTGAGGACCGTCGTCCCGTGGTGCTCGGCGATGAACGGCTCCAGCTCGCGGGGCAGGCCGTACTGGCGCGCCAGCTCGATGCCGTCGCGCACGTGGCTCGTCACGATCAGGTAGCTCAGGTGGGGGCTCAGGTGGTCGTGCGGGTTCTCGCCGCTGAACTGGTTCTCGATGAAGAACTGCGGCCGCTTCGTCTTGCCCACGTCGTGGAAGAGCGCCCCGACGCGCGCCAGGAGCGCGTTGCCGCCGATGTTCTTCACCGCCTGCTCCACCAGGTTCGAGATGATCAGGCTGTGCTGGTAGGTGCCCGGCGCCTCGGTGACGAGGAGCTGCAGCAAGGGGTTGGTCGGGCTGGAGAGCTCCAGCAGCCGGAAGTCGGTGAGGAAGCCGAACACGCTCTCCGCCACCGGCAGCAGGCCGAGCGCGACGACGCCGGCCAGCAGGCCGCCCACGATGACCAGGCCCGCCGCCGCGGCAGCCTCGCCCGTGCTCATGCCGCCGGTGACGAGCACCGTGGCGTACGTGGCCACGCCGGCGATCCCGCCTCCGGCCAGGCCGGCCAGCGCCACGGAGATGCGGGTGCGCCCGGCCTGCACCAGCAGCGAGGCCGCCACCGAGCCCACGAACGTGGCGATGAGCGCCTGGAGCGGCGCGGCCGGCACCAGCAGGCCCACCACCAGGGCGGTCCACGCCGACCACGCCAGCCCGGGCGCCGTGCCCAACAGCGCCGCGACCAACAAGGGTGCCAGGGGTGCGAACAGGAAGTACGGCGAGGTCTCGACCGCCAGCCGCTGCACGCCCACCACGAGCGCGGTAGTGGCCAGCAGGAACGCGAGCTGGTTGCCGGTGACCCTCGCCAGCACGTAGGAGCGGCCGATCACGAGCGGCGCCGTGAGGAGCAGGGCGAGGGCCACGCAGCCGATCACGATCCAGACGGTCTGAGTGGCGGCGTCCGCGCTGGCGCTGTAGAGACCCAGCCTGTCCAGGACGCGCAGGTGGTCCTCGGTGAGCGGCTCGCCCGCCTGGACGATCACCTCGCCGGCCGCGAGCCTCTGCATCACCGGCCTGATGGCCTGCGCCGCGGCGTCGCGGGCCGCCTGCGTGAGGGTCTCGTCCGGCAGCGCCGTCGCCACCAGGCGCCTCTCGAGCACGAGGCGCACCTCGCGCTGGCGCTCGGGCGGCGCCACGGCGACGGCCTCCTCGGTGATGCGCTCGATCTGGTCGGCGCGCACGCCGGTGGGGTCCTGGTAGGCGTCGATGACCACCGCCACCGACTCGCTCGGCAGCCCCGAGGCCGCCACGCTGGCGATCACCAGGCTCCGAAGCTCGGCGTCGAGCGTGTGGACGGTCTCGATCTGCGCCCTGGCCGCCTGGCGCTGACGCTGCGTGGCCAGCAGGTCGACGACGTCGGTCGCGACCGGCGCGACGAACGTCTGGGGGCTCGGCTCCCCGAGCCGCAGCGGCGTCCGCTGCCTCAGCCCGTAGACGGAGTAGAGCAGCAGCGCCAGCACGGCCACGAGCGCCGTGGCCAGCAGCCAGAAGCCCGCGCGGGAGCGCTCGACCCTGTCAGGCGTGCTGTTCATAGGCCAGGATTATCTGCGCTACCAGCGGGTGGCGCACGACGTCGGCCTTGCTGAACTCGATGAAGCTGATCCCCTCGATGTCCCTGAGTATCGACTGTGCCACCTTCAGGCCGCTCTGCACGCTGCCGGGCAGGTCGACCTGGGTCGTGTCGCCCGTCACCACGACCTTGCTGTTGAAGCCCATGCGGGTCAGGAACATCTTCATCTGCTCGGGCGTCGTGTTCTGCGCTTCGTCGAGGATGATGAACGCGTCGTTCAGGGTGCGGCCACGCATGAACGCCAGCGGCGCCACCTCGATCGTGCCCTGTTCGAGCAGGCGCTCGACGCGGTCGGCCGGCAGCATGTCGTAGAGCGCGTCGTAGAGCGGCCTGAGGTAGGGGTCGATCTTGGCCTGCAGGTCGCCGGGCAGGAAGCCGAGGCGCTCGCCGGCCTCGACCGCGGGACGCGTGAGGATGATGCGCTTCACCCGGTTCGCCGTCAGGGCCTCGACCGCCATGGCCACCGCCAGGTACGTCTTGCCCGTGCCGGCCGGCCCCAGCCCGAAGGTGATGGGGTTGTGCGCGATGGCCTGCACGTAACGGCGCTGGCCGGCCGTCTTGGGTCGGGCGCGGCCGGGAAGTCGCGGGCCGCCCTCCTGATCGGCGGCCTCGCCGTTGCCGTCGGTGCCTCCGTAGCGGTCGACGGCCCCGAACTCGATCTCGGCGAGGCTCACCTCGGCTCCGCTGCGGATGGCGTTCAACAGGCCGCGGAACGTGGCCTCGGCCTCCCTGACGTCGGGCTCCTCGCCCACGAGCTTCAGCTCGTCGCCGCGCGCCACCACCTTGGCGCGCAGCTTCTGCCGGAGCAGCTTCAGGTTCTCGTCGTTCTTGCCGTAAAGCGAAAGGGCCTCTGCGGGGCTCTTCAGCTTGAGTGTGAGTGAGGTCGCTATCTTTCCCTCCAGTGCCTCAGGGCCCGCGGCCGGCTGAGCACCTCGTGCCACACCAGGCCGGTGAGGATGCTCTCCTGGTCCGTCCGGAGCGCCCAAGCGCGGCCCAGTGTAGCCCCACCGGCACGCGCCGCGGGTCGTGCGCCGTCGGACCGCCCCAGCCCACCGATCTCCGCCGCGGCCGCCGCCGCGCGACGACGGGCGAGGCGGTCGGTGGTCACGCTCGGGGCCACCGACGGCCGCGGTCCTGCCGGCGTGGCCTCACGGCCGAGGCCGCGGGACGTGGGCCGCCGGCTCGCCGTGCCCTCGGAGCCGGCCACGCCTTCGCGGCCGAGCACCGACCGGGGCGCGGGGCGCCCGGCGGCGGGGACGCCCTCGCGGCCCAGCACCGCGTCGGACGGCCCGCGCCCGGCGGCGGGGACGCCCTCGCGCCCGATCACGTAGCCGCCGGTGGGGAACGCGTCGGGCATGGCGCCTTCCCGCCCTATCACGTAGCCGCCAGGCGGCTGGCTCGCGGCCGGCGCTCCCTCTGGCCCCAGGCTGGCTACGGGGCGGCCGACGTCGCTCAGGCGCCGCTCGGGGCCGCTGACCAGCGAGCCCTCGAACGGATCGCTCGTTACGAGGGTGCCCGAGGGCGTGGTCCGTCCCCGCGCCCCGCGGCGCCTCGCCAGCTCCTCCTCGCGGCGCCTCGCCAGCTCCTGCTCGCGGCGCTGCGCTTCCTCGACGCGCCGGCGGATCTCGGCGAGCGTGAGCTGCGGTTCGTCGGCGCCGGTACCCGCCGTGGGCGCCCCCGTGCCCTGGCCCTGCGCACGACCCTGGCCGGTCCGCTGCGTCCCCCGTCCTTGGCCACGCTTGCTAGCCCCGCTGAAGAGCGGCACCACGACGAAGACGACGAAGAACAGGATGCCGAGGATCGTGTCGAGGTCCACGGGCTCAGACGCCGTCCTCTTGTCCGCCCGCCGCGCGGGCGATGTTGCCGCGCATGTCGGTGTCGGACTGGATGTTCTGGAGCTGGTAGTAGTCCATCACGCCGATGTTGCCGCTCCTGAAGGCTTCGGCGATCGCCAGCGGCACCTGCGCCTCGGCCTCCACGACCTTCGCGCGCATCTCCTCGACGCGGGCGCGGTTCTCCTGCTCGGCGGCCACGGCCATGGCGCGGCGCTCCTCGGCGCGGGCCTGGGCCACGCGCTTGTCGGCCTCGGCCTGGTCGGTCTGGAGCTGCGCCCCGATGTTGCGGCCCACGTTCACGTCGGCGATGTCGATGGAGAGGATCTCGAACGCGGTGCCGGAGTCGAGGCCCTTGGCGAGCACCGTCTTGGAGATGATGTCGGGGTTCTCGAGCACGCCCTTGTGCGAGTCGGTGGAGCCGATGGAGGAGACCACGCCCTCGCCCACGCGCGCGATGATCGTCTCCTCGCCGGCGCCGCCCACCAGCCGCTCGAGGTTCGCGCGCACCGTGATGCGGGCGGTGGCGATGAGCTCGATGCCGTCGCGAGCCACCGCGCTGATGTTCGGCGTCTGGATCACGCGTGGGTTCACCGAGACGCGCACGGCGTCGAGGACGTCGCGTCCCGCCAGGTCGATGGCGGCCGCCCTGTCGAAGGGCAGTGTGATGCGCGCCTTGTCGGCGGCGATGAGCGCGTCCACGACCCGGTCGACGTTGCCGCCGGCCAGGTAATGCGCCTCCAGCTGGTTCTGGTTGACCTCTATGCCCGCCTTGTCCGCCTTGATGAGCGGCAGGATGATCCGGTGCGGCGGCACGCGCCTGAGCCGCATGGCCACGAGGCTGGTGAGGCTCACCTTCACGCCCGCGGCGATGGCCGAGATCCAGAGCCCGATCGGGATGATCGAGAAGAGGATGACGAAGAAGAGGATTATGGCGCCGGCAAGGATGATCAAAGGAACGTCCATCAGCTCTCCTCACGGCCTTGGGCGGCCGAGCCTGCGTCGTCGGCGCGCGCCTCTGGCGCGCCGCCGGTGGGTGGGGTCGTGTCGGCGGCAGTGGCCGGGTCGCCGTCGACGGCGCGCACCGTCACGCGGTTGCCCTCCACTCGCAGCACCTTGAGACGGCTGCCAGCGGGCACGTAGTCGCCTTCGGAGACCACGTCGACGCGCGCGGAGCCGAACCGCGCCACGCCGGCCGGCCTGAGGTCGGACAGCGCCGTGCCTACGGCCCCCACCAGGTCGGGGACGTCCTCGGCGATGAACGTCGGGCCAGACGGGGTGGCCAGGCGCGTCGACAACCTGAACGCCGCCGCCAGCCTGGAGTTGGGCAGCATCCACAGCAGCACGGCCAGGAGCACGCCGCCCATGAGCGCGCTGTAGCCGATCACCGACAGGCTGCTCTCCTCGAAGATGCGCACGACGGCGAAGACCATCGCCACCAAGCCTAGTATCCCGGCGATGCCGAACCCGGGTAGCACCAGCACCTCGAGGGCCAGCAGCACGACCCCGACGACCAGCAGGAGGAGGTCGACCGGGCCGGCGGGCGTGGCCACGAACGCCGAGTAGGCGAAGGCCGCCAGGGCGACGACCCCGATGGCGCCAGGCACGCCGAAGCCGGGGGAGAAGATCTCGATGAGCAGGCCGCCGATGCCCACGACGAGCAGTACGGCGGCGAGCAGCGGCTGCGAGAGGAAGGCGCCCAGGCGCTCGCCGAAGGTGGGCTCGAGGCGCTCGACGGGCACGCCTCCGTAGCCGAAGGACGTCAGGGCCTCCGCGAGCGTGTTCGCCTGCACGTCGGCGATGCCGTGCTCGACCGCCTGTCGGGCGGTGAGCGTGACCAGCTCGCTGGCCGTGGAGAGCCCGGGGATCACGACGCGCTCGTCCACCATGCCCTCGGCCACCGTGGCGTTGCGCCCCCGCGCCTCGGCGACGCTGCGGAACTCCCCCCTCAGGGCCGAGGTGAACTTCTCGTCGACGGGGGCGATGCCCGTGGGCGTGGCGAGGATCGGCAGCGCGGCGCCGATGGACGAGCCCGGCAGCATCGCCAGGCGCTCCGCCGACATCGCGATTAGCGCTCCGGCGCTGAAGGCGTTCTGCACCACGGCGAGCGTGGGTACCTGCGCCTCCTGCATGATCGCGGTCACGATGTCGCGCATGGCCTCCACGGACCCGCCGGGCGTGTCCACGTAGAAGGCGAGCGCCAAGGGACGCTCGTCGTTGGCGCGCACCACCCTGCTCCTGACGAAGGCGGTGGTGGCCGCGGTGATCTCGCCCTCGATGGGTACGAGCCACACCTCGTTGAGGACGCCGGGGGTCGGCGCCTGCCCGACCGCGGCCGGGAGCGCGAGGAGGCCCAGGAGCGCGAACGCGGCCGCGAGGACGCGCAGCGCCGGACCCGAGGTCCGTATCACGGGGTCAAGATACCACCCCTCGCGTCCCGAACGGCATCCGTGGGGTGCCAGGGTGGGCCGGGCGGACGGAGGGCCTGGGCGCGGACCCGTGGGGCACGGCTCGGGGCCGCGCACCGCGGGCAGGGCCGGCCGCCTTCGAGGGCGGCACGATGAAGCGTAGGCGGCGCTCCCGGTTCGCCAGGAGCGCCGCCTACGACGTGGCGGGGGCAGTAGGACTCGAACCCACGACCTACGGTTTTGGAGACCGCCGCTCTACCGACTGAGCTATACCCCCGCGGTCGACCTGTGGCCGCACGCTGCGGCCGAAGACAGAGTATACCGCGCGCCCCGGCGCGCGTGCGCGGGGCGCGGCCACCGCTACGGGGAGCGAGGCGAGGCGCGTGCTATAAGTTGCCGCATGCAGGCTGGCACTCTCGAACTGGAACAGGTCACGTTCACCGAGGCCGGCGCCCGCCGCGCCCGCGAGCTGCTCGCCGGCAGCGGCCTCCCTGGCGCCGCCGTGCGCATCTTCGTGAAGTCGGGCGGGTGCAGCGGCTACCAGTACGGGATGAAGATCGACGACAAGCGCCTGGACGGCGACAAGGTGTTCGAGTCGAACGGCGTGAGCGTCGTCGTCGACCAGCGTTCGTGGCCTCTGCTGCGCGGCAGCGAGGTCGACTTCGTCGAGAACCTCATGGGCGGCGGGTTCAGCGTCAGGAACCCCAACGCCTCGTCCGAGTGCGGCTGCGGCCACAGCTTCCGCACCGACGGCGCGCCGCCCCCCGCCGAGGGCGCCAGCTGCAGCTGAAGCCGGCGACGGACACGGGCTCGCCTAGGGGCGCACCGCTCAGCCCTCCTCGAACGCGTACCTCAGCACCGGCTGCCTGGCGGCCTTCACCTCGTCCAGGCGCCTGACGGGCGTCTCGTAGGGCGCCCCCTTCAGGTAGTCAGGGTCGGCCGCGGCGCGCTCCAGTACCTGCCCGAGAGCGTCCACGTAGGCGTCGAGCGTCTCGAGCGACTCGGTCTCGGTGGGCTCGATCATCATCGCCTCCTTGACCGTCAGCGGGAAGTAGACGGTCATCGGGTGCATGCCGTGGTCGAGGAGCGCCTTGGCCACGTCCAGCGTCTTCAGGCCCTCGGGTGGCTGCGCCACGAACTCGTGCATGTTGACGCGGTCGAACGGCACCCTGAAGCCGAGCTCCTTGAGCCTGACGCGCAGGTAGTTGGCGTTCAGCACGGCGTAGCCGCTCACCTGCCTGAGGCCCTCGCGCCCGAGCGCCCTGATGTACGTGTAGGCGCGCACCAGGTTGCCGAAGTTGCCGAAGTGGCTGCGCATGCGCCCGACCGAGCGGGGTCGGTCCTCCACGGCCACGTACTCGTCGCCGCGCTTCTCGATCACCGGCACGGGCAGGAACTCGGCCAGGCGGGCCTTCACGCCCACCGGACCGGTGCCGGGACCGCCGCCGCCGTGCGGCGTCGTGAAGGTCTTGTGCAGGTTGAGGTGCACGACGTCGAAGCCCATGTCGCCAGGGCGCACGCGGCCGAGGATGGCGTTGAGGTTCGCGCCGTCGTAGTAGAGGAGGGCGCCGGCGGCGTGCGCGGCCCTGGCCAGCTCGACGATGCGCCGCTCGAACAGCCCCAGGGTGTTCGGGTTGGTGAGCATGACCGCGGCCACGTGCGGGCCCATGGCGGCCCGGAAGGCCTCGAGGTCGACCTCGCCGCTCGGGCCAGTGGGCACCTCGCGCACCTCGTAGCCGGCCATCGCCGCCGTGGCGGGGTTCGTGCCGTGGGCGCTGTCGGGCACCAGTACCACGCGCCGCTGCTCGCCCTCGCCGCGCGACTCGTGGTAGGCGCGGATCATCAGCACCCCGGCCAGCTCGCCGTGGGCGCCGGCGGCCGGCTGCAGGCTGAAGGCGTCCATGCCCGTGATCGCGCACAGGTCGTGCTGGAGCTCGTACATGAGCTGCAGCGCGCCCTGGGCGGTCTCCGGCGCCTGGTACGGGTGCAGGTCGGCGAAGAGCCTGGCGGCCTCCTCGTTGACCTTGGGGTTGTACTTCATGGTGCACGAGCCGAGCGGGTAGAAGTTCGCGTCGATCGAGAACTGCCGGTGCGCGAGCTGCGTGTAGTGCCGCACCAGGTCGAGCTCCGAGACCTCGGGCAAGCGGGGCGGCTCCCGGCGCAGGTTCTCCTCGCCCAGGGCGCCTGCCAGGTCGAACTCGCGGACGGCCGGCGGCTGCGCGCCGCGGCGGCCGGGCTTCGAGCGCTCGTAGATGAGGGGGAAGTCAGCCACGGGCCACCGCCTCGGGGCGCTTGGCGCCCACCTCGTCCAGCGCCCGCACCAGGGCGTCGATGTCGTCGTCGCTCACCCGCTCCGTGGCCGCGAGGACCACCGCGTCGCCGAGGCCGTACTCCTCGGGCACCGGCACCCCGGCGTGCACGCCGCGCCGCGCCAGCGCGGAGCGGACCTCCTCGGCGGGCAGGGCGACGGGCAGGACGAACTCGGCGAAGAAGCGGCTGCCCGCCAGGGGCGCGAAGCCGGCCGCGGCCAGCCGCTGGGCCAGCGCGTGGGCGCGCTCGACGCTGCCCGCCGCCACCTGGCGGAGGCCCTCGGGGCCGAGCGCGGCGACGTTGATCGTGGCCATGAGCGCCGTCAGCTGGTGGTTCGTGCAGATGTTCGACTTCGCCTTGCTGCGGCGGATGTGCTGCT
>CAZGXF010000008.1:0-29386 GCA_964529575.1 uncultured bacterium
GGCCTGGCGACGTTCGTAGACGTAGCCATCAGTTACCTCCCGGCACGCCCATGGCCAGCGCGGCGCCCGCGTCGGCGGTGCGTAGCTCAGCGCCGAGGCTGAGGAGGTAGGCGGCGATCGCCCTGGCCTCCTCCTCGCGGTTCGGGTCGTCCGCGGCCCACAGGGTCGGCATGTAGTTGCCCGGCTTGACCGACTGCGGGTCCATGATCCACTGCGCCACGTTGTCGAGCGTGGCGTCGAGGACGCCGGCGCCCACCGTGTAGCGCAGGCCGAAGTTCGTCAGGTTCGGGTAGCGGGGCTGGCCGTAGCTGACGCCCTCGGCGTAGTTGTCGAGCGCGTGGCAGCCGATGCAGCCCTTCTGGGCGAACAGCGTGCGGCCCTGCTGGACGAGCGGGTCGCTGGAGACGGTCTGCACGACCGGCTCCTGGAACGACGCCACCCAGCGCTCGAACTCCTCCTGCTCCTCCACGACGACGCGGAAGCGCATGTAGGCGTGCGCGCCCAGGCAGAGCTCGGCGCACTGACCGTAGAACACGCCGGGCTCGTCGGCCTGGAGCCAGAGCTGGTTGTCCTGGTTGGGGATGAGGTCCACCTTGCCGCCGAGCCTGGGGGCCCAGAAGGCGTGCAGCACGTCGCCCGACTGGAGGTCGAGGACGACGCGGGCGCCCACCGGGACGTGCAGCTCGTTGGCGGTGGTGATGCCGTACTGCGGGTACTCGAACCTCCACCACCACTGGTAGCCCGTCACGTTGACCACGACGTCTTCCTCGCCCGCTTCGATGAAGCTCTGGGTATCGAAGATGGCGCGCACCGTAGGCACGGCGACGAGGATGACGATGATCACCGGGATCGTGGTCCACAGGACCTCGAGCAGCACGTTGCCGTGGGTCTGCCCGGGGATCGAGTCGTCACCGCGGCGGCGACGGTAACGGACGATCACGTAGACCAGTACCCCGCCTACCAGCAGCATCACCGGGATGCTGAGGTACCAGGTCCACATGAACAGACCCAGCTGCTTCGACGCGAGCGGACCGACCGGCGAGAACACCGACTGTTCGCCCACCAGCGAGCAACCGCTGAGCACGAACGTCAGAACTGCGCCGGGCAGAGCCCGCCACAACCAGCCTATACGCACGTTTTTCCCTCCTAGGGCGCTTGGATGAGGGCTTCGGATCTGCGCCCCCTGCGGATCACCCGCCCAATCTAGCACAGGGCTTTACGCGTCAATCTCGGTCGCGACGGGTAGTTCCGAGGTAGGGACGTTCGTCCCGCCCGCGCACGCCGCGAGCGTGCGCCTGCATATCCTCTCATCTTCATGAGAGGGCGGATGGGGCGGACTTCTCGCGGCCTCCGGGCCCCGTGCGCCGCCGCTCCGAGGCCCAAGGCTCCCGGCGCGGACGGGCGACCCGGCGCCGCTCGCCGGGCCGCCGCCACCTCAGGCCCTGAACGCTGCCGCCTCGGCCAGGTGCTCGGCGCCCACGACCTCGGCGCCGGCCAGGTCGGCGACGGTGCGCGCCACGCGCAGGAGCCTGTCGAACCCGCGGCCGGTGAGGCGCAGCCTGTCCACCAGGTCGCGCAGCAGCGCGGCGCCGTCGCCGGTGGGCAGCGCCAAGCGCCTCAGCTCGTGGCCCGCGAGGTCGGCGTTCAGGCAGCCCTGGCGCTCGAGCGCCGCGCTCCGCGCCGCGGCCACGCGCGCGGCGACCGCGGCGCTCGGCTCGCCGGGCGGCGCCGCCACCAGCTCGTCGCGGGTGAGGCGCCGCACCGTCAGGTGCAGGTCGATGCGGTCGAGGAGCGGCCCCGAGAGCCGCGCCGCGTAGCGCAGGCGCTCGGTCTGCGAGCAGGTGCAGGCCGTGGGGTCGTCGTCGAGGGCGCGGCCGCAGGGGCAGGGGTTGCGGGCCGCCACCAGCTGGAAGCGCGCCGGCAGCGCCACCGCCCCGGTGGCGCGCGAGATCACGATGACGCCCGCCTCCAGCGGCTGCCTCAGCGCCTCGAGCACGGGCCGGGCGAACTCGGGGGCCTCGTCGAGGAAGAGGACCCCCAGGTGAGCCAGGCTGGCCTCGCCGGGCCGCACCGCGCTGCCGCCGCCGACGATGCCGGCCTCGGAGCCGCTGTGGTGGGGCGCCCTGAAGGGCGGGGCGAGGTCGAGGCCGGGGCCGCGCGAGAGCCCGGCGGCCGAGTAGACGCGCCCCACCTCCACCGCGCTCCGGGTGTCGAGCGGCGGCAGGAGCCCCGGCAGGCGGGTGGCCAGCATCGTCTTGCCCGCGCCGGGAGGTCCGGTGAGGAGCGCGTTGTGGCGCCCTGCCGCCGCGACCTCGAGCAGGCGCTTGCCCAGCTCCTGGCCCCGGACGTCGGCCAGGTCGAGGTGCTCCCGCGCCGTCGTGCCTTGGGGCGGCGGCTCCACCGCCCGAAGGCGCGCCCGCCCGCGCAGGTGCTCCACGGCCTCGGCCAGGGTGCGCGGGGCGTAAGCGGCCACGCCCGGCACGGCGGCGGCCTCGACGGCGTTCGCGGGGGCGCACAGCAGGGCCAGCCCGGCGGACTGCGCCTCCACGGCCATGCTCACGGCGCCCCTGACCGGGCGCAGCGTGCCGTCCAGCGCCAGCTCGCCGAAGGCCAGGTAGCCGGAGAGCCGCGCCGCGGGCACGGCGCCGGCCGCCGCCAACAGGCCCAGGGCGATGGGGAGGTCGAACGCCGGCCCGTCCTTGCGGACGTCGGCGGGCGCCAGGTTCACCGTGACGCGGCTGGGCGAGAGCGGGCGGCCCAGGCGCTTGAGCGCGGCGCGCACGCGCTCCCGCGACTCCTGCACCGCGGCGCCGGGCAGCCCGACGATGGTGAAGCTGGGCAGCCCGCCGCTGACCAGCACCTCCACCGTGACGCGCACCGCGTCCACGCCGACCACGGTGGCCGAGGCGACGGTCGCGTACATCGCCCCGAGCCTAGGCGCGCCGCGCCAGCATCGTGCGTGGCGGCTCGTCCTGCGCCGACCGCCCCTGATGGCGCGCCGTGAGCGCCTGGGCGGGCGCCGCGCTCTCGGCCCGCTTACCGCGGTCGCGCACGCGGCCGCGCGCGTTGTAAGAACACCGTCAGCCGCCGGGCAGCAGGCTGACGTCCCGAACGGCACGGCTGCGGGCGTCGCGCGCCCGGCGGGCCGTGCCCTACGCTGACCGCGACGACAAGGAGGTAGTCATGACCGCAGTCGCCGTTGACGACAGGTACAGCCAGGTGAGAGGGCGGAGGGCCGCCAGGCTCGCGGCGCCCCTCGTCGCCCTGCTGGCGGTGGCCCTGGCCGGTTGCGGGCTCGTTCCCCCGCAGTCGGTGGGGGACCCCCTCGGCCTCGACGGGAAGAGCGTCGCCGTCACCTTCGGCGCCCTCGGGCCCGCGGGGGTCCTCGTCCCGGCCGCCGTGACCGGGACCGGCGAGCTCGAGTTCACGTTCCCCGACCACGACTGGCCCGACCTCCCGCTCTCGCCGGGCAAGCTGACGAACGACATCACCATCGCCTCGGCCACGCTGAACGTGGGCGCGGACGAGGCGCCCGCGTCGATCACGGTGTCGGACATCGACCTCACCGTGTACCTGTGGCACGGCGCCGCGACCTACGACGCCGCCACCGAGAGGGTCAGCGTCACGGTGGAGAACTCCGGCCCGGTCACCTTGAACCGCACGGGCTGCGACGCCGGCGGCTGCACGTACTCCTACGACGGCTCCGCTCTGGCCTTCGGCACCGTGAGCTACAGCGGGACCGCCGTCGCGACGGCCCTCAAGGTGCTGGCGCAGGAGCCCGAGCCGAACAGGGTCCGCGCCGTCGCCACGCTGCGAGCGGAGCCCGAGGGCCCGCTCGCCGGCAAGACCCTGACCATCGAGTTCGAGGCCGGGAGCGGCACCGTCAGCCTCTGAGGCGCGGTACCGCCAGACGAGCGGAGGGGCGGCCCGGCGGCCGCCCCTCGTTCGCTACCCGTTCCGGGACCGCGCGGCTCGCGCCGTCTAGAGCACGTCCTCGTGCGCGTAGAGGCCGAACGTGCCGGGACCCACGTGGCTGCCGATGACGGCGCCGATCTCGGCGATGCCGCGGAGCTGGTACTGGACGCCCGCCGCGGCGATGCCGGCCTCCAGGCCCTTCGCCGCCGCCTCGTCCTGGATGTGGATGAGGTTCGCGACGACGGGCCCCGAGGCGCCCTCGACGTACTTGGCGAAGCGCTCGACCATCTCCTGCTGCGCCTTCTTCACGCCCCGCGCCCGGGTCACGGGCTCGATCTTGCCGTCCTGCACCGTGAGGATCGGCTTGATGTTCAGCAGGCTGCCCAGCAAGGCGCTGGCGCGGCCGATGCGCCCGCCCTTCTGCAGGTACTCGAGCGTGCCCACGGTGAACAGCACGAGGTTCGTGTCCCTGATGCGCGCCATGGCGGCCAGGATGTCCTCCAGCGAGGCGCCGCGGTCACGCAGCGCCGCGGCGGCGCGCACCATCTCGCCGTGGCCGAGGCTGGCGCCCCTGCCGTCGAACACCGTCACCGGCACCGGGGCCCCGTCGGCGGCCAACGTGGCCGACTGGTAGGTCCCCGACAGCTCCGAGGAGATGGTCACGACCAGCACGTGGTCGGCGCCGGCGTCGGCGACGCGGCGGTAGACCGCGGCGAAGTCTTCGGGGCTGGGCTGGCTCGTGGTCGGCAGGTCGGCGCCGGACGCCACGCCCTCGATGATGTCCTTGGGGGTGATGTCGACCCAGTCCTTGTGCGTGGCGCCCTTGAAGTTCACGTAGAGCGGCACGCGCTCCACGCCGAGCTGCTGGAGCTCGGCGGCGGTCAGGTCGGACGTGGAGTCGGTGACGATGGCCAGGTTCATGTCGCTCCAAGGCGCCGGTCTCGGCCCGACCGCGAGACCGGGCCTCAGCGCTGTCTTCTCTGGTCTCGGGCCATCATACCGTCAGCGACGCGCCGGTCGGCACCGCGGCCCGGCCGACGCCGAACAGCGCCTCGGCCACCTGCACCGCGTTCAGGGCGGCGCCCTTCCTGATCTGGTCGCCGGAGACGAACAGCGCGAGCCCGTTCGGCAGCGCCGTGTCCTCCCTGAGCCTGCCCACCAGCGTCTCGTCGCGCCCGGCGGCGTCGACCGGCATGGGGAACGTGTTCGTGTCGCGGTCGTCGACGAGCCTCACGCCCGGAGCCGCCCCCAGCACCGCCCGCGCCTCGGCCACGCTCACCGGCCGCGCGAACGAGGCGTGGATCGCCTCGCTGTGGGCGCGGTACACAGGCACGCGCACGCAGGTGGCCGACACGGCCAGGTCGGGCACGCCGAGGATCTTGCGCGACTCGAGCAGCAGCTTGCGCTCCTCGGCGTTGTAGCCGTCGTCGCCGACGGCGCTGTCGTGGCTGAAGACGTTGAAGGCGACCTGGTGCCTGAACCTGTCGCCGGTCACGGGCTCGCCGGCCAGCGCCGCCGCGGTCTGCCTCCTCAGCTCCTCGATGCCCCACAGGCCCGCGCCCGACACCGCCTGGTAAGTGGCCACGACGACGCGCCTCAGCCCGAAGGCGCGGTGCAGGGGCGCCAGGGCCATGAGCGCGATGATCGTGGAGCAGTTCGGGTTCGCGATCACGCCCTGGTGCCGGGCCAGCGCCTCGGGGTTCACCTCGGGCACCACGAGCGGCACGCGCTCGTCCATGCGCCAGGCGCTGGTGTTGTCCACGACGACGGCGCCGCGCTCGGCCCAGCGCCAGGCGCCCGCCAGCGACACCGCGCCGCCGGCGGAGGAGAAGACGACGTCGGCGCCCAGGTCCCCGTCCTCGGGCAGCGGCTCCACGACCACCTCTTCGCCCGCGAAGGCGACGCGGCGCCCGGCGGACCGCGGCGAGGCGAACGCCCGCAGGCTCGACACCGGGAACCCGCGCTCCTCGAGCAGGGCGAGCAGCTCCGCGCCCACCGCGCCGGTGGCTCCGACTATCGCGACCTTCACCCGCACTCACCTCCGCGCCGGCACCCCGGCCTTGGCGCGGGAGTCTAGCACGGAGCCCGCGGGCGGCCGACAGTCGTAACATCGTGCGCATGGCGGTCCTCGGGCGCACGCACAGGCGCCTCGTCGTCAAGGTCGGCACCTCCACGCTCACCGACGACGGCGGCCGCCTCGACCCGGCCAGGCTCGCTGACGTCGCGCGCGGCGCCCGGGCCTTGGCCGCCGCCGCGGGAGCGCCGGGCCGCCCCGCCGAGCTCGTGCTGGTGTCGTCCGGCGCGGGCGCGGCCGGCCGCGAGCGGCTCGGCCTGAGGCTGCCGCTGACGCTGCCGGAGAAGCAGGCCGCGGCCGCCGTGGGGCAGGCGCGGCTGATGCTCGACTGGGCGGCAGCCTGGGACCCGACGCCGGTGGCTCAGCTCCTGCTGTCGGCCTACGACGTGAGGACGCGGCGCCGGTACGTGAACGCGAAGAACGCGCTCGAGGCGACGCTGGCGTTGGGCGCGGTGCCCATCGTGAACGAGAACGACAGCGTGGCCACCTCGGAGCTGAAGGTCGGCGACAACGACACGCTCTCCGCCTGGGTCGCCTACCTGGTGGACGCCGACCTGCTGGTGATCCTCACCGACGTACCCGGCCTGTTCGACGCCGATCCGCGGCGCGTGCCCGACGCTCGGCGGGTGAGGGTGGTCGAGGACGTCGCCAGCGTGACCTCGATGGCCGGCGGCGCCGGCACCTCGCGCGGCACCGGCGGCATGGGCACCAAGCTGCAGGCGGCGCGGATCGCCGCCGACGCCGGCATCGAGACCGTGGTGCTGGGGGGCGGCGGGGCCGGGCTCGAGGCCCTCGCCCGCGGCGAGGACGTGGGCACGCGCTTCCTTGCCGGCGCCGGCGTGCCGGCCCGCAAGGCCTGGATACTGAACCAGCCCATCGTCGGCGCCGTGCTGGTGGACGCCGGCGCCCGCGACGCCCTGAGGGCCGGCCGCAGCCTGTTGCCGCGCGGCGTGGTGGGCGTGCGGGGCGAGTTCGCCTTCGGCGACGCCGTGGCCATCGAGTGCGAGGGGGAACGCGTGGCCGTGGGCCTGACCAACTACGGCTCGGCCGACCTGGCCCGCATCGCCGGCCGGCACACTCGGGAGGTACCCGGCGTGCTGGGCGCGCACCACTACGACGAGGCCGTGCACCGCGACAACCTCGTCCTCGACCGCGCCTTCGCCGGTGGTACCATCGTCACTCCATGAGCGTCCCCAGGGTCGCCAGCGAGCCACCACCCGACCAGCCGGCGGCCCCCGGCCGGCGCCGGCCCACGCGCCGGCAGCTCGCCTACGTCGCCGCCGGCGTGGCGGTCGTGAGCGGCCTGCTCGGCCTCCTCAACCCCTTGCTCGCCGTCAGCCTCTACGGCCTCGAGGTCGTGGAGCCGCGCGGGCTCAGCCAGGCGCGCGCCACGTTCGGCGGCCTCTACCTGGCGCTGGGCGGCATGCTGCTGTGGGCGGCGACGCCCCGCCCCGGCGACGGCGGCGGCGCGCGGCCGTACCTGCGCGCGGCGGCGTTGCTGGTGGGGAGCGTGGCGGCGGGGCGGCTCCTCTCGATCGTCATCGACGGCGTCGTGTCGCCCCTGAACCTGCTGTTCCTGGCCTTCGAGGTGGCCGTCTGCGTCCTCTCACTGCTGGCGAGCGCGCCCACGCGCCGCCCGGCCGCCCCGTGACGCGGGCGCCGCTGCCAGAGGGCGTCCGCTTCCTCGCGCCCGAGGAGGCCGCGGCCCGCGCCGAGGCCGTGGGGAGGCTGCGCGCCCTCTACCGCGAGTGGGGCTACGCGCGCGTGGAGGTGCCGGCGCTCGAGCGCCTCGAGCCCGACCACCCGCGCGCCTCGAAGTCGTTCAAGATCGTCGACGTCGGCGGCGGGGTCCTGGCGCTGCGCAGCGACTTCACGCCGGCGCTGGCGCGCCTCGTGAAGGCGGCCTACCCCGCCGTGGCGGCGGGCGAGGAGCGCCCCCTGCGGCTCTCCTACGACGGCCTCGTGTGGCACGCGATCGACCCGGAGCTGGCGCGCGGCCGCGAGTTCACGCAGGTGGGCATTGAGCTCGTGGGCGTGAGCTCGGCGCGCGCCGACGCCGAGCTCATCCACCTGGCGCGCGAGTCGGTACGGGCCCTGGGGCTCACGCCGCGCGTGGAGGTGGGCAACCCCGCCTACGTGACGGCGCTGTTCGACGCCGCGGGGGTGCCCGAGGGCGCGAGGGGCGGCCTGGCCGACGCGATCGACCGGAAGGACCAGAGCGAGGTGCAGGCCCTGGTGGCCGCGCACGGGCTGCGCGGCGCCGCGGCCGACGCGATCGTGGCCGTGCCCGACCTCTACGGCGGGCCGGAGGTCGTGAACGAGGCGATGGCCAGGGTGCCCACCGCCGCCGCGGGCCGCGCGCTGGAGAGGCTGGCGGGCGTGCTGGAGGAGTTCGAGGACCAGGGCGAGCTGATGCTCGACCTGGGCATGGCGCGCCGCCTGTACTACTACACGGGCGTCACCTTCAGGGCCTACACGTTCGACTTCGGCCAGCCGCTCCTGGGCGGCGGGCGCTACGACGGCTCGCTGCTGCCGCGCGCCGCCGGGTTCGCGCTGGGCCTGGGTCGCGTCCTGGCCGCCGTGGAGGCGGCGCGGGAGCAGCGCGAGGGCGCCTCCTCGCGGGCCGGCGCCCGCGCGCGCCGCGAGGCCGACCCGCTCGTGGCGTCGTTGGACGACCCGGCGGCGAGGGTCCTGCGGGCCGCCGGCGTGCGGGTCGTGAGGTGCGTGGTCGCCGACCCCGAGGCCGCGCGCGCCGAGGCGGTGACCATCGGCGCCGACTTCCTGCTGGTGCCACGCGACACGGGCGGCAGCGCCGCCGAGCGGCTGGTGGCGCTCAGGGAGGGCCTGGACCCGGCCGTGGCCCAGCGCCTGCGCGCGCTGCTGGAGGGGAAGGGCGCGTGAGCGGCGAGCGTCCCTGGCTGGTCGTGGCCCTGCCGAAGGGCCGCGTCCTGGACCGGGCGCTGGAGGCGCTGCGGCGCGTCGGGGCGGGGGTGGAGGTGCCCGAGGACCCGCGGGCGCTGCGCTACGAGGGCGACGGCGTGAGGGCCCTGGTGATGCGCAACGCCGACGTGCCCACCTACGTCGACCTGGGCGTCGCCGACGCCGGCGTGGTGGGTTACGACGTCCTCCTCGAGTCGGGCAGCCGGCTCTACGCGCCCGTGGACCTGGGCTTCGGGCGCTGCCGCATATCGCTGATCAGACCGCGCGGCGCCGCCGGCCCGGTGCGGCGCGTCGCCAGCAAGTACCCGCGCATGACGGCCGAGTACCTCAGGCGCCTGGGCAGCCCCGCCGAGGTCGTGGCGCTCTCGGGCAACGTCGAGCTGGCCTGTCTGTCCGGCCTGGCCGACGCCGTCGTCGACGTCGTGGAGACCGGCGCCACGCTGACGGCGAACGACCTGGAGGAGGTCGACGTCATCGCCCTCAGCTCGGCGCGCTTCGTGGTGAACCGGGCCGCGCTGAAGCTGAAGAGCGCGCGCCTGCGGCCGCTGATCGCCGCGCTGCGCGAGCAGGCCGAGCGGGGCTGACGCGGGGCGCGCGAGCGCGCGGCGCCGACGCGGGCGAGGACGTGGACGCCCCGTTCTGACGCGAGGCGTCCCGGCGCCCGAGGGACCGTGCGCTGACCCGGGAGGGCGCGCTCGCTGCCCGCCGCCTACCCCGCTAGAACTTCTTGCCGGTCCGGAACCCGCCGCCGCCGACGCTGCGGCCGGTCTTGAAGCCGCCGCCGGACGAGCGCGAGCCGCCGCCCGAGCGCGAGCCGCCGCCCGAGCGCGAGCCGCCGCCGGACGAGCGGGCCCTGCCGGTGCCGCCGAACGGGCCGCCCCACGAACCGCCGCCGCCCCAGCCCCGGCCGCCGCCACCGCCGCCCAGGATGTTCCCCAGGCCGCCCAGCACGTCCTCGAGGACCTCCCTGCCCACGTCCTGACCGGCCCGGCGCACCGGGCCCCACACCGACCCGCGCCCGAAGCCGCCGGAGCCGAACGTGGGGTCGGCGCGGCGCTGGGTGTAGGTGTGCTGCTGCTGGAGGATGCGCCAGAACGCCTGGCTGGTCAGCGCCCCGATGAGGAGCTGCGTGAGGATGGTGCCGAAGACGTCGCCGTTCGAGAACGTCGAGCCCGGCTGGTCGTACTGCCGCTGCGTGAACTCGCGCCTGACCTGCTCGAGCTCCGAGAGGCGCTTGCGGTTCGCCTCGGCGACCTCCTTGAGGTCGGCGAGCGTCTTGGCGTGGCGCTCCTTCGCCGTCTCGACGTCGAGCAGGCGCGCCACGATGACGTCGTCCTCGGGGAAGGGCGTGGCCAGCGCCTCGCGGCGCAGGGCCTTCATGTCGTCGCGCCCGAACTCGGACGAGAGGTACTGGACGGCCTTCTTGTACTGCTCGTCCTCGCCCTTGGCGAAGCGCCCCAGCTCGTCCAGGGCGGCTTCGACGGCCTGGGCCACCTCGGTGATGGCCTCGTCCACCTCGGCGATGGCCTTCTCCACCTCGGCGCGCTCGGCCTCGAGCCGCGGCACGCCGGCCTCCTCCAGCGCCTTCTCGTCGAGCGCCTTCAGCTTGGCGAACTCCTCGTCGGCGATGCGGCCCATGCGCTCGGCGTGCTCGCGCAGGCGCAGGGGCAGGTCGACCAGCCTGGCGTAGTTCGCCCGCGCCTCGGCGAAGCCGATCAGCCGCGCGACCTTGCCGTCGAGCCAGCGCACGATGCCGCCGGCGCGGTACTGCGGCGTGAGGTAGCCGCGGTTCCACAGGTACATGAACAGCGGGTCGGCGCGGTACGCCTTGCCCTTGCTGCCCTGCTCCTGCTCCGACTGGGTCGCCTTCTCGTCGGCGTGCACGGCCACGCGCTCGGCGGCCTTCGCCGCCTCCTTCTGCGCCACGTAGGCCGGGTCCTGCGCCAGCCGGGCCTGTGCCTCGGCCTCGGCCTCGTCGATGGCCACGGCGACCTTCTCGCGCTGCTCGCGCAGCCCCTCGCGCTTGGCTTCGAGGTCGGCCCGCCTGGCCTGGAGGTCGTCGAGGCGCCTCTGTACCTCGGCCGTGGAGGCCGCGCGCGTCTCGAGGAGCTTGAGCACCTGCTCGTCCGCCTCCGAGCGCTGCATGGCCTGGGCCGTCTGCGGGGAGAGCAGGTACTTGACCCGCACCTCGGCCAGCTGGGCGAGGAGCTTCTTGCGCTCGACGTCGAGCTCGAGCAGCTGGGCGTTCGCCTGGGCCAGGTCGGCGTCGAGCCGACGCGTGCGCTCCTGCTCCTGCCTGATGGCGTCGGTTATCGCTGCCAGCGCCTGGGCGCCGCTCATGCTGGCCATGTCAGTCCCACTCCGTGATGGCCCCACCGAGGGTGGGGAACTGGTACTCCGGCTCGAGGCGGCCGGCGCGCTTCACGCCGAACGTCGAGTCCTGGACGATGCCGTCGTCGAGCTTGTCGGCGACGACGCGCTCGAAAGTGGCCTGGTCCACCCTCACGCCCCAGGTGCTCACCTCGCGCACCTGGCCCGTCTCCTCCGAGGTGACGGGCACGCGCACGCGCTGGCCGTTCGGGCCGATGGCCTCGACGATGACGTAGTAGTTGCTCGCCGATTCGTTGATGTTCGGGATGCGCTCGACCGCCGTCACCGGGTTCGTGACGATGCGCAGCGTGTAGGCCTGCTCGAGCCGCGTCCTCAGGGCCCGCAGGGCGGTCAGCACCTCGCTCGCTTCGCCCTGGTCGCCGCGGTTCAGGGCGATCTCGGCCTGGCGGTAGAGCTCGTTCGCCTCGCCGGTGACGGCGGGCTCCTCGGAGAGCGCCACGATGGCCGCCCTGGTGGTGGCGAGGTCGCTGACCAGGTTCCGGCGCGGCGCGCGCACCGCCGCGTCGTAGGCGTAGAGGCCCGCCGCCACGAGGACGACCAGGCCGAGGAGCACCGCCGCCACGCGCCCGCGCCTGACCCAGAGCAGCGCCCAGCGCCGCGCGCCGGGGGAGCCCTTGGGGGTGTAGACGAAGCGGTTCTCCTTGAGCGCGTCGACGCCCTCGCGCAGGATGCGGTCGGGCACCTCGATGCCCTGCGCCGCGTACACCTGGCGCAGGCGGGCGACCATGTCCTCCTCGCGGGCGCCCTCGGCCAGCTCCTTGGCGATGAGGGTCTCGCGGTGGCGCAGCGTGTCGACGACGTCCATGGCCAGCATGACCTCGTCGAGCTGCACCGGCTCGCCGGGAGGGGTCGGTGCCGCTTGCGGCGCGGCGCGGGGGTCCGCGCCCACCGGGTCGGCGCCCGGGTCCGCGCCCACCGGGTCGGCGCCGGGGGCCGCGCCCCCGGGGTCGGCGCCGGTCGCGGCGTCGTCGCGTCGGTCGGTCATCTAGCCCGTCAGCCCGCCTGCTCTGTGTCCTGGACCTGCTCGGCGACCCGCTGGCCCTCCCTGGCCAGCTTGGCCAGGCGACGCTTGCCGTCCTCGACGGCGTCGCGTATCTCGGCGGCGTTCTTCGTCGAGAGCTCGCGCATCTCGGCGATGATGTCCTTGCTGCGCTCCTGGTAGTCGACGACCGAGTCGACGAGCTTCTTCACGGCGTCGGCGCGGATCGTGGGCCCGTAGCCGGCCTTCAGCGCCTCCTCCTGGATCTTGCCGCCGATCTCGGAGAGCGTCTCCAGCGAGCGGCTCACGCCCTCCTTCATCGTGTCGACGGTGCGGGTGGCCTCGTGCAGGCCGAACATGCCCGTGAACGAGGCGGATAGGGCCGTGAGGACGGTCTCGTTCGTGCTGAAGAAGCTCACCGCCTGGGCCCGCACGCGCTCCTTCGCCGTGGTCGTCTGCATCAGGCGCGCCATGACGACCTCGGAGGTGTTGTAGCTGATGGTCAGGTTGTCCGAGAGGTCCTTGGCGATCTGGTAGCGGGCGTCGGAGTTCTGCAGGGCCCGCACGGCCTCGTCGCGGCTCAGCTCGAGGCGGGCGCGCTCGGCCATGTCCTCGCCGGTGTACGCCTCGACCTCCTGGTTGCGCTGCTCCACGAGCCGCCTGGCGGCGTCCAGCTCGGCCTCGGCCTTCTTCAGCACCTCGAAGGCCAGCACCTCCGACTGCTTCAGCGCGCCGCGGAAGTCCTGGTAGGCCTCGAGGATCGTGCGCTCGCGCCTGATCTGGTCGTGCGTGTCGGCCGTGACGTCCAGGTACGTCTTCTTGATCTTGTCGAAGCGCGTGGCGATGTCGCCGCGGGTGAACTTCATCCACATGTTCGCCAGGCGCTCGAACGTCGAGATCTTGCCGTCCTCGATCTGGTCCACGAGCCCCTTGGCGTCGTCGCGGATCGAGTCGAACGCCTGGGCGATCTGCTCGTAGCGGGTGCCGACCTCCATGGCCGCGACCTGCTCGCGCACGACGTCGTTGAACAGCGAGGCCTGCGCCAGCGTGCGCGTGATGGCCACCACGCGCTCCTCGTCCAGGTCGCTGATCTGCTGCAGCAGGGCGACGATGGGCGCCTCCTGCGTCGTGGTGCCGTCCCTGATCAGCCCCAGGTCCCGCAGCGCGTTCATGGCCTTGTCGAGGTAGCGCATGGGGGAGAGGCCGGCCGCGGGCTGGGCCGTGCTCGTGGTCGTCTCGGTCCTGACAGCGTCCGTGTGGTCCGTCATCTTCGGTCCTCTCCTCCTCCGCCACCGGCGGGGGCGTTCATCATAGGGTCGCCGACCCAGCCCCGGCATCCGTCTGAAGTCGGTCCCGGAGCGCGTCCTTCGCTCCTGCGTGGCCCGCCCGTCGCGCGGCCGCGCCGCCGCCCGGCGGGCCGCCTCCGCGGCCTCAGCCCGCCCCGCTGAAGCCGTCCAGCACGTGGTATATGCCCTTCACCGCGCCCGGCCAACGCGCCTGCGCCTGGGGCAGGGCGGCGAGGCGCTCCGGCGGCCCCTCGGCCGCGGCCTCCTCCACCGGCACCCCGGCCGTGTAGCGGCTCTTCACGGTCTCGTACACGTCCTCGATGAGCGCTCGCTGCCAGGCGAGCGTGCGGGCGTCGCCCACCGGGCCGTGGCCGGGCACCACGTGCCGCGGCTCGAGCTGCTGCAGGCGGTCGAGGGCCGAGAGCCAGCGCTCCACGTCCTCGCGCACCAGCGGGAAGAGCCCGTTGAAGACGACGTCGCCGCTGATGGCCACGCCCTCGGCCGGCAGCCAGGCGAAGCTGTCGCCCTCCGAGTGCGCCGGCCCCACGTAGGCGACCTGGACCTCGAGCCCGCCGAGGTCGGTCTCCCAGGCCTCGTCGAACGGCTCGTCCACGCGGGTGAGGCCGGCCTCGGCCACGCTGCGGTGCGCCACGACGCGCGCCTCGCGGAAGGCGCCGTTCCCGCCGAGGTGGTCGCGGTCGCCGTGGGTGTTGAGCACGACGGCGACGGGTCGCCCGCCGAGGTCGAGCGCGGCGGCCTTGACCGGGGCGACCAGCTCCTCCGAGACCATGGTGTCCACGACCATCGTGGCGTCCGCGCCCGCCACGACGGTGCTGTTCGACAGGGCGCGGTCGCCCTGTACCGGCCCCAGCGCCACCACGACGCGTTCGGTGACGCGGTGGAGCGTGACGGGCCTGTCCCCTCCGAGAGGCGCTGCTGCCACGAGCGCACCTTAGCGCCCCAGAGTGAGAGCGCGGGTCACGCTGTAACCTCGACGGGTGAGCGCGAGCGGAGCGCCTCTCGCAGGCGCGTTCTCCGGGCGCGAGGAGGAGCTGGGCCGGCTGCTCTCCCACTGGGAGCGCGTCAAGGTCGGCGAGGGGCCGCGGGTCGTGGTCCTCCTCGCCGAGCCCGGTCTGGGCAAGACGCGCCTGGCGCAGGAGCTGTACGCCCGCCTCGTCGCCGCCGAGCAGGGCGGGCCCGGCTACTGGCCGACGACCCTCGGGGTGGAGGGCGACAACCTCAAGGTGAACCCGCGCGTCGAGGAGTGCGACCCGGGCGCCGACGCCCCCTTCCTGTGGTGGGGCGTGCGCCTCACCGACCCCGACGGGCACAACCAGGCCGCCTCCGGCGCCCTGCCGGCGCACGTGGACCAGAGCCTGGTGCCGCACCTCGAGCCGTTCCATCGCGAGCAGCGCCGCCGCCAGCGGCTGGTCAAGGCGGCGAAGCTGGGTGGTCAGGTGGCCGCCGACGTGGTCGGCGACCTCGTGCCGTTCCTGGGGCTGCTGAAGAAGGTCGGCGAGATCGGCTTGGAGGTGAAGGGGCTGCACGACGAGTGGCGCCGCGACGCCGGGCAGGTGGACGTGGCCGCCGTGGCGAGCGGCAGGCGGGCCTCGCTGGCCCGGCAGGTCGTCGGCGACCTGGGCACCCTGTTCGGCGCCAGCGCGAGCGTGCCCGCCGTGGTGTTCCTCGACGACCTGCAGTTCTCCTACGCCGACCCGGGCGTCACCGCCTTCGTGGAGGAGCTGGTGGGGGCGATGAGGACCCAGCCCTGGCCCCTGCTGCTGCTCGTCACGCACTGGGAGCGCGAGTGGCGCGTCGCCGGCGGCGAGGCCGACCCGGACGGCACGCCGCCGTCGCCCGCCGGCGCCGTGCTGGCCGGGCTGGCGCGCGAGGCCCCGGACCGCGTGGAGGTGATCCGGCTCGGGCCCGTGCAGGACCTGACGCCCATGCTGCGGCGAGCGCTGCCCGGCCTCACGCCCCCGCAGGAGCTCGCGCTGCTGGAGCGCGCCGGCGGCAACCCGCGGGTCCTCGACGAGCTGCTGCGCTACGCCCTCACGCAGCGCGGGCGCGGGCTGTTCGTCGGGCGCGACCCCGGCGGCCCGCTGACCGACCGGGGTCTCACGGAGCTGCTCAGCCGCGGCTCGCGTCTCGAGGAGATCGTCGGGCGGCGCTTCGAGGAGGCGCCGGACGGCGTGCAGCGCGCCCTGGCGCTGGCGGCGCTGCAGGGGCAGGAGTTCGAGGCCTGGCTCGTGGCCCACCTGGCCGGGGCGCTGGAGGGCGACGAGCCCGAGGCGGTGGCGCAGGCGCTGCGCGCCGCGGCGAACCCCCACGCCATGACCGCGTGGCTGGCCGAGAGGCGCGCCGCGTTCGCGCAGCGGGTCTACCGCGCCGTCGCGCTCGAGGCGCTGCGGGGCTGGTTCGACGAGGACGAGGCGAAGGAGGCCCTCGCCGCCGTGCTGCGGGACTGCATGCTCCAGCGCGCCCACGTGCCCGACGACCCGGCCAGCGTGAGGGGGCTCATGGCCGCCGCGGTGGCCGCCTTCGAGGACCGTCCGGAGGACGCGAGGTTCGCCGTCGCCGCGCTGCACTGGCTGGTGCAGGACGCCACCGGCGCCGGCGACGTCCACGGGGCGGGGGCGCTGGCCCGCCGGATGGCCGTCCTGCTCGAGGCGCTCGGCGACGACCAGGACGGCGACCTCCTGTGGCTGCGCGACGCCCAGGGCGCGCTGGCCGCGGTGGGGGAGACGGACGCCAGGCGGCCCCTGCTGGCCCGGCTCCTGCGGTTGGCTGGCGACGCCTACGACGAGGGCGTCACCGCGTGGAGCGTGTCGCTCTACCTGAACGCCCTGCTGGACGTGGCCGACTTCTACGAGGGGGTGGGGGACGGGGAGGGCGCCAACGAGGCCCTGAACTGGGCGATGAAGGTCCTCGTGGAGTCGGAGGGCCAGGTCGACGGGGACGACGTGGACGTGCTGGCGGCCGCCGTCAGGGTGCACGAGGCCGTGGCGGCGTGGCACGCGGTGCGCGGCTACGTGGGGTACGCGTCCGAGCTGCGCGAGCACGCGCTGGCTCTCACGGAGCGGATCGCCGTCGTCGACCCCGGCCCGGACCGCCCCGTGCACCTGGCCGACGCGCGCGTCGAGCTGGCCAAGACGAGGCTGGCCGCGGGTCTGCCGGAGGAGGCGGAGGCGCTCGTCCAGGCCGCGCTGGGCGAGCTGCGCGCGTGGCTGGCCCAGCGCGGCGACGCGGGCGTGGAGAGCCGCTTGCGGGACGCGCTGGACGTGGCTGCCCACGTGGCCAGTGCCCGTGGCGACGAGAGCGCGGCGCTGGCGTGGTTCGAGGAGGCTCTGGCGATCGACCGCCGCCACCACGACGCCGCGCCCGGGGCGCCGGGCATGGCCAGGGCGCTGGCCCACTCGCTGTCCCGCGTGGCGGAGCAGCGGGCGCGTCTGGGCGACCTCGCCGGAGCGTGGCCGGCAGCGCGCGAGGCCGTGGAGCTGCGTCGGGCTCTCGCCGCGCGCGACGCCCGCGAGGCCGTCTGGTTGGGGGCGAGCCTGCGCGTCACGGCGAGCGTCGCGGCGCTGCGCGAGGAGCTGTCCCTCGCGCACGCGCTCGCCCGTGAGGCGGTGGACGTGCTGCGGCCCCTCCAGGCGGGGGCCGGCGGGTCCGCCGGCGGCGAGCCCCTGGCGGCCCGCTGGCACCTGGCCAACGCGCTCCTCGCTGCCGTGCAGCCCGCGCTCCGCCTGGAGGGGGCCGGAGCCGCGGCCGCGCTGCTGGACGAGGTGAGGGCGCTGGTGGAGGGCGCGCCTCAGGAGGCGCGCCAGGCGTTCGCCGCCCTGCTGTTCGACGTCGCGGAGCTCGAAGCGCTCGTGGGGGCGACGGGTGCCGGCGGCGCGCACGACGCCTGAGCCGCGAGCCGACCTCGATGCCGCCGGGCGACGTCGGGGCGACGCGACCGCGCTCTCACGGCCGAGCTCTCCCGGCCGCGCGGCGGCCCGCCCTCAGCGCCCGCCCTTGGTCCAGCCCAGGAAGACAACGCCCGCGCCGATCATCACCAGGGGCGCGACCCAGCGCGCCAGCCCGCCCCACGGGTCGTTGACCAGCAGGGTGATGAACGCCCAGGCCAGCGCCGGCCACAGCGCCCAGCGCGCGCCGCCGCGCTCGCGCGGCAGCAGGTAGATGGCCGTGAACGTGGCCGTCATGCCCAGGACGAACACCACGCCCTCGTCCCAGCGGGGGAAGAGCGAGTCCACGGTGGCCGTGGCCGCCACGCTGGCCAGCACCCCGAACGCCACCAGCGCCCAGGTGCCGCGGCGCCGTCGACGGTAGGCGGCGTAGAACGCCAGCGCCAGGCCCCACAGCAACGCCGGCCCCGTGAACCTCTCGGGGGCGAAGGCCATGAGGCCCACGACGAGCAACGCGGCGCCGACGAGCTGGTTGCGGCTCACGACCTCACCTCGGGCGTGCCCAGCGGCGCCTCCACGCGCACGCGCGTGCCGGCGCCGGGCGCGCTGTCCAACCACAGGCGGCCGCCCACGGCGGCGACGCGCTCGTGCATCGTGGTCAGACCCAGGTGGCCGGGCCGCGTGGTGGCGGGGTCGAAGCCTACGCCGTCGTCCTCGACCACGATGACGACCCTGTCGCCCGCGGTGCGGAGGCTGGCCCTGACCACGCCGGCCCGCGCGTGCTTGGCGACGTTGTGGAGGGCCTCCTGCACCACGCGCAGGAGCTCCTGCTTGGCGGAGAAGGGCAGGTCGGGCTCCTCGCCCAGGTCGGCCTCGGTGCGCACGCCGTGGCGGAGCTCGAGGCCGTCGAGCTGGCGGCGCAGCGCCCCCACCAGGCCGATCTCGGCGAGCGCCTCGGGCCTGAGCTCGAAGATCAGGGCGCGCATCTCGGCCAGCGCGCCCTCGGCGAGCTCGATCGCCGAGTCGAGGGCGGCGGCGGCGCCGGCGGCGTCGTCGGCGTCGAGCTTGCGCTTGGCCGTGTGGGCCGAGAGGACGACGGCGTAGATGGCCTGGCTCACCGAGTCGTGCAGCTCCCGCGCCAGGCTGCGCCGCTCCTCGTCGGCGGCCTGGCCCTTGGCGCGCTCGTAGAGGCGCGCGTTCTCGATGGCCACCGCCGCCTGCGCCGCCAGGCCCGCGGCGAGGTCGAGGTGCTCCTCGTCCCAGCCGCGCCCGGGCGGGGCGTAGGCGTGCAGCACGCCCACGACCTCGTCGCGGGCGCGCAGCGGCAGGGCGAGGGCGTCGCCGTCGACGACCGCCGCCTGCGCGATGCGCGACGCCGCCGGGCGCGCCGTGTCGCCCTCGGCCACGGCCAGGCGGCTCTCGGGCACCTGGCCCAGGGCCGCGACCGCGCGCAGCCGGCCACCGGGCTCGAGCTCGAGCACCTCGCCGGCCACGGCGGAGCCGGTCTCGACGAGCCGCTGCAGCACGGCCTCGAGCTGCGGCACGAGGTCGGTGGTGATGGCGATGGTGTTCGAGAGCTCGAGCAGCGCCCGCAGCTCGGCCGTCCGGGCGGCGACGCGGGCCTCGAGCCGGTCCTGTGCGGCCGACAGGGCGTCGGCCAGCGCGTCGAACGAGCGGGCCAGCACGCCGATCTCGGAGGCGCTGGTGAGGTTCGCGCGCGCGGTCCTGTCGCCGGCGGCGAAGGACCGCGTCGCCGCCGTGAGGCGGGCCAGGGGGTCGGCCAACAGCGACCGTGTGAACGCCGTCGCCGCCAGCAGGGTCACGGCCACGACGACGGCGAGGTTCACCAGCGTGCTGCGCAGCACGGCCGCCGCGGCGCGCGAGTCGAAGGCCCCCTCGCCGGCCAGGGCGCCCAGCCCCTCGAGGCCGGGCTCGACGTCGACCCCGGCCCCGAGCCGGATCACCTGCGCCAGGGCGCGCCACAGCAGCACGCCCATGGCCACGGTGAGCACGGCGATGACGCCGAGCAGCAGGAGCGTGAGGCGCGTGGAGAGGCGGTGACGCCACGGCACCGGGGGCGCCGGGTCGAGGTCGGTCATGACGGGCCCGCCCTCGGGCGCGCTCCGCGGCGCGACGCTACCAGGGCCCGCCGCGCCTCAGGCGTCACGGTCCACCAGCCCCTCGCGCAGGGCGAACAGCGCCGCTTGGGTGCGGCTGCGCAGGCCGAGCTTGGCGAGGAGGCTGGAGACGTGCGACTTCACCGTGGCCTCGGCCACGTCGAGGCGCTGGGCGATGGCCTTGTTCGTCAGGCCCTTGGCGACGAGCGCCAGCACCTCCGACTCGCGGTCCGTGAGGGGCTCGCGCAGCTTGGGGCCGCGCACCTCGCGCACGAGCCGCGCCTGCGCCCGCGGGTCGAGGCGCACCTCGCCCCGCGCCGCCGCCCGCACGGCCTCGAAGAGCTCGTCCGGCCGCGACTCCTTCAACATGTAGCCGGCCGCGCCGGCCTCGATGACGTCGACGACGAGGCGGTCCTCCAGCACCGACGTCAGCGCCACGACCTCGACGTCGGGGAAGCGGCTCCTGACCTCGCGCGTGGCCTCGACGCCGTCCATCACCGGCATCAGCAGGTCCATGACGACGACGTCGGGCCTCAGCTCCTCTACCAGCGCCAGCGCCTCCTGGCCGTTCCCGGCCTCGCCGACGACCTCGAGGTCGGACTCGAGCCCGAAGGCGAGCCTCAGGCCTCTCCTGACCACCGTGTGGTCGTCTACGAGCAGGACGCGGACCTTGTCCATAGGTTCTCCCCCGTAAAGGCTACAGCCGCGACGGCGACCCGGGCGTCCGACTTTCGGCGGAGGCGCACCCCCACCCTCGGGCCGGGCGGCCGCCCGACTTCCTCCTCTACGTCAGGGAGCCGCCCGCGACCTACGCTCGGCGAGAAGGAGGAAGCGACCGTGAACGTGACCAGGGACAGGAACTCCACCGCGGCACTGCTGCTCATCGCCATCGGCGTCATCGCCCTGCTCGGGACCTTGGGGGTGTTCAGGTTCGTCGCCGACCTGATCGGCGCCCTGATGTTCGGCGGCCTGGCGTACTTCGCCTACTCGGAGGGGAAGCGGCGCGGCAACAGCGCCTGGCGCCTGGCGTCGGTCCCCCTGGCCGGCCTGGCCATCGCCGTGATCGCGCCCTTCGGCCTGGGCGGCGGCGCCTTCCTGGCGTCCCTCGGCCTGGCGTTCGCCCTCTACTGGCACGAGGACAGGCACCGCTGGTGGGCGCTCATCCCGGCCGGCGTGCTGGGCTCGCTCGGCCTGATGGAGTCGTTCGACGGGCTGTTCGGGGGCTCGCCCGGCTGGCTGTTCCTCGTGGGGATGGCGCTGACGTTCTTCGCCCTCACCCGGCTCGAGGTCGAGCCCCAGCCGTGGGCGGTCTGGCCGGCGGCCGGCCTCGGGCTGATCGCGCTGCTCTCGTTCGTGGACGGCGGCGGCTGGGTCGTGCCGCTCCTGCTCATCGGGGCCGGCGCGCTGATGCTCTTCCGCCAGGACGGCCTCTTCGGCGTGAGCGTCAAGGTCGAACGCCGCGGCCCGCGCGAGCCCGTCGGGCAGGCCGCGGCCCGTCCGCCCACCGTGGACGTGGAGCCCGCCCCGCCCGTTCCCCAGCCGCCGCGACCCGACGACGCGCAGGGTCCCGGCCCCGCCTGAGGGCCGCCGGCGGAACGTTCACGGGCCCAGGGCCCCGCGCCGCTCCGGCGGCCGGGGCCCTTCCCGTCTCCTGTGGTCTGGGCGCCGGCCCGCGCTACTCGAGCAGGGTGCGCGCGTCCGGGTCCAGCACGTAGAAGCTCTCCTCCTCGGTGAGGCGCTTGCGCCACGCCAGCGTCTGCTCGTCCGGCTCCGGAGCGCCCGGCCTGGGTTCCAGTGTCTCCGGGTCCCACAGCTTCTCCCACTGGGCGAAGAGCACGGCCGTCTGGCTGCGGTGCGCCCTGAGGGCCGTGACCTTCCGCATGTAGACGCCGCGGATGTCGCTGACGACGTGCGGGTCGCCCAGCGCCCCGCCGTCGGTGTTCCACCGCGGGTTGTTCGAACCGCCCACGGCGACGCCGAGCAGGCGCGGGCGCTCCTCGCGCGGCAGGCCGCGCACCGCCAGCACCGTGGCGTGGCCGAGGGCGTCGTGGTCGGGGTGCACGCCGTAGCCCGGGTAGAAGGTGACCACGGTGCTGGGCCGCAGGCGGGCGATCACCTCGCGCACGCGGCGGCCGATCTCCTCGGGGTCCTCGAACTCGATGCACTTGTCGCGCAGGCCCATGAACTCGACCTGTACGCCCAGGACCTCGGCGGCCGCGGCCATCTCGGCGGTGCGGATGTCGCGCAGCGACTCGCGGCTGGCGAAGGGCGGGTTGCCCATGCGCCGGCCCATGTCGCCGTAGGTGCCGCACAGGTACGTGGCGGGGACGCCGGCGTCGACGCAGCGCGCCAGCGTGCCGCCGGTGGAGAACGTCTCGTCGTCGGGGTGGGGTAGGACGACGAGCAGGCCGCGCTCGGCGGTCGGGTCGAAGCGCTCCACCTCAGGCCTCCCTGAACGGCGTGCGCGAGAGCTGCAGCGCCACGGTGAGCTGGCCCTCGGGGTCGTAGCCCGCCAGCAGCAGCTCGTCGCGCTCGTTGACCTCGAAGTGCGTGAGGCCGTCGGCGTACACCCAGCCGCCCTCGAGCTTCAGCCCCACGCGGTACGGCCCCTCGCCCTTGACCACGCCGCGCCCGTAGTTCACCTGCGCGTTGCGCACGAACGCGATCACCGGAGGCCGCTTCTCGGGGCCCATCATGGTGTAGGAGCCGGTCGTCGTCTCGAGGTGCAGGTAGACGTCCGACTGGGCGCGCCGGTCCAGCTCCGCCTGCACGGCCTGCCTGTCGATGGATCGCACATCTCCCTCCACGGCCCGCCGAGGCGCGCTACGGGTCGGCGCGGGCGCTCGTGGCGCGCGCGGCGTGCCCGGTAGCGCCCGGGGCGGACGGTCGAGCATAACGCCTGCCGCGGCGCGCCCCTCGTTCGGGGGCCGGCCGGTACGGCGCCCGTGCGCGGCTGTAACATCGCGCCATGAACGAGCTGCAGGCCGTCCAGGGCGAGCTCCAGCGCCTTGGGCTCGACGGATGGCTGGTCTACGACTTCAGAGGCTCGAACGCCGTGGCGCGCCCGTTGCTGCGGGCGCTGCTGGGGGACCGCCTCGGCTCCCGGCGGGTGTTCCTCGCCGTGCCGCGCGAGGGGACGCCGGTGCTGCTGGCCCACATGATCGAGGCCGGCACGCTGTCCGGCGCGCGCGACGTGGAGACGCGCGTCTACTCCAGCACCGAGAGCCTGGACGCCGAGCTGCGTCGTGCCCTCGGGGGCATGCGCCGGGTGGCGATGGAGTACTCGCCGCAGGGCGACAACCCGTACGTGGGGACCGTGGACGCCGGCACCGTCGAGCGCGTGCGCGCGCTGGGGGTAGAGGTCGTGAGCTCGGGCGACGTCGCCCAGGTGCTGCAGGTCTGGGACGAGGAGCGCCTGGAGCAGCACCTGCGGGCCGCCGAGGTCGTGCTGCGGGCGAAGGACGCCGCGTTCGGCTTCATGGGCGAGGCGCTGGCGCTGGGCAGCACCGTCACCGAGACCGAGGTGCAGCGCGTGATCCTCGACGTGTTCGACCAGGCAGGCTGCGTCTACGACCACGCCCCCAACGTGAGCTTCGGCGCCCACGCCGGCGACCCCCACCACTCCCCGTCGCCCGGCGACGGCGACCCGCGGCTGCGCGAGGGCGACGTGGTGCTGGTCGACCTGTGGTGCCGCCTGCCGGAGGAGGGCGCGCCTTACGCCGACGTGACCTGGATGGGCCACGCCGGCGCGCCGAGCGAGGAGGTGGCGGCGGCGTTCGCGGCGGTCAGGGACGCCAGGGACGCGGCCTTCCGCTGCGTCGCCGACGCCTACGCCGAGGGGCGCTGGCCCACCGGCGCGGAGGTCGACCGCGCGGCGCGCGGCGTGCTGGAGGCGGCCGGCCTGGGCGCGGCGTTCACGCACCGCACCGGTCACAGCCTGGGCTCGGAGTCGGCGCACGGGCTGGCGGCGCACCTCGACGGCTTCGAGACGCGCGACGAGCGCCTGCTGCGCCCCGGCCTCGGCTTCACGATCGAGCCGGGCGTCTACTTCCCCCACTTCGGCGTGCGCAGCGAGATCGACGTCTTCCTGGACGAGGACGGCCCGCGCGCGACCACCGACCTGCAGGGCGAGCTGGAGGTGCTCCCGTAGCCGTAGGCGACGCGGCGCGCCCGCTCGCCGGCGGGTCTTCCGGCGGTGCGGCCGGCGTCCACGGGGACGCGAGGCGCGGCCCCGCGGAGGGCAGGGACCGCACCGTGCCGCTCGTCGTCGTGGGCGACTACGCCTGGGACGTGCTCATCCAGGCGAACACCGAGCTCCTGGCCGGCGGCGACATCTACGGCGAGGTGCAGCTCGCCCCCGGCGGCAGCGCCGCGAACACGGCCGTGTGGGCGCGGCGGTGCGGGCTGCCCACGCGCTTCATCGGCAAGGTGGGGAACGACCGCTTCGGGCGCCTGGCGCAGGAGGAGCTGGTCGAGGAGGACGTGGGCGCGGTGTGGCTGCACTCCGACACGCACCACACCGGCTCGGTGGCGGTCTGGATCGACCACACCGGCGAGCGCTCGATGGTGTCGGGCAAGGGCGCCGACCACTACCTCCTGCCCTCCGAGCTGCCCGTGCAGCTCCTGCGCCGCGCCCGCCACGTGCACCTCTCGGCGTGGTCGTTCTTCGGCGACCCGCCGCGCGCCGCGGCCCGCCGCGCCGCGCAGGTCGCGAAGGAGGCGGGCGCCACGCTCTCGTTCGACCCCGGGTCGTTCCAGATGGTCAGGGAGCTGGGCGTGGAGGCGTTCGTGGGCTTCACCGCCGACCTCGGCTTCGACCTGCTGTTCCCCAACGCCGAGGAGGGCGAGGCGCTCACCGGCGAGACGGAGCCCGAGCGCGTCTGCCGGCGCCTGGTCGAGCTCTACCCGGGCGCCGCGGTGGCCTTGAAGCAGGACGCGGCCGGCGCCTACTACTTCGTGGGCGGGCGCGGCACGGCCATCGCGCCGGCCCCGGGCCGCCTCGTCGACGCCACGGGCGCCGGCGACGCCTTCGCCGGGGCGTTCCTCGCCGCCTGGCTGCGGGGCGTGACGCCCGTACGCGCCGCCGCGCTGGCGAACCGGGTCTCGGCGTGGGTGATCGAGCGCGTGGGCGCCAGGCCCGCGCCCGACAGGGCGCTCGAGCCCGTCCTGGCCGCGTTCGACGACGCGGTCAGGCAGGCGGGCTGGGACGAGGCGGGGGACTGACGACGTCCGGCGCGCCCTCGCTCCTCGTGGTCCTGTGCCACCCGTCCGCCGACAGCCTGGGCGCGGCGCTCGCCCGCGCGGTCGTCGACGGCGCCGGTGGGGCCGGCGCCGCCGTCACCGTCCACGACCTCTACCGCGACGGCTTCGACCCGCGCCTGCAGGCGAACGAGGTGGGCGGCGGCTCCTTCGCCGACCCCCTCGCCGAGCGCTACGCCCGCGACCTGCTCGCCGCCGACGCCGTGGCGGTGGTGCACCCCGTGTGGTTCTTCGGGCCGCCGGCGGCGCTGAGGGGCTGGGTCGAGCGGGTGGTGCGCGAGGGCGTGGCCTTCGACGTCGGCCCCGGCGGCGCCGTGACGGGGCTGCTGAGGGCCAGGGCCGCCCTGGTCGTCACCACGGGCAACGCCGGTGCGCGCACCGAGGAGGCCCTCGGCGACCCGGTGACGCGCTTCTGGCGCGACGTCGTGTTCGGCCCGGCCGGGGTGGGGGAGACGAGGCGGCTGGCGTTCGCGCCGGTGCGCGGCAGCTCGGCCGAGGCGAGGGCCGGCTGGCTCGAGGAGGCGCGGCGCGGCTCCGCGACCCTGGTGGGGGCGCTGCGGGCGTATCTTGGCTCGCACCGTGCCGAGCAGCGACGCCCTGACGAACCGAGCTGAGGCAGAACGGACCGCGGCGGCGCCGGCCGAGGTGGCGCACGCCGGCGACGCCGCCGCCACGCAGACGCGCCGCGGCCTCGTGCTCGCCTTCCTGATGACCACCATGGCCCTCGGCTCCATCGAGGGCACCATCGTGGCCACGGCGATGCCCAGCATCGTCGCCACCCTGGGCGGCTTCGAGCTCTACTCGTGGGTCTTCGCCTCCTACCTGCTCACCCAGGCCGTGTTCACGCCCATCGCGGGCGGCATCGCCGACAAGGTGGGCCGGAAGCCCGTGCTCATGCTCAGCGTGGCGCTGTTCCTGGCCGCGTCGTTGGCGTGCGGCTTCGCCGGCTCGATGCGCGAGCTGGTGCTCTTCCGCTTCCTCCAGGGGGTGGGCGCCGCCGGCTTCGGGACGATGGTCGTGACGCTGGCCGGCGACCTCTACACGGTGCGCGAGCGCGGCCGGATCCAGGCGTACCTGGCCAGCGTGTGGGGCGTCTCCTCGGTGCTGGGGCCGCTGCTGGGCGGCCTGATCGTCGCGAACGTGCACTGGGCGTGGGTCTTCTGGTTCAACGTGCCGTTCGGCGTCGTCGCCCTCCTGGGCCTGGGCCGGTTCCTGCGCGAGAAGGTGCGGACGACCGGCGCCAAGGTCGACGTCGTGGGCGCCGGGCTGCTGCTGCTCGGGGTGTCAGGGCTGATGGTGCTGCTGAACCTGGGCGGCCGGCTGGAGGCCGGGCAGCGCTGGGCGCTGGCGGCGGTCGTGCTGGCGGCGCTGGTCGCGCTGGGCCGGCACCTGTGGGTGCGGCAGGGCGGCATCCTGCCCGTGGACCTGTGGCGCGACGGGCTGATCCTGCTGGCGAACCTGAGCGCGTTCGTGGCCGGCGTGGTGATGATCGGCCTCATCAGCTACGCGCCCCCCTACGTGCAGGGCGTCATGGGCTACGCGCCCCTCGTGGCCGGCTTCGCCCTCTCGACGATGTCGCTGGGCTGGCCGGTGGCGTCGTCGATCGCCGGGCGGCTGCTCATCCCGCTGGGTCCCGCGAACACGGCGCGCATCGGCGGCGCGGCGGGGGCCGTGGGCGGCCTGATGTACCTGCTGCTGCGCCCCGAGCTGGGGCCGGGGTGGGTGGCCGCGGCGTCGTTCTTCGTCGGCGTGGCGATGGGCTTCATCAACACGTCCTCGATCGTCACCATCCAAGCCACCGTCACCTGGGAGCGCCGCGCCAGCGCCACGGCCGCGAACCTCCTCATGCGCCTCGTGGGCAACTCGGTCGGGGCGGCGCTGTTGGGCGGCGTGCTGAACGCCGCCGTCGTGGCCGGCATCGCGCGCGCGGGCGCTCAGGACACGCTCGACCTCGCCTCGGTGGAGCGGCTGCTGAACCCGGCCGGCGCCGCCGCGGGCGGAACGGAGCTCCCGGCCGCTGCGCAGGGGCTGCTGCAGGAGGTGCTGGCCGGCGGCATCGAGCGCGTCTTCGTCGTCACGGCCGCCGGCGCCCTGCTGCTCCTGGGGCTCACGCTGCTCTGGCCGCGCTCGCGACGGCTGGAGTAGCCAAGGCCCAGGGCTGGTCCAGGGAGGACGGCGACGCAGCTCGGCGCCGCGTGACGCGGCTCGGCGCCCTACGACTGGCTCTCATGGCTCTGCCGCCGACCAGGCGTCGCGCGCCCACCTCGAGCCTCAGGTAAGGAGCCTGTCTATGGCCACGAGCATCGCCAGGTGCGTCGGGTAGAAGAGCCAGGGCAGGCGGCCGCTGCGCGGCAGGCCGACGGGGAGCCGCGCGACGACGAAGGGCAGCGGCAGCGCGGCCAAGGTCGCCGGCCAGACGACCCACGGGTGGTTCTGCCACGCCACCACCAGGGCCGTCGCCAGCAGCGCCGCCGGCTCGCCGGTCTTGAGCGCCCACCACCAGACCAGGACCAGGGCCACGCCCGGGGGCCCGTACTCCACGAACGCCGAGGCCACCAGCACGCCCGCCAGGCCCACTGGCACCGCCAGCGGGGAGCGGGCCTCCAGCTCGCGGCGCTTGGCGAGGAGGGCCAGGGCGGCGGCGCCGAGGAACAGCGTGCCCAGGATGTTGACGACGGGCCGCTGGAACGCCAGGTAGTGCGGCAGCGTCGCGACGGCGCACCAGAGGAGCAGCGGCGTGAGGTAGCGCCGCGGGTCGACGCCCCGACGCGCCACGTTGTAGGCCAGCAGGAAGGCGAAGAGCGGCCAGGCGACGCGCCCCACCGCCCGCAGCGGCAGCGCGTCGGCGGGAGGGAGCAGCACGGCACCCACGTGGTCGACGACCATCGTGACGATCGCGACCCAGCGGAGCACCTCCTGCTGGCCGGAGTCGAGCTCTACCAGAGGCCCCCGCGAGGCCCTGCCGGACGCGGCGTCCACGGCTGCAGCCTAGCGGGGGCCGGGAGCGTCGGTCAGTCGGCGACCTCGAAGACCAGGTGGCCCTCCGAGGCGTGCGTGTCGACGGAGAGCACGCGCCAGACCACGACGTAGGTGCCGGGGGAGAGCGGCTCGGCGAAGAGGAGCGTCACCTCGGTGTGGGCGCCGGCGCCGGGGTCGGCGAGGGCCGGCACGAGCCCGGTGGCGAAGCCGGCGTCGGCCAGCACGGCGGCGGCGATGGCCTGGGCCTGCGCCTCCACCAGGGGGTCGAGCGCCGCGGCGGCGTGCCCGTGGTCGTGGTCGTCGGCGCCCTCCCCGGCCTCACCGTGGTCGTGTCCCATGTCGTGGCCCTGCGCCGCCACGTCCACGACGGCCATGGCCTCGTCCATGCGGAGGACCTTGAATGTCGAGAACGCCACCTCGACCGGCTCGGTGAAGCGGAGCACGACCGCGTCGGTCCCCGAAGCGGCCGCCGCCCCGTGCGCGGGCTCGCTCGAGTCGAGGTGCGCGTGTGCCAGGGCGGTGCCGACCAGGAGGGAGGCGACGAGTACCGACAGCGTGACGACGGTTCTTCTCATGGCCACGATCATAGCCAGGGAGGCCCGCGAGGTGCGTCGTGGAGGGCGTTCGTGAAGCGCCGGTGAAGGGGTTAGAGTCGCAGGACCGAGGTGCCGGGTTGCTGATCCTCGTCAAGTCGATCGCGTGGACGGCCGTGGCGGCGCTGGTGGGCGCGGCTACGGGGAGGTACTGGCTCGCGCCGGGTCGCCCGCGCGCCGTGTGGCCGGTCGTCGCCGCGGCGCTGGCGGTGCCGGTCCTGGGCGCCGTCGAGCTGTGGCTCACGCTCGTGCAGGTGCTGCCGGGCGCCGACCTGGCCACCTGGCGGCGCTACGCGACGACCACCGCTCACGGCGACGTGGTGCTGTGGCGCTCCGTGGCCGCCGTGGCCCTCGCCGTCGCCTCCCTGGCGCTGCCGCGCCGCTGGTGGCCGGTGGTCGCCGGGCTCGGGGTGTGGCTGTGCCTGGGCTTCAGCCGCCTGAGCCACTCGGCCGCCATGGGCGGCACCGGCCCGTTGCTGGTGGACCTCGCCCACCTGCTCGGGGCGGTGCTGTGGGCCGGGGCGGTGTGGCGCCTGGCGGTGGCCCGCGAGCGGCCGGACGCGGACGAGGTCGGGCGCCTGTCGCGGCTGGCCACGTGGGTCGTCGTCGGCCTGGCGGTCACGGGGGTCCTCAACGCCCTCGTTCACGCCTCGGAGCCCGACCGCTTCTTCGCCTCCAGGTACGCCGTGGCGCTCGCCGTGAAGGTGGCGCTGGTGGCCCTTACGCTCGCGCTGGCGGCCGCCAACCGCTTCGTCCTGCTGCCGAGGGCACGCCGCGGCCAGGGCGGCATCGCGGCGGCCCTGTGGGTGGAGAGCGCCCTCCTGCTGGCGGTGCTCGTCGCCACCGGCTGGCTCACCACCTCGCCCGTCCCCCACGGCGCCGTGGGCGACGTGGACGTGCTCGAGAACGCGAGGCGCGTGCTGGAGCACCTGGGGCGCTGAGCCACCC
>CAZGXF010000008.1:29486-48330 GCA_964529575.1 uncultured bacterium
GGACGGGGCCGGGGACGCTGGACGGGGCCGCCGCGTGCGGCCCGACCCGGCTGCCGGGGCCTAGGGCGAAGCGGAGTGGTGGTCACTCTGTGGTCACGGGGTGGCCACTAGCCGGGCGGCCTCACATGACGCGCCGGAGCAGCGCGATCATCTCCTCCTGGCTCATGTCGCTGGAGTCGATGGCGTCGCGCAGCAGCTCGGCCAGCTCGACCAGGGCCGGGTCGCCGTCGCGGCCCTGCGCCGGCACGAAGTAGCCCACCAGGTGCCCGTGCCGTTCGATGCGCAGCCCCTCGCCCGCGGCGAGGAGCTTGGTGGCGTTGTCCCTGAACTCGCGGATCCCTACGTTCCTCACGCTAGCCTCCGTGCGCGCGGCCATGGCGGTCCGCGGCGTGGTCACAGAGTGGTCAGTCTGTGACCAGGATACCAGGTCGGCCCGCGGCCGTATACTCCGCCCGTCATGGCCCTGACCGACGTGGAACTGCGCGTCCTGGGCGCGCTCATCGAGAAGGAGCGCACGACACCCGACGGCTACCCGCTCTCCAGCCAGGCGCTCCTCACCGCCTGCAACCAGAGGACGAGCCGCGAGCCGGTCACCGACTACCACCTGCAGGACGTGCTGAGCGCGATGACGCGGCTGCGCGACCGCGGTCTGGCCGAGACGGTCCAGTCGGTGGGGGACAGGGTGCCCAAGCACAGGCACAAGGCGACCGAGGCGCTCGAGCTCGACGACCGCGAGGCGGCGGTGCTGGCCGTGCTGATGCTGCGCGGGCCCCAGACCGCCGGTGAGCTGCGCACGCGCACCGAGCGCTACGTGACGTTCGCGGCCGTCCCCGAGGTGGAGGACGTGCTGGAACGCCTGGCCGAGCGCCGCCCGCCCCTGGTCGTGCGCCTGGGCAGGGCGCCCGGCCAGAGCCAGGACCGCTGGTCGCACGCGCTCGGCGCCGACCCGGAGCGGCTCGCCCCGCGGGTGCGCAGGCGTCACGAGGAGGAGGGCGCCGAAGGGGCGGCCGGAGGAGGAGGCGACCGGGTCGCCGGCCTGGAGGCGCGCGTGGCCGCGCTCGAGACCCGCCTGGCCGAGCTGGAGGCGCGGCTCGGGGGCTGACGAAGGCCGGAAGGCCGGCAACGCGCCCGCCGTGGAGGGTCCACATCACGGGCCGCGGGCACGAGGACCGGCCCGGCGTTCGGCCGGCGGCGCGCCGCGCTACGGGGCCGTCGCGTACGGGCGGCATGATGGGGGCATGGAGGTCGCCAGTGACTGACGTCCTGAGGCTCAGCGAGGAGGAGTGGCGCCGGCGCCTGACGCCCGAGGAGTACAAGGTCCTGCGGGAGCACGGCACCGAGGCGCCGTACGAGGGCTGCTTCCTGGGCACCAAGGACCCGGGCACGTACGTCTGCGCCGGGTGCGGGAACCCGCTGTTCGAGTCGGGCGTGAAGTACGAGTCGGGCACGGGGTGGCCGTCGTTCACGCGGCCGGTCTCGCCGGACGCCGTGAGGGAGTACGTCGACAGGTCCCACGGGATGGTGAGGACCGAGGTGCGCTGCGCGCGCTGCGACGGTCACCTGGGCCACGTCTTCCCCGACGGGCCGCCGCCCACCGGCCTGCGCTACTGCATGAACTCGGTCGCCATGCGCCACGTCCCGGCGGGTGAGCCGATCGTGCTGGTCCAGCCTTGACCGCCGTAGCGCGCGACCTGGCCGTCGCGGCGCAGGACGCGGCCGCACGGCGCGTCGCCTACCGGACCATGCCGCGCACGCTCGCCGAGCTCGACGCCGTGCGGCGGGAGTGCCGGGCGATCGTGAACCGGTCGGCCGGCATCTCCGGGCTCGCCGCCGTGGTGCCGCTGCCCGGCGCCGACGTCGGCGTGGACATCACCCTGTTCATGCGCCTGCTGCCCGAGGTCAACAGGCGCTTCGGGCTCACCCCCGAGCAGGTCGAGGAGCTGGACGCCCGCACCAAGGAGCTGGTCTTCCTGGGCGTGACGAGCGTGGGCAGCCAGGCGATCGCGAGGCTGGTGACGACCGACGTGGTCACCGCGCTGCTGAAGCGGATCGGCGTGAGGGTGGCCGCCAAGTCGGCCGCGAAGTGGGTGCCGGTGGTGGGCTCGGCGGCCGCGGCCGGCATCAGCTACACGGCCATGCGGCTCGTAGGGAACCGGCACGTCGACGACTGCTACCGCGTCGTCAGGCAGGTCATCGAGAGGTCCGGGCCCGTGGTCGACGTGCCGGTAGGCGGTCCTACGGGCGGCCCCGCGAACTGAGACCCGAGGGCGCTAAGGGCGGCCGCTCCGGCCGCTCCCGCGCCGGCAGCTCCCTAACGCAGGCCCGCCGCCGGCGGCCCTCTACCCTCTACCCGCCGCTGCCAGCGCCTCCCTGACCTCGTCGTCGCTCGTCTGCGAGAAGTCGCGGTACCACTCGCCCACGCTGCGCAGGGACCGCGGCCGGTGGGGGCAGACGACGGCGTCGGCCACCTCGGCGATGCGCGCCAGGGAGTCGGGCGCCCCCACCGGCACCGCCACCACCACCTCGGCGGCGCCCGCGGCCCTCGCGGCCTCAACGCCGGCGCGCACCGTGGCCCCGGTGGCCACGCCGTCGTCTACCAGGAGCGCCACGGCGCCGCGCAGGTCGAGGGGCGGTCCGTCCCCTCTGTAGGCGCGCTCGCGGCGACTCACCTCGGCGAGCTCGCGCTCGACGACGGCCGTCACGGCCGCCCGCGGCACGCGCAGCTGCGCCACCACGTCGTCGTTGAGGACCAGTCCGCCGCCGCTGGCCACGGCGCCCATGGCCAGCTCCTCGTGTCCTGGGACCCCCAGCTTGCGCACGACGAGGACGTCCAGCGGCGCGTCCAGCGCCCGCGCGACCTCGGCCGCCACGGGCACGCCGCCGCGCGGCAGGCCGAGCACGACCAGCCCCTCGCGCCCAGAGAGGTCGCGGAGCGCCTCCGCCAGCTCGTGGCCCGCGTGGGCCCTGTCCTGGAAGAGCGCCACGCCCCACCATAGACGAGCCCGCCGCCGGGCCGGGACCTGCTTCGCAGGCCGGCCGGGCGGCGGGTCCGCGCGACCGCGGGCGAGGGCGTCGGGCCGTCGCCCGGCCGCGAACGCCCGGTCCGCTACAGGTGGTGCCCCAGCTTCTCGGCCTTGGTGCGCAGGTAGCGGGCGTTGTACGCGTTCTCCCCGACCCGCAGGGGCACGCGCTCGACGACCTCGAGCCCGAAGCCGTCGAGCGCGGCGATCTTCCGCGGGTTGTTCGTGAGCAGGCGCAGGCGCTTCACGCCCAGGTCGACGAGCATCTGCGCCCCCACGCCGTAGTCGCGCAGGTCGGGCGAGAAGCCGAGGCGCTCGTTGGCCTCCACGGTGTCGGCGCCGGCGTCCTGGAGCGCGTAGGCCCTGATCTTGTTCAGCAGGCCGATGCCGCGGCCCTCCTGGCGGAGGTAGACGAGCACGCCGCGCCCCTCGGCGGCTATGGCCTGCAGCGCGGCGTCGCGCTGGAAGCCGCAGTCGCACCGCAGGGAGTGGAGGGCGTCGCCGGTGAGGCACTCGGAGTGCATGCGCACGAGCACCGGTTCGTCCGCGGCGACGTCGCCCATCGTCAGCACGACGTGCTCGTCGCCCCTGACCTCGTCGACGTAGCCGTGGACCGTGAACTGGCCGAACTCGGTGGGCAGCGAGGCCGAGGCGACGCGCTTGACGAAGCGCTCGCGCTCCAGGCGGTAGGCGATGAGGTCGGCGATGGCCCCGACCTTCAGGCCGTGCCGCGCGGCGAACTCGCGGATCGCGGGCAGGCGCATCATGGAGCCGTCGTCGTGCATCAGCTCCGATATGGCCGCCGCGGGCCTGAGGCCGGCCAGGCGGCAGAGGTCCACAGCGGCCTCGGTGTGGCCCGCGCGCCGCAGCACGCCGCCCTCGCGCGCGCGCAGCGGGAAGACGTGCCCGGGCCGCGACAGGTCCTCGGGCCGGGCGTCCTCGCGGATCGCGGTGAGGATCGTGGTGGCGCGGTCCTGGGCCGAGATGCCGGTGGTGATGCCCTCCCGGGCCTCGATCGAGACCGTGAAGGCCGTCTCGCGCTTGGCCGTGTTGTGCTGGACCATCGGCGGCAGGTCCAGCCTGTCGGCCATCTCGTTCGTCATCGCCAGGCAGACCACGCCGCCCGTGTGCCTGATCATGAACGCGAGCTTCTCGCCGGTCACGGCCTCGGCGGCGAGCACCAGGTCGCCCTCGTTCTCGCGGTCCTCGTCGTCCACCAGGACGATGGGTCGCCCGCCCCTCAGCTCGGCGACGAGCTCGGGCACGCTCGCCAGCCCGGCGCCTCTCCTCTGCTCAGTCACGGGCCGCCTCCCTCAGCGCCAGGATCCGCTCGACGTGCTTGGCCAGCACGTCGGTCTCGAGGTTCGCCCTGTCGCCGGTGCGCAGGCCGGAGAGCGTGGTGACCTCGAGGGTGTGGGGGATGAGCGAGACGGAGAAGTCGGTGGCGGGCCAATCGGCCCGGGAGCCGCCGGGGCCGCCCACGTCGACCACCGTGAGGCTCACGCCGTCGACGGCCACGCTGCCCTTGGGCACGAGCTGGCCGGCCAGACGGGCCGGCGCGCGGAAGCGGACGACGTAGGCCCCGGGGGTGACGTCGACGTCGACGACCTCGGCCACGCCGTCCACGTGCCCCGTCACGACGTGGCCGCCGAACGCCGCGCCCGCGCGCATCGCCTGCTCGAGGTTGACGTCGCTGCCCGAGTGCCAGCGCGGCGCCGTGCGCATCAGCGTCTCCTCGACGAGGTCGACCGCGAAGGTGCCGCTGGAGCCCGTGGCGCGCTCGACGACGGTGAGGCAGCAGCCGGACACGGAGACCGAGTCGCCGACGGCCAGGCTGGTGACGAAGGGGAGGCTGGCCGATACGGTGACGCGCAGCGTCCCGCTCGGCGACTCGGTCGCATCGGCGATCGAGCCGACCTCCTCGACGATCCCTGTGAACATCAACCTACCTCCGGGTAGACGACGCGACCCTGCACCAACAGGTCGTCGCCGACGCGCTCGCTGCTCACGTCGGTGAGCGCGAACGCGCAGGGGAGAGCCGCCACCCCGGGGCCGCCGAGCGGGCCGGGGGCCGGTCCGCCCAGGAGCTTGGGGGCGACGAAGAAGGCCACGCGGTCCACCGCGCGGCGGCTGAAGAAGCTCCAGGCCAGGGTGCTGCCGCCCTCTAGCAAGAGGCTGCGCACCAGCCGCGCGCCCAGGTCGGCGAGCGCGGCGGCCACGTCGGGCCGGCCGTCCGGCGCGGGGACCGCCACGACCTCGGCGCCGCGCTCCCTCAGGCGCTCGGCGCGGTCGCGGGGGGCGTCCTCGGCCGCGTAGACCACCACCCTGGCCGGCACGCCCTCCGGGTCCGGGTCGAACAGGCGGGCGCGCGGCGGCGTGCGGAGCGCGCCGTCGAAGACGACCTTCAGGGGGGTACGGCCGCCGGGCACGCGCGTCGTGAGGGCCGGGTCGTCGCGCAGGACGGTGCCCACCCCTACGGCGATCGCGTCCAGCTCGTCGCGCCAGGAGTGGACGCGCTCGCGCGCCGCCTCGCCGCTGATCCAGCGCGACTCGCCGGTCACGGTGGCGGTCTTGCCGTCGAGCGTGGTGGCGGCCTTGTAGAGCACGAACGGCCGGCCCAGCCGCTGCGCGGTCAGGTAGGCCTCGTTGAGCGCCTCGGCCTCGGCGGCCAGGGTGCCTACGCTGACGCGCACGCCGGCCTCCTCGAGGCGCCTCACGCCCCGGCCGGACACGCGCGGGTCGGGGTCGAGGTGCGCCACCACCACCTCGGCGACGCCGGCGGCGATGAGCGCCTCGGTGCAGGGCGGGGTGCGACCGTGGTGGTCGCAGGGCTCGAGGGTCACGTAGGCGGTGGCGCCGCGCGCGGCCTCGCCGGCAGCCGCCAGCGCCGCGGCCTCGGCGTGCGGGCCGCCCGCGAACGGGTGCCAGCCCTCGCCCACGACCTCGCCGTCCGGGCTCACGAGGACGCAGCCGACCAGCGGGTTCGGCGAGGTCCTGCCCCGGCCGCGCGCGGCCAACTGGAGCGCGCGGCGCATGTGCCTGGCCGCCCCGCGCGAGCGTCGCCCGCGCCCCTCGGCCCTTGTACTCGGTGATGACATGTACGCACCGGGACGCTGCTAGCGCCCCGTTCGCCTCCTTCTCTCATCCGGACTGTCACCGTCGGCACCGGAGTCGCACCGGTTCGGGCCTCTTGGGCTTCGCGGGCTGACGACGGGCTACCTCGCCCGCCGATCACCGCCGGTCGGGAATCGCACCCTGCCCCGAAGGATTCGGCTTGCTCGCCTGGTTGTGGCGGGCGCCTGACGGCACCCGCTCGGCGATGATACCCCTGCGAGCGGGGCGTTCACCGCCGGGCTGTTACCATGCGCCGATGAACGACAGCCAGCACGCGACGCGCCTGGAGCGCTACGCCGACCTGCTCCTGAGGGTGGGCGTGAACCTGCAGCCGGGCCAGAAGCTCATGTTCCGCACCACCACCGAAGCCGTCGAGCTGACGCGGCTGGTGGTGGCGAAGGCCTACCAGATGGGCAGCCCGTACGTCGAGGTCTTCTGGTCGGACGAGGGCGTGACGCGTGCCCGCTTCCTGCACGCGCCCGAGGGGAGCTTCACGAACGTCCCCGAGCACGTGGCCGCGCGCATGGTCCAGCTCGCCGAGGAGGGCGCCGCGTCGCTGGCGGTCTCGGCCGACGACCCCGACAACCTCGCCGGCACCGACCCCAAGCGGATGGCCACCTACCTGGAGCACTGGCGCCCGCTCATGAAGCCGTACTACGAGCTCTCGATGAGCGACAGGGTCGCCTGGTCGGGCGCGGCGGCGGCCTCGCCGGCGTGGGCGCGCCGCGTGTTCCCCGGCCTGCCCGAGGACGAGGCCCTGGCCAGGCTCTGGGACGCCATCTTCCACGCCGTGCGGGTGGACGCCGCGGACCCCGTCGCCGCCTGGCGCGAGCACACCGCTGCGCTGCTGGCGCGCAAGGAGCGGCTGAACGAGCGCCGCTACGCGGCGCTGCGCTTCCGCGGACCGGGCACCGACCTGCGGGTCGGGCTGGCCGACGGCCACCAGTGGGACGGCGGCGCCTCGTACACGCCCGGCGGCGTCGAGTTCGTGGCGAACATGCCCACCGAGGAGGTCTTCACGGCGCCGCACCGCGAGCGCGTCGACGGCGTCGTGAGGGCCACGAAGCCCCTGGCCTACGCCGGCACGCTCATCGACGGCATCGAGGTCACCTTCGCGAACGGCGTCGTGACCAAGGCCGTGGCCCGCGAGGGGCAGGAGGCGCTGGAGCACGTGCTGAACACGGACCCCGGGGCGCGGCGCCTCGGCGAGGTGGCGCTGGTGCCGGCCTCGAGCCCCATCGCCCGCACCGGCCTGCTCTTCTACGAGACGCTCTTCGACGAGAACGCGGCTTGCCACCTCGCCCTGGGCCAGGGCTACGCCATGACCCTGCAGGGCGGGCAGCGCATGTCGGCCGAGGAGCGGCGCGCCGCCGGCCTCAACGAGTCCCTGACGCACGTCGACTTCATGATCGGCTCGGACCAGGTGGACGTCGACGGCGAGCTGCCGTCGGGCGAGCTCGAGCCCGTGATGCGCGCGGGCGAGTGGGTGGGCTGACAGCGGGCGCGGCGCCGCGGGACCACGGCGGCGGGGCGGGCTACGGCAGCGCCCTCGAGGTGCTGCGGTCCGTCTTCGGCTACGACTCGTTCCGCGGCCTCCAGGAGGAGGTCATAGGCACCGTCCTGGGCGGCCGCGACGCGCTGGTGCTCATGCCCACCGGCGGCGGCAAGTCGCTCTGCTACCAGGTGCCGGCGGTGCTGCTGCCGGGGCTGACCGTCGTGGTCTCGCCGCTCATCGCGCTGATGCACGACCAGGTGGCCGGTCTGGAGCTGCTGGGCGTGCGCGCCGCGTACCTCAACAGCACGCTCGCCCCCGACGAGGCCCGGGCGGTGGAGAGCGACGCCGCCGCGGGCCGGCTCGACCTCCTCTACGTGGCGCCCGAGCGGCTCCTCACCGACCGCTTCCTGGCGCTGCTCGACGGCCTGCACGGGCGCGGGCTCCTGGAGATGTTCGCCATCGACGAGGCGCACTGCGTCTCGCAGTGGGGCCACGACTTCCGCCCCGAGTACATCCGGCTCGGCATGCTCGCCGAGCGCTACCCCGGCGTGCGGCGCCTGGCCCTCACGGCCACGGCCGACGAACGCACGCGGCGCGAGATCCTCGACAAGCTGGCGCTGGCGGGCGCGCGCACGTTCGTGGCCAGCTTCGACAGGCCGAACATCAGGTACCGCGTGGTGGAGAAGCGCGACGCCAAGGCGCAGTTCCTCGAGTTCTACCGGCGGTCGCACCTCGGCCAGGCGGGCATCGTCTACTGCCTGTCGCGCAAGGGCGTCGACGACACCGCCGCCTGGCTGCGCGACAGGGGCGTCGACGCCGTCGCCTACCACGCCGGCCTGGAGCCCGCGACGCGCCGGGAGCGCCAGGAGCGGTTCCTGCGCGAGAGCGGCGTGGTCATGGTCGCCACCGTGGCCTTCGGCATGGGCATCGACAAGCCCGACGTGCGGTTCGTGGCGCACCTCGACCTGCCCAAGGGCCTGGAGGCCTACTACCAGGAGACCGGGCGCGCCGGCCGCGACGGCGAGCCCGCCGAGGCGTTCATGACCTACGGCCTGCAGGACGTGGTGCAGGTGACCCGCCTGCTGTCGGGGAGCGGGGGAGACGAGCGCCACAAGCGCGCCGAGCGGCAGCGCCTCGAGGCCCTGCTGGCCTACTGCGAGACGGCCGGGTGCCGGCGCCAGGCGCTGCTGGCCTACTTCGGCGAGGAGCTCCCGGGCCCCTGCGGCAACTGCGACACGTGCCTCGAGCCGGTGGAGACGTTCGACGGCACCGTCGCCGCCCAGAAGCTGCTCTCCACGGTCGTGAGGACCGGCCAGCGCTTCGGCGCCGGCCACCTCGTGGACGTGCTGCTGGGCAAGGCGACGGAGCGCGTGCGGAGCTTGGGCCACGACAGGCTCTCGACCTTCGGCATCGGCACCGAGCTCGACGCCGCCGGCTGGCGCTCGGTGGTGAGGCAGCTCCTGGCGGGCGGGCAGCTGACGCCCGACCCCGACGGCTTCGGCGGCCTGCGCCTCGGGCGCGGCGCGGCCGAGGTCCTGCGTGGCGACGAGGGCGTGGTGCTGCGGCGCGACCGGGTGGCGCCGCGGACCCGGCGGCGGGCGGCGGGCGGCGCGGGCGCCGCCGAGGTCCCCGCCGGCGACCGTGGGCTCTTCCAGGAGCTGCGCGCCCTGCGCACGGCCATCGCCAAGGAGGCGGGCGTGCCTCCGTACGTCGTGTTCCACGACAGCACCCTGCGCGAGATGGCCGCGCTGCGACCCACCGACCTAGCCGGCCTGGCGCGGGTCTCGGGCGTGGGCGCCGCGAAGCTCGAGCGTTACGGCGAGAGGTTCGTGGCGGTGCTGCGCGCCTGGGAGGGCTGAAACCTTGGGGCGCGGCGTCGCGGACGCGCCGGCCGGCCGCGGCGGTCGACCGCGGCGACAGGGCGCGGCCACGGCGGGAGGTGGCGCCGGGTGGCCAGGGGCGCTAACATGCAACCAGGAGGTTGCATATGGACGAGCAGTCGGCCGGCGCCGCCCAGGGCGAGCGCATCGTGAAGACCGTGGTCCTGAGGGCGCCCATCCAGCGGGTGTGGCGCGCGATCACCGACCACCGGGAGTTCGGCCGGTGGTTCAGGGCGAAGGTCGACCAACCGTTCGAGGTGGGCCGCACCCAGACGGGCCACATCACCGAGCCGGGCCTCGAGTACTACCGGTGGCGCTCCACGGTGGTGGCCATGGAGGCGCCGCGGCTGTTCGCGTTCCGTTGGCCCAACCCCGCCGACCCTCGCGCCGAGAGCTACGACGGCGAGCCGGAGACGCTGGTGACGTTCGAGCTCGAGGAGGTGCCCGAGGGGACGCGCCTCACGATCACCGAGTCCGGCTTCGAGGCCATCGACGAGGGCCGCCGCGCGGACGCCGTCCGCGAGAACACGCAGGGCTGGAACGTCCAGGCCGAGCGCATCGCCGCGTACCTGGGCGCCTGAGCCGTGTCCGCGCCCGCTCCCGCCGGAGGCGGCGCCGGGGCGGCCGGCGGCCGCGGCGCTCCGCCGGCCCCCGGACGCCCGCCGCGTCTCCCGGCGGCCGACGAAGCCGCGAGGGCGTTCGCGGCGCTCGGGGACCCGACGCGCCTGGAGCTGGTGCGCCGGCTCGGGAACGCCCCGCGTCTGAACGTCACGCAGCTCACCGCCGGCGTGGGCGTGAGCCGGCAGGCGGTGAGCAAGCACCTGGCCGTGCTGCAGGGCGCGGGGCTGGTGAGCCGCGAGCGGGCCGGCCGCGAGACGCTGTTCGAGCTGAGGCGCGACAGCGTGGCGGCGGCCGGCGACTACCTGCGGCGCGTGTCCGAGGCCTGGGACGCCGCCATCGAGCGCCTGCGGGCGCACGTCGAGGAGGCGTGAGGCGACCGGCGTCCGCGCGGTGACGCCCCGGGCGGCGGGGCCCGACGGCCGTGCTACAGTCCGCGCGAAGTCGAAAGTCGAGGCGGGTCATGCGGAGTGGCTGGCGCGCGGTACGGCTGTGGGTTCCGGTCCTCGTCGTCGCCATGGCGCTCGGCGGCTGCGGCCAGCCCGCCGACATGGGCGACGTGTTCACCCTCGAGTCGTCGTGGCAGGGCGACGTTCCCGGCGACGCCGAGACGCTGGGCGCGGAGGAGTTCTACCGCCGCGTGAAGCGAGGGGAGTTAGTGATCACGCTCGTCTCCGACGGCGACGACCAGGCCCAGGAACGGGACGAGGCCTTCCTTGACGACCTGGCGGCGCTGCAGGACGTGGAGGACCCCGGCCCGGCGCTCGCGGACCTGCTCGAGGCGGCGGCCGACGCGACCGGCTACGAGCCGGGCGCGACGATCGAGGTCGGCGGCGAGGAGGTCACCCTGCTCGGCATCGGGGACCGCGTGCGGGACGCCGCGGCGGTACAGCGGCTCGCGAACGACGTGGACAACGCCCTCGCCGACTACCGGATGAGCTACGAGCTGCTGCCCGACGAGCTGAAGGCGCAGGCCGCGCCCCCCGGCGACCTGGAGGGGGCGAGCCTCGAGGAGGTCAGGGCCGGGCTGGCGGCGCTGGACGCGCTCCTGGCGGCCGTCGAGGACCTCGACCGCGTGCGGTACGACCCGTCGTGGCTGAGCGAGCAAGGCAACGCGCAGAAGGTGCCGGGCGTCGACCACGACGCGAACTGCCCGCTGCCCACGGGCTACTTCGCGAACTACTGGTTCCCGCTGCGCAACTTCCTCTCGCCGATGAAGAACCAGGCCCGGCGCTTCGACTGCTGGGCCTTCGCGTCCATCGGCGCCATCGAGAGCCGCGAGCGCGTGCAGAACGACGTGGCGTTGGACCTCTCCGAGCAGTTCTACGTGAACCAGGCCAAGTTCGTCTGGGACCGCAGCGACTACACCGAGAGCCACAGCGCCCCGCTGGCGCTCTCGCGCGCCGTGAGCGCGAACCAGCGGCTGCCCGACGAGTCGTTCTGGCTCTACAACCCCGCCACGGGCAGGAGCAGCGGCACCGACGGCAGCATGTCCGACTACGCCGGCACCTGCGACGACTACGAGGGCTCGTGCTCCGAGACCGCGCACCAGAGCCCGCGCTTCTGCACGGTCTACGCCGTGAACGGCACGCTGGTGCCGTTCTGCGCCTACGCCACGATGACCTACACGGGGCCGGGCGTGCTGGCCAGCACCTCGCGGCAGGTGTGGGCCTCGGGCCAGAGCTTCGACCTCAACCGCTACCGCCAGTACCTGGCGCAGGGCCACGTGATCATCGCCTCGTTCCCCGTGTACCGGGGCTTCAGCGACGCCGTAGGGGGCGTGGTCACCGACTACGCCAAGGAGTGCAGCGACGCCAAGGGCGGCACGACGAAGAAGTGCGGCGGGCACGTCGTGCAGGTCGTCGGCTTCCTGAGCAACGCCGCGCTGTCCACGGAGCAGTTCCCCGTGAACGCCGGCGGCGGCGGGTACTTCGTCGTGAAGAACTCCTGGGGCTGCGGCGCCGGCGACGGCGGCTACTACTACGTTCCCGCCGACTACGTGGAGCAGGTGTTCGACTCCATGCACGTGCTGGAGTTCGACGCCAGGCGCAGCGCCAGGTGGAACCAGGAGCAGGCGGCGCCCGGCAGCACCGAGGGCCCCGCGATCGCGCTGAAGACCGTGCCGTTGCCCAGGCGGGCCGACCTGCGGGTCGGCACCGACCTGGCGCAGTACTTCGGCGTCACGCACTCCGTGGCCGCCAGCGTCCAGCTGCGGGTCCGGTCGAACCTCTCCGGCACCGTCTACGACGGGCCTTTCACCGTCAAGTCGGGGCCGTTCGGCGGGCCCGGGCTGCCGCTCACCTTCACGACGGCGGGCCTGCACTCCCTCACCGTCACGGCCAGCCACGGGGGCCGCAGCGCCTCGGTGGCGTTCGACCTGAACGTCGTTAACTCCGACCCGGTCGTCGACGTCCAGGCCACCGGCAAGGCGTACGTAGGCTTCGCCTACCCCCTGACGGCCCTGGCCAGCGACGTCAACGAGACCGGGAACGCGCTGCTGTGCTCGAACATGACCTGGACGGTGGAGGCGCCCGACGTCGTCACCGGCAGCGGCTGCCAGGTGCAGGTGACGTTCGGCGCCGAGGGGTCGCGGCGCGTGACCGCCCGGACCACCGACACCGAGGGCCGCCCCGGGTCGGACACGGTGTTCGTGACCGTCGAGCCCGCCACCGCGAACCCCTACCCGCAGTTCGCCACCTACGGCGTCTACGGTCACGACCTCCTCTACTTCCAGGGCACGCCCATCGGGTGCGGCGACGTCCAGGTGGGCGTGGGCGCGACGATCGACCTGCGCGACGAGGCCTGCCGCCTGGGGGTCGGTACCCCGCCCGAGCTGCGCTACACGGCGAAGGTGACGGTCACGAACCCGACCGACGAGCCGCTCACCTACGACTGGCGGCTCGTCGTCTCCGAGCCCGGCTTCCCCGACGCCACGATCCGCAGCCTGAACGGCGACACCACCGGCGAGTTCCAGCTGTTCGCGGCGGGCAACAACGCCATCGAGGCCACGTCGGACTGCCGCGTGGAGGTGACGGTGAACGCCCCCGACCCTGCGCGGAGCAAGAGCCTCACGCTCTGGACGGGGCGCTGCACCTACTGGGCGGCGCGCATCGCCTAGGAGCGCGTGACGCGAGCGCGCCCGGGCCCCGGGCGCGCTCGCCGATGCTGCGATGCCGTGACGGGCGCCTCCTGGGCGCCCGGGCGTCGGTCGCTCAGCGGACCTCGCTGCCGTCCGGCAGGTCCTTGTCGAGCGTGACCAGGCTGAGGGTGCCGTCCGGGTCCTCGGCGGCGAGGATCATCCCCTGGCTCTCGACGCCGCGCAGCTTGGCCGGCTGCAGGTTCGTCACCAGCACGAGCTTCCTGCCAACCAGGTCCTCGGGCGCGTAGTGGGCCTTGATGCCCGAGACGACGGTGCGGGTCTCGGGGCCCATGCGCACGGTCAGCACGAGCAGCCTGTCGGCGTTCGGATGGGGTTCGGCCTTCTCGACGGTCACGACGCGCAGCTCCACCTTCGCGAAGTCGTCGATGGTGATGGCGTCCTTGTGCGTCAGCGGCGGCACCTCCGGCGCGGCGGGGGGCTCGGCGCGCGACTCCTCGATCTCCCTCTGCAGCGCCTCGAGGTCGATCTTCGGGAAGAGCGGCTCGCCCGGCGCGGTGCGGGTGCCCACGGGTATGAGGCCCCACTGCGCCGCGTTCGACAGGTCGAACGGCGCGTTGCGGATGCCGAGCTGCTTGCGCAGCTCGTGGGCCTTGGCCGGGATGATCGGGTCGAGGAGGATGCTGGCCACGCGCAGGGCCTCGAGCAGCGTGTTCAGCACCGTGTCCAGCCGCTGCGACTGCGACTCGTCCTTCGCCAGCTCCCACGGCTTGACGTCGGCGATGTACTTGTTCGCCTTGCGCACGGCCTCCATCACCGACTCGACCGCCCTGTCGAACTGCAGGTCGGCGAACTGGCGCGTCATCTTCGCCGGCAGGTCGGTGAACGCCTGCCGGAGCTCGACGTCGACGGGCGCCATGTCGTGCGCGGGCGGCACCACGCCGTCCCGGTACCGCTGCAGCATGCCGAGGGTGCGGTTCAGCAGGTTGCCCAGGTCGTTCGCCAGGTCGGAGTTGACGCGCTCGGCGATCGCCACCTCCGAGAAGCTGGCGTCGAGGCCGAACGTCATGTCGCGCACGAGGAAGTACCTGAAGGCGTCGTTGCCGTACCGCTTGACCATCTCGAGCGGCCGTATCACGTTGCCGAGCGACTTGCTCATCTTGCGGTCGTCGACGAGCCAGTAGCCGTGGACGTTGAGGTGCTGGTAGAGCGGGATGCCGGCGGCCTTCAGCATGATGGGCCAGAACAGGCCGTGCGGCTTGAGGATGTCCTTGGCGATGAAGTGCTCGACGTGCGGCCAGTAGCGCTCGTAGGTCCCGCGCGAGACCAGCACCGAGTAGTAGTTGATCAGCGCGTCGAACCACACGTAGGCCACGTGGTCCTGGTCCCACGGCAGCGGGATCCCCCAGGGCACGCGGCTGCGGGGACGGCTGATGGAGAGGTCGCCGATGGGCTCCCTGAGCATCGCCAGGACCTCGTTGCGGTAGCGCTCGGGCCGGACGAGGTCGGGGTTCGCCGTCAGGGTGTCACGCCACCATTCGCGGTACTTCTCCATGCGGAAGAAGTAGTTCGCCTCGGTGCGCTGCTCCGGCTCGATCTCGTGCTGGGGGCACTTGCCGTCGACGAGCTCCTTCTCGGTATAGAAGCGCTCGCATCGCACGCAGTACAGGCCCGAGTACTCGCCGTAGACGATGTCGCCCGCGTCGTACACCTTCTGCAGTACCTCGGTGACGACGCGCTTGTGGCGCTCCTCGGTGGTGCGGATGAAGTCGTCGTACCGCACGCCCAGCCGGTCCCAGGTGGAGCGGAACTGGGCCGAGACGTCGTCGGCGTACTCCTGCGGCGTCTTGCCGTGCGCCGCGGCCGCCTTCTGGATGTTCTCGCCGTGCTCGTCGGTGCCGGTGAGGAAGAAGGTGTCGTCGCCCTTCAGACGGTGGAAGCGCGTGACCACGTCGACGAGGATCGTCGTGTACGCGTGCCCCAGGTGCGGCGCGGCGTTGACGTAGTAGATCGGCGTGGTCGCGTAGTACGCGCCGCGCTCCAGCGCGCGAGGCTCGGGCGCCGTCTCCGGGGCGCTGTCCGGGTCGTCGAGCTCGCCCTGTGCGGCGACGCTAGGGTCCTCGGGCCTCTCGAGCACGATGCGGTTCTGGGGCGTGCCTTCGTCCACCATTCGGCTCCTTAAGCTGAGCGGGCCTGCTCCCTTCTCGCGACATGAAGAAGGGCGCCGGCTGTGCGCACGGCGCCCCGCGAGGTGCTGAGCGTGTGGCTCAGCCCGTCACGGGGCTCGTAGGCATCATCCGCAGCGCCATGTCGGCCGGAGTATAGCAGAGGGCCTTCCGGGCCCGACGCCGACTTCTTCCCATCGGGACCAGGCCTGCGTCAGCCGGGCCGCACCTCGCAGCCGTCGGGCCCGCAGGCGGCGTCCTCCGCTCCTTCCAGGACCCGTAGCGCCGGCCGCTGGGGCCCGAGCTGCCGCAGCGCCGACAGGAAGAGCTCGGTGGGCTGCGCGCCGGAGACCGCGGCGGAGGCGTCGAACACGAAGAACGGCACGCCGCTCACGCCGTAGCGGCGGGCCCGCTCCAGGTCGGCCTCCACCGCGTCCGCGTAGGCGCCGGACGCGAGCGTCGCGCGGACGTCCTCGGCGGGCAGGTCGGCCTCGGCGGCGAGGCGCGCGAGCGTCTCGCGGTCGGCCACGTTCTCGCCCTCCGACTGGTAGGCGCGCATCAGGCGCTCCATCACGGGGCGGCCGAGGCCGCGAGCGGCGGCCAGGTGCGTCACGCGGTGGGCGTCGAACGTGTTCGCGGCCACGGCCCGCTCGAGGTGGAACTCCAGGCCCTCCGAGGCGGCGACCTCGGTGACCTGTCGCATCATCTCCAGCGCCCGCTCCCGCGAGACGCGATACTTCTCCGCCAGGTGGTCGACGGTGAGGCCCGGGGCCTCCACGGGGGCGTCGGGGGCGAGCTGGAACGACCGCCACACCACCTCGACCTCGTCGGCGTGCTCGTAGCGCGCTAGAGCGCGCTCGAAGCGCGTCTTGCCGATGTAGCACCAGGGGCAGGCGATGTCCGAGAAGACCTCAACTAGCATGTTCCTCCAGCGGCCGCGGTCGCGGCGCGATGAGGGCAACCTAACCCTCGGCCCGCACCCGGGGCGTCCCGTGTGAGACCATGTGCGCCATGGCGGACGCCACCGAGACGCGCGCCACCGCCGCGTACGACTTCCAACGCGCCAGGAGGCGCGCGGCGCTGCGGTCCGTCGTGGCCCGGCTCCTCGGGGCCTCGGACCAGCGCCTGCTGCCGTACGAGGAGGTGAGGCGGCGCCTGCGCGCCGTCGAGGGGTCCGGCGCGACCCTGCAGGACGTGCCCCTCGACGCGATCGTCGGCTCGGTGGGGCGCTACCAGGACTTCACCCGCGAGTTCCTGCCGCTCGTCGACGAGGACAAGCCCCGCTGGGTGGGGGTGCGGCTGGCGATGACGGGCATGGAGGGCGTGCCGCCCGTCGAGCTCTTCCGCATCGGCGACGCGTACTTCGTGAAGGACGGCAACCACCGCGTGTCGGTGGCGCGGCAGCTGGGCGCCAAGACGATCAACGCCTACGTGACCCCGGTGTACAGCCGTGTCCCGCTCGGCCCCGACGCCGACGCCGAGGCGATCGCCCTGGCGGGCAGCTACGCGGCGTTCCTGGAGGAGACCGGCATCGACCAGCTCAGGCCCGGCGTCGACCTGAGGCTCACCGAGCCCCTGCGCTACCCGTCCCTGCTCGAACACATCAGCGTGCACCGCTACTTCATGGGCATCGACGAGGACCGCCCCGTCTCGTGGGAGGAGGCGGTGGCGCACTGGTACGACACCGTCTACCTGCCCGTGGCCGAGGCGATCCGCGAGCACGACCTCCTGGCCCGCTTCGAGGGCCGCACCGTCACCGACCTCTACCTCTTCCTCTCCGACCACCGCGCCCGCCTGGAGCAGGAGTTCGGCTGGAGCCTCGAGGGGCCCCAGCTCGCCGAGGGGTTCCGCACGCGCTTCGACGTCCAGGCCGAGGCCGAGAGGCTGCGCGCGGCCGTGAAGCAGGGGCGCGACGTGAAGCGCGCCATGTCCCACCTGGTCGAGGCCGTGCTCGTGGTCATGGAGCGCGGCGACGGCGCGGCGGCCCTGGGCCCCGCCCTCGACCTCGCCGCGCGCGAGCGCGCCCGCCTGCTGGCGCTCCAGCTCGGCGCGGACCCGCGCGACCCGGCCTCGCAGGCGACCCGCGAGGAGTTCGCGAAGCGCTGCGCCGCTGCCGGCGTGGAGGGGCAGCTGGCGATGTCCGAGCGCGAGCCGGTGCAGGCCATCCTCAGCCGGGCGGCGTACGCGAACGTGGTCGTGGCGGCGGGCCCCTCCGGACGACCCGGCGGCTGGCTGCGGTCGCTCCTGCACCGCTGCCCGCGCCCCCTGCTGGTGGCTCGGGGCGAGGGCGGCCCCGCGGCGCGTCCGCTGCTGGCCTACGACGGCCGCGAGCGGGCCGAGGTGGCGCTGTTCGCGCTGGCCTACGTGGTGCTGGCGCACGGCGGGCGGCCGGTGGTGACGTACGTCGTCGAGCGTGGGAGGCCCGCCGGGCCCGTGCTCGACAAGGCCGCCGCCTTCCTCTCCGACCTGGGCGTACAGGCCGACCTCGTCGCCGAGCGCGGGGCCGTGGACGTGGCGATCGCCCGCGTCGCCGAGCGCGAGGGCGCCGACCTGGTGGTGATGGGCAGCTACAGGTACAACCGCTGGCTCGAGGAGGTGACGGGCGGCGTCACCGACAGGCTCGTCGCCCGCGTGAGCGCGCCGGTGCTCGTCACCTGAGGGGTCGGGGCGCCGGAGCCGCCGGCCGCCCGGGGCCCTCGTCGCCGCGCCGACGGACGGTTCAGCACAGGGGCGCCGCTGTCGGCTGGTATCGTGATGCGCCATGTCGAAGACGCCCGCTTTGCCACGCCAACAGGACGACTTCTCGGGCTGGTACAACGACATCGTCTACCGCGCCGAGCTGGTCGACCTGAGCCCGGTGCGCGGCAGCTTCGTGCTCCGGCCGTACGGCTACGCGCTGTGGGAGAACGTGCAGCGTCACCTCGACGCCATGTTCAAGGAGACGGGGCACGAGAACCTCTACTTCCCGATGCTCATCCCCATGAGCTTCTTCCAGCGCGAGGCGCAGCACGTCGAGGGCTTCGCGCCGGAGCTGGCCGTCGTCACGCACGCCGGCGGCAAGGAGCTCGAGGAGCCGTACGCCATCAGGCCCACGTCGGAGACGCTGTTCGGCGAGCTCTACAGCAAGTGGGTGAAGAGCTACCGCGACCTGCCGCTCCTCTACAACCAGTGGTGCAGCGTCATGCGCTGGGAGCTGCGCACGCGGCCGTTCCTGCGCACGACCGAGTTCCTCTGGCAGGAGGGCCACACGGCGCACGCCACCGCCGAGGAGGCGCTGGCCGAGACGCGGCAGATGATCGACGTGTACGCGCGCTTCGCCCGCGACTTCGGCGCCCTCCCCGTCTTCATGGGCGAGAAGACCGAGCGCGAGCGCTTCGCCGGGGCCCAGATGACGCTGACCATCGAGGCGATGATGCGCGACGGCAAGGCCCTGCAGTCCGGCACCAGCCACTTCA
>CAZGXF010000009.1:0-47148 GCA_964529575.1 uncultured bacterium
CGCAGGTTGATGTCGTTGAGGAGCTCGAGGATCTCCATGGCGGTGTCGGGGTCGAGGTTGCCCGTGGGCTCGTCGGCCAGCAGCAGCGGCGGGTCTGTGACCATGGCGCGCGCGATGGCGACGCGCTGCTGCTCGCCCAGGCTGAGCTCGATGGGGTAGGCCTTACGCTTGTGCGCCAGCCCCACGCTGCGCAGCGCCGCCAGCGCCTTCTGCTCGTGGTTGCCGCGGGTGGCCGTGGCGCGCAGCACGAAGGTCAGGTTCTCGAAGGCGGTCAGGTGCGGCAGCAGCCTGTGGTCCTGGAAGACCATGCCTATCTGCCGCCTGAGGAGCGGCAGGCGGCCCTCGCGCATGCGCGTGATGTCGTTGCCGCCGATGATCACCGTGCCCTCGCTGGGCAGGATGCGTCTGAGCATCAGGGCCAGTAGCGTCGACTTGCCCGCGCCCGAGTGGCCCGTGACGTACACGAACTCGCCGCGGCCGACGTGGAAGTGGACGTCGCGCAGCGCGTGCGTGTGCGTGCGCGGGTAGGTCTTGGTGACATGGTTGAACTCGATCACGCCCGCACCCCCTGGGCGTCGGCGGCACCCAGCGCGTCGAGTATGAGGCCGAACGCGGCCTCGGCGTCGATGGTCTCGAGCACCGTCGTGTTGGGCTCGCCCACCAGCCTGCCGGTCCGCCGGTCGACGACGGTCATGCCGCGCGTCAGCTCCGACGTCGTCTCCACCTCCACGCGGCGCCGGCTGGTCGTGAACAGCTGCGGGTCGGTGACGGCCAGCACGGCGCAGGGGTCGTGCAGCGGCCCCTCGGCTGGCACCTGGTAGACCTGGGCGTAGGCCTGGGAGAAGTAGTCCAGCAGGTCGGCGCCGAACCTCGCCAGCGGCGTGCCCAGCGCGCGCACGCGCTCGCGGCGGGCGGCGTCGATGAGCAGCTGGTGCGTGAGGTCGATGCTCGCCATCACGACGTTGGCGCCGGAGGCGAAGACGACGGCGGCCGCCTCTGGGTCGGCCCAGACGTTGAACTCGGCGGCGGCCGTGATGTTCCCGGGCCCCCAGGCGCCGCCCATGACGCTGATGCCGGCCACGCGCCGGGCCAGGCCGGGGTCCTCCTGCAGCGCCAAGGCGACGTTCGTGTAGGGCCCCACGGCCACGAGCCACAGCCCCTCGACGCGGCGCGAGGCGTCGACGATCGCCTGCACGGCGTGCTCGGGCCGCGGCTCGAGCGTGACCGGCGGTAGCGCGGGGCCCTCGAGCCCCGAGTCGCCGTGGATGTGCGGCGCGTACCGCGGCTCGCGCGCCAGGGGCTTCTCGGCGCCGCGGTGCACGGGCACGTGCCCGGCCCCGGCGTACTGCATGGTGACGAGGGCGTTCGTCAGGCAGCGGTCGACCGGCGCGTTGCCGGACACGACCGAGACGCCCACCAGGTCGGCGCGGTGCAGCGCCGTGAGGATGGCGAAGGCGTCGTCGTGGCCGGGGTCGCAGTCGAGCCAGACAGGCTGCCTGCGAGCGGGCATCACTCCTCCCCGGCCAGGTCGTCGTCGCTGGGGAGGACCATGGCGGCCACCACGCGGTCGCCCTCGTCCAGCTTCTTGATCGTCACGCCCTGCGAGGCGCGGCCGTAGGTGCTCACCTGGTCGACGGCGGTGCGGATCAGCTGGCTGCCCTCGGCGAGGACGAACAGCTCCTCGCTGCCGAGGACCTTGTCGAGGCTGACCATCGCGCCCGTGCGGGCCGTGAGCCGGTGGGCGATCACGCCCTGCCCGCCGCGGTTCTGGACCGGGAACTCCTTGAGGGGCGTGCGCTTGCCCAGGCCGCTCTCGGTGACGGAGAGGAGCTGCGCCCTCTCCTTCTCGCCCTCGGGCACGGCCGCCAGCGAGACGACCTCGTCGCCGTCCTTCAGCCTGATGCCGATGACGCCCTGCGTGGCGCGGCCGGTCTCGCGCGCGCCGCTCTCCTCGAAGCGGATCGCCATGCCGCCGCGCGTGCCCAGCACGATGTCGGCGTCCCCCTCGGTGACGCGCACGGCCACGAGCTCGTCGCCGTCGACCAGGTTGATGGCCACCAGGCCCGCGTTGTTGATGTTGCCGTACTCGCTGATGGCCGTGCGCTTGATCAGCCCGCGCCTCGTGGCGAACACGAAGTAGCCGCTGCGGTCGAAGCTCTTGATGGCCAGGACCGTCTGGACGAACTCGTCGTCCACCAGCTGCGGCAGCACGTTCCTGATGTGGCCGCCGCGCGCGTTCCTGTCGAACTCCGGCAGGTCGTAGATCTTCTCGCGGTAGACGCGCCCCCGGTTCGTGAAGAACAGCAGGAAGTCGTGCGAGCTGCCCACCAGCAGCATCGTGTTGAGGTCGTCGTCCTTGGTGCGCTGGCTGGCCACCCCGCGCCCGCCGCGGCCCTGGGACCTGTAGGCGGTGATGGGCGTGCGCTTGATGTAGCCCTGGCGCGTGAGCGTGACGACCATCTTCTCCTCGGGGATCAGGTCGTCCTCGTCGAAGTCCTCGGAGAGGTCGACGATCTGCGTGCGGCGCTCGTCGCCGAAGCGCTTCTTGACCTCGAGGAGCTCGCCGCGGATGACCCCCCACAGCTCGCCCTCCTCGGCGAGGATCAGCTCGAGCCGCGCGATCTCCTCCTGGAGCTCGCGGTACTCCTCGTTGATCTTCTCGCGCTCCAGGCCGGTGAGGCGCTGCAGGCGCATGTCGAGGACGGCCTGCGCCTGCACCTCGGACATGCCGAACTCGCGCATCAGGCCCGCCTTGGCCTCGGGGCCGTCCTTGGACGAGCGGATGAGCGCGATGACGGCGTCCAGGTTGTCGAGCGCGATCAGGTAGCCCTCGAGCACGTGCGCGCGCTCGCGGGCCTTCGTGAGGTCGTACTGCGTGCGCCGCCTGACGACGTCGGCGCGGTGCGCCAGGAAGTGCCGGAGCATCTCGCGCATCGGCAGCAGGCGCGGGGAGCGGTCGACGATGACCACGTTGTTGACCGCGAAAGTGGTCTGGAGCTGCGTGAACTTGTAGAGCCTGTTCAGCACCGACTGCGGCTTCGCCCCGCGCTTCAGCTCGAAGACGATGCGCATGCCCTGGCGGTCGGACTCGTCGCGCAGCGTCGAGATCTCCTCGATCTTCTTCGAGCGCACGAGCTGGGCGACCGTCTGGATCAGCGAGGTCTTGTTGACCTGGTAGGGGATCTCGGTCACGACGATCGAGGTCCGCCCGCCGCGCTCCTCGATGCGCGCCCGGCCGCGCACCCTGATGGAGCCGCGCCCGGTCTCCAGGGCCTGCCTGATCCCCTCCCGGCCGATGATGCCGCCGGTGGGGAAGTCGGGGCCCTTGATGTGCTTCATGACCGTCTCGGTGGTGGCCTCGGGGTCGTCGATCAGCGCCACGAGGGCGTCGACGACCTCGCCCAGGTTGTGCGGCGCGAGGTTCGTCGCCATGCCCACCGCGATGCCGGCGGCGCCGTTGACGACGAGGTTGGGGACCGCCGAGGGCAGGACCTCCGGCTCGGAGGAGGTCCCGTCGAAGTTCGGCAGGAAGTCGACGGTCTCCTTGTCGATGTCGGCCAGCATCGTCTCGGCGACGGTGGTGAGCCTGGCCTCCGTGTACCTGTAGGCGGCCGGCGGGTCGCCGTCGATGGAGCCGAAGTTCCCCTGACCGTCCACCAGCGGGTAGCGCAGGTTCCAGGGCTGCGCCAGCCTGACCATGGCGTCGTAGATCGCCTGGTCGCCGTGGGGGTGGTACTTGCCGATGACCTCGCCGACCACGCCGGCGCTCTTCGAGTGCTTCCGGTTCGACGCCAGCCCCATCTGGTTCATGGCGTGCAGGATGCGGCGCTGGACCGGCTTGAGCCCGTCGCGGACGTCTGGCAGCGCGCGGTCGACGATCACCGACATCGCGTAGTTGATGAAGCTGCGCTTGATCTCGTCCGTGATCTGGACCGGTACGACTTCTCCTTCGTTCACGAACCCTCCTGGCCCTCGCGCAGCCCGCGCGAGGCCCGTTCACGAAGGACGGCCTGCACGAAGGGACGGCCACGCTCGGCCTGACTCCGAAGTCTACCATCCGCGTCCCCACCGGCACGAACCCGGGGTTGCGGGCCGGCACGTGGTAGCTTCGCGGCGATGATCGACAGGTACGCGACGCCCGAGATGAAGGCGCTCTGGAGCGAGGCGGAGCGCTACCGCGCCTGGCTCGAGGTGGAGCTCGCCGCCACCGCGGCGTTCGAGGAGCTGGGGGAGGTCCCCGCCGGCACCGCCGCGGCGATCAGGCGGGCGCTCGCGGGCCGGCCGCTGGACGAGGCGTTCGCCGAGCGCGTCGCCGAGCTGGAGGCCGTCACCCGGCACGACGTGGTGGCGTTCACCAGGGCGCTCACCGAGCGCGTGGGCGAGCCGGCCCGGTACGTGCACTACGGCCTGACCTCCACCGACGTCGTCGACACCGCCCAGAACGTGCTGCTCGTGCGCGCCGTCGACCTGATCGCGGACGACCTGGAGGCGGTGGTCGCGCGCCTGCGCGAGCTGGCCGCGGAGCACAAGCACACCGTCACGATCGGCCGGACGCACGGAGTGCACGCCGAACCCACCACCTTCGGGCTGAAGCTGCTGAACCTGACGGCCGCGTTCGAGCGCGACCGGCGCCGGCTGCAAGCCGCCCGCGAGGCCGTGGCCGTGGCGATGGTCAGCGGCTCGGTGGGCACCTACGCCCACGTGCCGCCGCTGGTGGAGCGGCGCGTGGCCGAGGCGTTGGGCCTGGCGCCCGACCCCGTCACGAACCAGACCGTGGCGCGCGACCGCCACGCCGAGCTGCTGGCCGCCCTGGCCTTGGTAGGCACGAGCATCGAGCGCGTGGCCCTGGAGGTCAGGCACCTGCAGCGCACGGAGGTGCGCGAGGCCCAGGAGGGCTTCGGCAAGGGGCAGACGGGCTCCTCCTCGATGCCCCACAAGAAGAACCCCATCGCCAGCGAGAACCTCACCGGCGTGGCGCGTCTACTGCGCTCGCACCTGCAGGCGGCGCTCGAGAACGTGGCCCTGTGGCACGAGCGGGACATCAGCCACTCGTCGGTGGAGCGTGTGGTCCTCCCCGACGCCACCACGCTGGCCAGCTACGCGCTCAGGCGCCTGCGGCGCGTGCTCGACGACCTGGTCGTCTACCCGGAGCGCATGGCCGCGAACGTGGACGTGCTGCGCGGGCTCGTCTTCTCGCAGCGGGTGCTGCACGCGCTCATCGACTCCGGCCTCGCCCGCGAGGAGGCCTACGACGTCGTGCAGTCGGCCTCGCTCAGGAGCCTCGAGACGGGGGAGCACCTGAGGGACCTGGTGGCCGCCGACCCGCGCTGCCGCCTGGACACCGCCCAGCTGGACGCGGCGTTCGACGCCGGCTGGTACCTGAGGCACGTGGACGAGGTCTTCGCCCGCTTCGGGCTCTGAGCACCGGCGCCGGACCGGTCGTATCATCGCCCCGTGACCGCACCAGAGCGCAGGGAGCTGCTCTACGAGGGGAAGGCCAAGCGCCTCTACGCCACCGACGAGCCGGGGCGCCTCCTCGTGGAGTTCAAGGACGACGCCACGGCCTTCAACGCGCAGAAGCGCGGCGTCATCGCGGGGAAGGGCGCGGCGAACAACGCCATCACGCAGCGCGTGTTCGCCGCGCTGGAGGCGGTGGGCGTGCCGACGCACTTCGTGGCGGGCGTCTCGGAGACCGAGCAGCTCGTCGAGAAGGTCGAGATCGTGCCCCTCGAGGTCGTCGTGCGCAACCGCGCCGCCGGCAGCTTCGCGAAGCGCTACGGCGTGGAGGAAGGGGGCGTCCTCGACCCCATCGTCGTGGAGTGGTGCGTGAAGTCGGACGAGCTCGGCGACCCGCCCATCAACGACGCCGCCGCCGTCGCGCTGGGCCTGGCCACCGAGGACGACCTGGCGGAGCTGTTCGACATGGCGACGGCCGTGAACGACGCCCTGAAGGCGTACTTCGCGGGCGTGGGCCTCGACCTGGTGGACCTGAAGCTCGAGTTCGGGCGCGACCAGGACGGCGCTCTGGTCCTGGCCGACGAGGTCAGCCCCGACACCTGCCGCCTCTGGGACCTGGAGAGCGGCGAGAGGCTCGACAAGGACAGGTTCCGGCGCGACCTGGGCGGCGTGGAGGACGCCTACGCCGAGGTGCTGCGCCGCGTCGCCGGCGAGGCGGGCGACCCCGAGCGCTTCGCCGCCGCGTTCGAGCCGCCCGAGGACAGCCCGTTCGAGGACGGGCACGGGGGCGAGGACCACGACCACGGCGACGGCGAGCACGACCACTCCCACCACCACCGGGCCGTGGTCAGCGTGATGCTGAAGCCTTCGATCCTCGACCCGCAGGGCCGGGCGGTGCTGGAGACGCTGGAACGCCTGGGCTACGACGCCGTGCGTGACGTGCGCGTGGGCAAGCGCGTCGAGGTGGAGCTGGAGGGCGAGCCGGACGAGGTGGAGCGCCAGCTGCACGACATGGCCGAGAAGGTCCTCTCGAACCCCGTCATGGAGTCGTACGACTTAGAGCTCGAGGAGGACGGTGGCTGAGCCGACCCGGTTCGAGCTGAGCGTCCCCGGCGTGGGGACCGTGACCGCCTACCGCTGGGACGCCCGCGCCACCGGCCGGCCCCTGGTCGTGGTGCACGGCTACGCCGAGCACGCCCTGCGTCACCGCCGCGTGGCCGCGGCCGCCGCCGCCGCGGGCCACCCGGTGGTGGCCCTCGACCTGCCGGGGCACGGGCGCAGCCCCGGGGAGCGCGCGCTGGTGAGGTCTTACGCCCCGTTCGTGGCCGCCGTGGGGGCGGCCGTGGAGGCCGCCGCGTCGGAGGGGCCGGGACGGCCGGTGCTCTTCGGCCACTCGATGGGCGGCGCCGTGGCGCTCGCCTACGCCCTGGAGAGGCCGGCGACGCTCGAGCGGCTGGTGCTCTCGGCGCCCTACCTGCTCGACGCCGCCACGAGGCCCCGCTGGATGACGGCGCTGGCCGGGGCGCTGGCTACGCTGGCGCCCAGGCTGCCGGTCGTGGCTCTCGACGCCGGCGCGCTGTCGCGCGACCCCGCCGTGGCGCCCGCCTACACCGGGGACCCTCTCGTCCACTCCGGCCCGGTGAAGGCCGCCACCGGCCACACGCTCACGCGCTCGGGCCGCGAGCTGCTGGAGCGGGCCCCGGGCCTGAGGGTGCCCACGCTGGTGCTGCACGGGGAGGCCGACGCCGTGGCGGCCTTGGAGGGCAGCAGGCGCCTGGCCGCCGCCGCGCCCGCGGGCACGCTCGAGCTGGTCACGTTCCCGGGCGCCTACCACGAGCTGCACAACGAGCCGGAGGACACGGGCGTGCCGCAGCGCTTCGTGGCGGCGGTGCTGGCGTCCCTGGCCGGTCAGGCGGCGGGCGCCAGCGCGGACGCCAGCCGGGAGAGCGCCTCCTCGAGCACGTCGTGACAGGTGGCGAAGTTCAGCCGCGCGAAGCCGGCGCCGCCGGCGCCGAAGTCGGCGCCCTCGTTCAGGCCCACCTTCGCCAGCTCCGCTAGGCGCGCCGCCGGCTTCTCGCCCAGCCCCGTGCCGCGCAGGTCGAGCCAGGCCAGGTAGGTCGCCTCGGGCACGTGCACCGAGGCCCCGGGCAGCTCGGCGCGGACGAACTCGACCACCCTGTCGCGGTTGCCGCGCAGGTAGGCCAGCGCCTGCTCCAGCCAGTCGTCGCAGCCGCTGTACGCGGCCAGCGCCGCCGCCTCGGCCAGCCGGCTCGGCCACGAGTGCAGCCCACCGGTGGCGGCGCCCAGGAGCTCGAGCTGCGCCGGACCGCTGGTCAGGGCGAAGCAGATGCCCAGGCCGGGGAAGTTGAAGGCCTTCGTAGGCCCGTAGAGCGTGAGCGTCCGCTCGGCCAGCTCCGGCGCGAGCGAGGCGAAGGGCACGTGCGTGGCGCCGTACGTGATGTCGGCGTGCAGCTCGTCGGAGACGACCTTTAGGTCGTGCTCCAGCACCAGCTCCGCCAGCGCCTCCAGCTCCTCGCGCGTGTACACGAGCCCGAGCGGGTTGTGGGGGTTGCACAGCATGAGGAGCCTGGTGCGCGGCGTGACCGCCGCCCGCACGGCGTCCATGTCGAGCTCGTAGCGCTCCTCGCCCCGCACCAGCTCGACCTCCACCGGCACCCGGCCGGTCTCGACCACGGAGCGCTTGAAGGGCGGGTAGAGCGGCGTGAGCAGGAGCACCTCGTCGCCCGGCTCCGTGAAGGCGCGGCAGCCGTACACCATGCCGGCGACGGTGGAGCCCAGCGAGGTGATCCCGTCCACCGGGAAGCGCGCACCGTACCGCCTCTCCAGGCGCTCGGCGACCGTCTCGCGCAGGCCGTCCATGCCGTCGCGCAGCGGGTAGCCCAGGTCGTCGGAGTCCACGTGCGCCTTGATGGCCTCCTTGATGCCGTCGGCCAGCGCGAAGTCCATCTCGGCGACCCACAGCGGCAGCACCTCGGCGGGGTAGTGCCGCCACTTGGCGCAGGCGCGTGTCCTGAGCTCGTTCACGGAGAGGGGTCGGAAGGGGTTCCGCATCAGGGGAGTCTACCCCCGGCCGCGGGCGCGGCCGCGGCTAGACTCGGCGCATGCTGCTGAGGCTGACAGCGCCCGACTGGGCCGAGAAGCTCGTCAGCGACCTCACCGACATGGACAGGGACCCCCGCCGGGTGAGCCCCGGCGAGGTCGTAGAGCACGAGCTGCCTGACGACGTCTACTTCGAGTACGGCTTCGTGGGCGCCGACGGCGCCGTGCGGCCCGACCCCGCCAACGAGAAGCGGGCCAAGAGCGTCTGGTACGGCGAGGTCAGCTACGTGACCGGCCCCGATCACCGACCGGACGAGCTCGCCGACCCGCCCGCCGAGCTGGCGACGGGCGCCAGCGACAGGCTGAGGGTCGCCAGCGGCGCGCTGGGCCAGACGCGTCGCGTCACCGTCTACACGCCCGCCCAGGTCGCTCCGGACGAGCCCACGCCGCTGGCCGTCGTGCAGGACGGCGTCGCCTTCCAGCGTCTCGGCGCCCTGCACGTCGTGCTGGAGGCCCTGCTGCGCCGGGGCGAGGTAGAGCCGGTGCGGCTGGCGTTCGTGGAGCCCGTGGACCGCATGGTCGAGTACGCGTTCCACGAGCCGTACCTGCGCTTCGTGGAGGAGGAGCTGGAGGCGGAGCTCGCGCGGCGGTACCCGCTCGCGCCGCGCCGGGTCTGGGTGGGGGCGAGCCTGGGCGCCCTGGCGTCGGCGACGCTGGCGCTGCGCCGCTTCGCGCGCGAGCCGGAGGCCGCCCGGGACGACGCCGTGCTGGCGCTGTCGGGGGCGTTCCTCGGCACCCCCGAGCGCTTCGACGCCTACCGCTCGCCCGACTCCTGGCTGGTGGACCGCCTGCGCGACCCCGCCACGCCCCTGACCGGCACGTGGCACGTGCACGTGGGCACGCTCGAGTGGCTGCACGACGTGAACCGGGACGCGGCCGCCGCGCTGGCGGGGCGGGCGGGGGTCCGGTGCGCCTACACGGAGAGCAGCGCCGGCCACAACTGGCCCAACTGGAAGGACGCTCTGCCCGGCGCGCTGCGCACGGTGCTGGGGCGATGAGGTTCGCCACCACGCGGCGGCGCCCGGGCGGGTAGCTTCTCGGCGTGCGACCCCTTGGCGTCATCACCCGCGCCCTTCTGGCGGCGTCGCTCCTGGCGGTCGCCGGCTGCGGCGCGCAGGAGCCCCCGACCGGTGGCCCGCACCCGTCGCCCAGCGAGCTGCCCGCCCCGCGTCCGCGCGACCCGAGCCCGCCGCCGCCGGCGGCCTCGGTCCGCTGGTCCGACCCGGACGCGTGGCCGGACGGGCGCGTGCCGGCGGAGGGCGACGCGGTCGTCGTGCCGGCCGGCACGGTCATGCTCCTCGACGTCACCACGCCGCCGCTCGCCAGCGTGACGGTGGACGGCGCGTTGGTGCTGGCCGACGGCGAGGTCGGCCTCACCGCCGGCTGGGTCCTCGTCCACGGCGGCCTGTACGCCGGCAGCAGCGAGGAGCCTTACCGCGGCCGCGCGGTCATCACCCTCACGGGACCGGAGACAGACGACAGCGTGGGCCACGGCATGGGCACGAAGTTCCTCGCCGCCATGGGCGGCACGATCGAGCTGTACGGCGACATGGTCGGCGCCAGCTGGACGCGCCTGGCCCGCGACGCGCACCCCGGCGACGACGCCATCACGCTCGCGGACGCCGCGGGCTGGCGCGTGGGCGACCGCATAGTCGTCGCCTCCACCGACTTCGCCAGCTACAGCGACGACGGCGACGAGCAGGTGGAGGCGCGGACCGTGACCGGCGTCGACGGCGACGTGCTCTTCCTGGACGAACCGCTCCGCTTCTTCCACCAGGGCACGCTGATGAGCGTCGGCGGCGTCACGGTGGACCAGCGCGCCGAGGTGGCGCGCCTGAACCGCAACATCGTCGTCCAGGGCGACGCGCAGAGCGACGACGGCCAGTTCGGCGGCCACGTGATGGTCATGGACGGGGGTCGCCTCCGCTTCGACGCCGTCGAGCTGTACCGCATGGGCCAGCGCGGGCGCCTGGCGCGCTACCCGGTCCACTTCCACCAGGTCGGAGACGCGGGGGCGGAGAGCTTCGTGAGGCGCACCGCCATCCACGGCGCCTACCACCGCTGCGTGACGATCCACGGCACGAACGGCGTGCTGGTGGAGGACGTGGCGGCCTACGGCACCTACGGCCACTGCTTCTTCCTGGAGGACGCCGACGAGACGGGCAACGAGCTCTACCGCAACCTGGCGCTCCTGGTCCTGCGGCCGCCCGCGGACGACGCGGTGCTGCCGTCCGACACCTCCTACCTGGGACCGGCCGGGTTCTGGGTCACGAACCCGGCGAACGACCTGGTGGGCAACGTCGCCGCCAGCTCCAAGGGCAGCGGCTTCTGGTACGCGCTGCCCGAGCACCCCACCGGGCTCGCCGCCGGCAAGACCGACGTCTGGCCGCGCCACGCGCCGCTGGGGCTGTTCGTGGGCAACGTCGCCCACTCGAACCGCGAGGTCGGTCTGCACGTGGACAACGGGCCCACGCCGGACCTCGCCGCGAACCCGCCCACCTGGTACGAGCCGCGGCGCGACCCCCTTGACGAGGAGAGCGGCGTCGAGGCCGTGTTCGAGGGCTTCGTGGCGTACAAGCACCGGGGCTCGGGCGCCTGGTTCCGCGGCGAGCGCCTGGTGCTGAGCGGCGGGGTGCTGTCGGACAACGCCAGGGGCGTCACCTTCGCCTCCGACGAGAGCGGCGCCGAGGGCGTGGCCTTCGTGGGCGAGACGCCGAACGTGGGCACCTGGCCGCACTGGGACGACGAGAGCGCCGCCGCCGGCCGGCACCTGCCGCGGCCCTGGGAGCCGGGCTTCACGATCAGGGGCTACGAGTTCTACGACGGCACCGTCTGGGTGAGGGACAGCCGCTTCGCCGGCTACGCGTCCGACGCACGCCGCCGCGCCGCCGCGGTCTCCTACCTCGACTTCACCGACTTCGCCACGGCGGCCGACAACCACGCGAGCGGTCTCAGCTTCGCCCCCGGCACGAACCGCGTCTACCTCCACAGCCGCGAGGGGGCGCCCGGCGACGGCGAGGACGGCTACCGCAGCGCCGTCTTCCGCGACCTCGACGGCAGCGTCACGGGCCGGGCCGGGTCCTGGGTGACGGTGGCCAGCGACTTCCTGGCGGGCCCCGGATGCGAGCACAGGGCGGAGTGGAACGCGAACGTCTGCGGCGGCCGCTACCTGAGCCTCGCTCTGGACGTCGAGAGCGGCCCGGCGTCGGGCGTCGGGCCCGTGACGGTCACCCGCCGCGACGGCGCCAGCCACGTCATGTACGGCTCGCCCGCCGCGGTGCCGACCTACTTCAGGACCGTCACGCGCTACGGCGAGGAGCTGAGCTACCACTACGCCGGCTACCCGAGCCACGCGCGGCTGGGCATCACCGACGGGCTCTCGGCCGGAGACGAGCTGGTCGTGTCGCTGCCGTGGGAGGGCGACGACGCGTTCGTGTACCGCGACTGGTGGGTCGACGACCGGAACCGCGTCGGGGCCGCGGCGTCCCTGGGTGAGCTGAGGGTCGCCAAGGAGCCCGCCTACCGCGTCGAGGACGGCCGGCTGTGGCTGAAGCTCGTCGTGCGCGAGGGCCGCGACTGGGCCTACCTGGACGTGTGCACCGCGGCTCTCTGCCGCTAGCGGTGGGCCGGGCCGCCGCCGCTCACGGCAGCCGGGAGCGGCGCCGGTAGCCCGCGACCCGCGCTCCCGCTCGGGGCGCCGCTCCGGCCGCCGTTAGCATGGCGCCATGGAGCACCGGGTAGAGAAGGACACGCTCGGCGAGGTCCAGGTCCCCGCCGACCGCTACTGGGGCGCGCAGACCGAGAGGTCGCGCCAGAACTTCAAGATCGGCGGGCACAGGATGCCGATCGAGGTCGTCCACGCCTTCGCCGTCCTGAAGAAGGCCGCGGCGCTGGTGAACGCGGACCTGGCCGGCCTGGAGCGCGAGAAGGTCGAGCTCATCGCCCGCGTCTGCGACGAGATACTGGCCGGGAAGCTCGACGACCACTTCCCGCTGGTGGTGTGGCAGACGGGCTCGGGCACTCAGACGAACATGAACGTGAACGAGGTCGTGGCGAACCGGGCCAGCGAGCTGACCGGCAACCCCCTGGGCAGCAAGGTGCCGGTGCACCCGAACGACGACGTGAACCGCAGCCAGTCGTCGAACGACACGTTCCCCACCGCCATGCACGTGGCCGCCTACGGCAAGCTCGCCGACCACACCCTGCCCGCCATGCGCCGCCTGCAGGGGGCGCTCGAGGCGAAGGCGCGCGAGTTCTCCGGCATCGTGAAGATCGGCCGCACGCACCTCATGGACGCCACGCCCCTCACCCTCGGCCAGGAGTTCGGCGGCTACGCCACCCAGGTCAGGAAGTCGATCGAGGCCGTCGAGAGCGCCCTGCCGCACCTCGCCGAGCTGGCGCTGGGCGGCACGGCCGTGGGCACGGGCCTCAACGCCCCGAAGGGGTTCGCCGAGGCCGTGGCCGCGAAGATCGCCGAGCTGACCGGCTACCCGTTCCGCACCGCCGACGACAAGTTCGAGGCCCTCTCGGCGAACGACGCCGTGGTGGAGGCGTCCGGGGCGCTGAAGCGCGCGGCCGTGGCGCTCATGGCCGTGGCCAACAACGTCAGGCTGCTGGGGTCGGGCCCGCGGTGCGGCATCGGCGAGATCAGGCTGCCCGAGAACGAGCCGGGCTCGTCGATCATGCCGGGCAAGGTGAACCCCACCCAGGCCGAGGCGCTGACGATGGTCTGCGCCCAGGTCATCGGCAACGACGTGGCGGTGGGCGTGGCCGGCAGCCACGGCCACCTGCAGCTGAACGTCTTCAAGCCGGTGATGATCCACAACCTGCTCACGTCGGCGCAGCTCCTCGGCGACGCCTGCGAGAGCTTCAGGGTCAACTGCGTCGAGGGCATCGAGGCCGACGAGCGGCGCATCCGCATGCACCTCGACAACTCGCTGATGCTGGTGACGGCGCTGAACACGAAGATCGGGTACTACAAGGCGGCCGAGATCGCCCAGAAGGCCCACCGCGAGGGCACGACCCTCAAGGAGGCGGCCGTGGCGCTGGGCTACCTCACGCCCGAGGAGTTCGACGCGACCGTCGTGCCCGAGCGGATGGTCTAGCACGCCGAGGGGCCCCGGGCCGGGAGGCCCGGGGCCCCGAGCGGCGCGGGCGGGGACCTACGGACCCGCGCGCTACCTCGCCTGTCTAGCGCCTCCGGTTGTCGATCACCTCGGCGTCCTCGGGCAGGGCGCGGACCTCCTCCGGGTCGAGGCCCTGGTCGATCGCCAGCTGCTCGGCGTTCAGCTCGGCTACGACCCGGCCGCCGGCCTCCTTGAAGACGAGGCGGCGCGGCAGCCAGTCGGCGGCCAGCACCCACGCGTCGACGTCGAGGATCATCGCCTCCCGGTCGCGGTTCGCGAACGCCAGCCGGTAGAGGCTCCCCTCGGGGCCCTCCTCGACGCCCACCAGCTCGGCCTCGTAGCCCGCGAGGATCTCGCCCAGGTCGAGGGAGAGGTTCGCGGTGGCGCCGTCCTGCCCGGCGGGGAGCATGCCCCCCAGGGCGTCGGGGTCGTCGGCGTCGAAGACGGTGACCTGGTGGGTGAGGAACGAGTAGCTGTACACGGCCGCGCCGTCCAGGACGATCTGGTTGTCGGCCAGGGCGTCGGGCTGGACGATGTACGCCTTGGCGAGGTCCAGCCCCGGCACCACCTGCACCTCGATCTCGAGGGGGAACTCGGTGCCGTCGGCGTCGACGACGCGTCCGGTGAGGAGGAACGAAGCGTCCTGCAGGTCGCGGGCGGCCTGGGTGACGTTGTCGAGGATCGTCTCTACGGGAGGGGCCTCCTGGGCGGAGGCGAGGCCGGCCAGCAGCAGCGCGGAGGCCGCGGCCAGGCGGGTCAGGGGAGCGAGCGCACGCATGGGCCCCAACCTAACCGACGGCGCCGTCCCGCGATGCCTGTCTGCGACAACGCTCTAGGCAGGATGAAGGAGCAGTTAGGCACTCCATCACGAGCCTATGTGGGCCGATGCTACCCTCCTGCCAGAAAGGAGGCAGGCCATGCTCAAACGACTGTTAGGCCTAGCCTTGCTCTTCGCCTCGGCAGCTTCGGCTCAGATCGTGGTCAGCCCGCAGTCGATCGTCGTGAACCCACGGCCCAGCTTCGGCGTCGACGTCTGGCTGGACCGCGACACCTCGGGCGATGGCGCCCCTTCCTACCAGGTCGGTGACGAGATCCGCATCTCCGTGCGACCCGCGGAGGACTCGTACGTGTACGTGTTCGACGTCAAGCCGAACGGCGAGGTCACCCAGATCTTCCCGAACCGGTTCGACAGCGACAACTTCGTGCGCGGAGGCCGGACCGTGACCCTGCCGCCGTCGGGCGCGCGCTACGTGTTCAACATCGCGCCGCCGCGCGGCCTGTCGAAGGTCATCGCCGTGGCCAGCCGTACGCAGCTCGACACCAGGCAGCTGGCCCGTTTCGACGACGAGGACGACCTCTTCGCTCACAGCACGATCGGCGAGGAGGGGTTCGTACAGGGCTTCCGCATCATCGTGAACCCCATCCCTCAGGCGGACTGGGTCACCGACACGGCGCTCTACTACGTGGGCGACAGGCCGGCGCAGGCAGCGTACGGCACGCTGCAGCTCCGCTCGACGCCCAGCGGCGCCGAGGCCTACGTGGACGGCAGCTTCGTCGGCTACACGCCGCTCAGCTTCGGCACGCGGCCCGGCCGCCACGAGGTGCGCTTCGTCCTCGCCGGCTACGAGGAGTTCACGACCAGCGTGAACGTCTCGCCCGGCCGGACCGAGCCGGTCAACGCCACCCTGCAGCAGCGCGTGCGGGCCGGCACCGCCACCTTCACGAGCTCGCCCAGCGGCGCCGACGTCTTCGTGGACGGCCGCTACGTGGGCACCACGCCGACCGGCTCGATCCGCTTCCAGCCCGGCCAGTACGAGGCCACCTTCGAGCTGCCCGGCTACCAGAGCCAGACGATCGGCTTCCGGGTCTCGCAGGACCGCGACACGGTGGTCGACGCCTCCATGCGCGGCACCAGCTCCGTCGTCGTGATCCAGGCGAACGTGGGCGGCGCGACCGTCTTCCTGGACGGCGCCTTCGCCGGCAACATCCCGAACGGCACCGGCCGCCTCGAGCTCCGCGACGTGCAGCCCGGCCGCCACGAGATCGTCGTCATGGCCCCCCGCTACTCGACCTACGTGACGACGTTCACCCTCGAGCCCGGGCGCACCGTCGAGCTGAACGTCAGACAGTCCCGCTTCTGAACTTCGCGTACTGCACGCCGGAGCCCGCACCGCTGCGGGCTCCGGCGCTTCGGTAGACTCCGCCATGCCTGGTGGACTCACCGCGGTGGTGCTGGCCGGGGGCGACGGGGGCGACGCGCTGGCCACGGCCGGCGGGGTCCCCGCGAAGGCGCTGCTGCCGGTGGCCGGGCGACCGCTCGCCGACTACGTGCTCGACGCCGTGACCCGCTCGGGTCGCGTGGACGAGGTCGTCTACGTGGGACCGGGCGACCAGGAGCTCCGGGGCTACGAGCTGGTGAGGATGCCCTCGGGACGGCGCTTCGAGGACTCGCTCGCCCTCGGGATGGGCGCGGCGTTGGGGCGCGGCGCCGAGCAGGTGCTGTTGGTCACGGCCGACCTGCCGTGGCTGACGCCCGACGCCGTGGCGCGGTTCGTCGACCGCGCCCGGGCCACGGGTGCCCAGCTCGTCTACCCGGTCGCGTCCGACGAGGTCATGGCCCGCGCCTTCCCCGAGCAGAGGCGCACGTACGTGCGGCTCAGGGAGGGGCGCTTCACGGGCGGCAACCTGGCGCTGCTGACCCGCGAGGCCGTCACGGCCGTGCTGCCGCTCGTGTCGGAGGCCTTCGCCGGCAGGAAGGCGCCGCTGCGGCTGGCCGCGCTGGTAGGGCCCGCCGTCGTCTTCGGCCTGCTCACGGGCACCGCCACGCTGGGCGCGCTGGAGGCCCGCGTGGGGCGGCTCCTCGGCCTGAGCGCCAAGGCGCTGCGCACCGAGGACGCCGGCCTGGCGGCGGACGTGGACAGGCTCGACCACCTGCCAGGCGTGCTGGACCCCGCCCAGCCAGAGTGGAGGAACGCGTGAGGAGACCGTCTCAGCTCCGCCTCGCGGCGCTGCTCGGAGCGCTAGCCGCGGTGGCCTTCGCCCTGCTCGTCTCGTTCCTGGTCTCGCTGCTCGTGCCCGGCCAGGGGAGGCTCGGCTTCCAGGACTTCAACGCCGCGGGCCTCCTGGAGGGGGCCGTGTTCGTGCTCGCCTACTCCCTGGCGCTGATCTGGGTGCGCAGCTCCCTGCGTATACCCAGCCCCACGCTGCTCTCCTTCGGCCTCTCGGCCCCGCCCGCGGCCGGCGAGGCCGCGATGAAGGTGCCCGTGGTCGACGCCGCCCAGGCGGTGCAGACCCTCATCGAGAACCGCGTCGTGATCGTCCACCAGGACCGCGTGCCCATCGGCGTGACCGGCATCCACCACGACCGCATCACCTCGTGGGAGGAGCTGGTCAAGGCGCCGTCCGACGTCGCGGTCACCGAGCTGCGCAGCCTGCTGGCGCACGAGCAGCTGGTGGTGATCGTCGACGGCCAGGAGGTGAAGGGCGTGGTCACGCAGGAGATGTACCTGGCCGGCCTGTGGGGTTCGATCAGGTAGGCCGAGCGGCGCGCCCGGCGCTCAGCCCAGCGACGCCACCAGCTCGTGGAGCAGCGGCACCTGCTCGGCCAGCACGTCGGGGTCCGTGCGCCACTCGAAGACCGGCCCGACGCCGCCGTACTCGAAGGCCACCTTGTCGGGTATCGGCCAGGCGCCGGCGCGCATCCTAGCCAGCGCCGCGCGCACGACGGCGACGTCGTCGGCCGTCAGCGGCAGGTGGTCCCGGAGCTTCCCGTCGACCGGTCGCACCCCCGACACGTGCAGCTCGCGCAGAGCGTGCGTGGGCAAGGCGTCGACGTACTCCCACAGGTCCATGCCCAGCGTCCGCGTCGTGAGCAGGGCGTGCGACAGGTCGAGGAGCAGGCCGCAACCCGTGGCCCGCACGACCTCGGAGACCACGCGCGGGTCCACGCCGGCGCGCAGCAGCCCGTGGTCCTCGCCGCGGTAGGGGACGTTCTCGACGATCACGTCCTCGGCGCCCACGACCGCGGCCAGCGCCTGGACGTCCTCGACCAGGGCGGCGGCCACCCTCCGTCGCGCCTCGGCGCCGACGTCGCCCACGGCCACGTCGGGGAAGCGCTCGCGCGAGGGCACCAGGTGACCGTTCAGGCTGGTGGTGCCCGTGGCGCGCATCAGCTCGCGGGCGCGGTCGAGGTCGACGCCCAGGCGGGTGGCGCCCAGGTCGACGGGGAAGTGCACGTAGCACGGGCCGGAGGCGCGGGCGGCGGCGATGAGGTCGTCCCAGTCGGGGACCTTGTAGAGGTCGATGGCCACCTCGCCGGCCGCGACCAGTTGGGCGAGCGGCGGCGAGTAGTTGACGGCGAGACGGGGTCGGCTCACGAGGCCGCCAGCGGCAGGTAAGGCTGGGCGTCCACCGTCCAGGCGCCCGCGGGCGCGGCCGGGCCGCCCGGCTGACGTGCCAGGAGCCTCTCGGCGGCGAGGGCGATCATGGCGCCGTTGTCGGTGGAGAGGGCCGGCGGGGGGAACGAGACCTCGAGGCCGCTGGCGGCGAGCTCGGCGCGGAGGCGCCTGTTGGCGGCCACGCCGCCGGCCACGACCAGGCGCGCCGCCCCGGTGCGGGCGGCCGCGCGGAGCGTGACCTCGACCAGCGAGCCCACGGCGACGCGCTCGAACGTGGCGGCCACGTCGGCCCTGTCCACCTCCGGGCAGCGCTCGAGCAGCAGCGCCACGGCGGTCTTGAGACCGGAGAAGCTGAAGCTGAGGCCGTCGTCGCCCTTCATGGGCCACGGCAGGTTCACGCCGTGGTCGTCGCCGCGCTGAGCCAGCTCCGAGAGCGCCGCGCCGCCGGGGTAGCCCAGGCCGAGCAGCCTGGCGACCTTGTCGAAGGCCTCGCCGGCGGCGTCGTCGCGGCTGCGGCCGAGCTCGGTGACGCGGTCCCAGTCGGCCACGTCGAACAGCGCCGTGTGGCCGCCCGAGGCGATGAGCGCCAGGAACGGCGGCTCGGCTTCAGCGGCGGCGAGGTGCCCGGCGAGGTGGTGGACGGGGACGAACGGCACGCCCAGGCCGTAGGCCAGGGCCCGGCCGTAGCCGAGCCCCACCAGCAGCGCCCCCACCAGGCCGGGGCCGTGCGTGGCGGCGACGGCCGTGACCTCGTGGAGCTCGGCTCCCGCCTCCGCCAGCGCCCTGAGGACGGCGCCGTCGATGACGCTGAGGTGCTCGCGGCTCGCCTGCTCCGGCACGACCCCGCCGAACGCCGCGTGCAGGGCGGTCTGGCTCAGGACGACGTTCGACAGCACGCGGCCGCCCGAAACGACGCCGACGCCGGTGTCGTCGCAGGAGGTGTCGATGCCGAGGACCAGGCTCACGCGGGCGATGCTAACACCGGGTCACCGCGTAGCCGGTCGCCGGATCCGGCTCCAGGACGCGCCCTCCGGGGCCCACCCACGCCGCCAGCACCTCGCGGCACGCCGCCGCGGCCGCGTCCCCGGCGACGGCCCCCACCGTCGGTCCGGCGCCGGAGAGGTAGGCCGCGTCGGCACCGGCGGCGCGCAGGTCGGCGAGCAGGGGCTCGAGGCCGGGCACGAGCGGCGCGCGGTGCGGCTGGTGGAGCACGTCGAGCGAGGCGGTGCGCAGCAGCGCGCGGTCGCCGGTGACGACCGCCGCGACCCACAGCGCGGCCCGCGAGGCCGTGAGGGCGGCGTCGGCCAGGGTGCAGCTGGCGGGCAGCGCGGCGCGCGCGGCGGCGGTGGGGACGGCGAACGCGGGCACGCCGAAGAGGAGCCGCCAGTCGTGGGGCAGCGGGAACGAGCGCGCCACGAAGGCGCCGTCCGCGCTCTTGGCGGCGACCACGAAGCCGCCGTAGACGGCCGGCCCCACGTTGTCGGGGTGGCCCTCCAGCTCGGCCGCGACGCGGAAGACGCCGTCGCGGCCCAGGGCGCCGCCCAGCGTGGCGTCGGCCGCCGCGACCCCGGCCACCAGCGCCGCCGAGGACGACCCCAGGCCGCGCGCCAGCGGCACGGGGTTGTCGACCTCGAACGCCACCGGGGGCGGGGTGCCGCCCACGGCGGCGAAGGCGGCCGCGAAGCCGCGGTGCACGAGGTTCCCTTCCCGCGACGGCGCCGGGCCCTCGCCGGCGTAGGCGAAGGCGTCGCCGTCGCCCACCGTGGCGCGCACGGTCAGGCGCAGGTCGACGGCCAGGCCCAGGGCGTCGAAGCCGGGCCCGAGGTTCGCGCTCGTGGCCGGCACGGTGACGAGGAGGCGCAAGGGTTCTTCTCTCACGGCCGCGGACCCGCGCGGACGGCGGCGAGCGCGTCCGCGACGTCAGAGGCTACCAGGCCCACGCCGCGCGCCTGCGCGGCGCGCTCGCCGGCGAGGCCGTGCAGCAGCACGGCGGCGCAGGCGCGCTCGAACACGTCGCCGCCAGGGGCGGCCAGCAGTGCGCCCAGCGCCCCGGCCAGCACGTCGCCGGTGCCGCCGCTGGCCAGGCCGGGGTGGCCGCGGTCGCTCACCGCCTCGCGGCCGTCCGGGGCGGCCACCACGGTGGTGGCGCCCTTGAGGACGACGACCGCGGCGGTGGCGCCGGCCAGGGACCTGGCGGCGCCCAGGGGGTCGGACCGCGGGTCGGGGTCGAGCCCCAGGCCGGCGAGCAGCCGCGCCGCCTCGCCGACGTGCGGGGTCAGGACGGCCGGCGCGCCGCGCGCGTGAAGCCTACGCAGGGCGCCCCCGTGACGCGCTATCGCCTGGGGGGCGAGCGCACCAGCGTCCAGGACGACGCGCCCAGGCGCCCAGTCGAGCAGCTCTCCCAGCCCCTGGAGCGGGGAGCCCGCCTCCTCGGGGTCGAGGCCGGGGCCGACGACGAGCGCCTGCGCCGCCCGGGGGGCGAGCCCGGCGGGCGGCCAGGCGCCGTCCTCCGGGGGAGCCACGACGACGGTCTCCGGCCAGGCCGCGGGGTGCCGCTCGCGGCCCACGAGCGTGACGAGCCCGGCGCCGGCACGCCAGGCGCCGCGGCACGCCAGCTCGGCGGCGCCCAGGTAGCGGCGCGACCCCGCCACCACCGTCACGGTGCCCACCTGGTACTTGTGCGCGTCCGGCGCGCGCGCGGGCAGCCACGGCGCCGCGGCCGCCTCGTCGAGCCACAGCGTGGGGGAGACCTCGGCGAGCACCTCGGCCGGTACCCCGATGTCGGCGACCACCACGTCCGAGGGCCGGCCCGACCGCGCTCCGGCGAACGCCGCCCGCGCCGGGTGGAAGGCCGACGCCACCTTGGCGCCGGCGAGCTGCACGGTCACGTCGGCGCGCACGTGGTCGCCCGGCGGCACGGCCCTGTCGGCGTCGACGCCGGTGGGCACGTCCACCGCCACCACGGGCACGGCCTCGGCGTTCAGCGTCCGCGCCACGCCCAGTAGGAGGCCCTCCAGCGGCCGCTTGAGGCCGCAGCCGAGGAGCGCGTCCACCACGACGGCCTCGTCCGCGTCGGCGGCCACGAGCCAGCGGGCTACGGCCTCGAGCGTCAGGGGAGCCGGCGTCACGCCTCGCTCCAGCAGGGACGCCCGGGCGCCCCGGGCCGCGGGCGTGCTCGGGGCCTCGGTGAGCTCCAGGACGGTCACGCCCAGGCTCCGCGTCAGCTCCCGCGCGGCCACGTAGCCGTCGCCGCCGTTGTTCCCCGGACCGCAGAGGACCAGGGCCTCACGCGCGTCCGGGAAGCGCGCCAGCACCTCGCGGGCTACCGCGCGACCGGCCGCGTCCATTAGGTCCTCGACGGGCACCCCGCCCGCCGCCGCGCGCCCGTCGGCCTCGGCCATCTGGGCCGCGGTGTAGAGCCTCCTCAGGCGACCGCCTCGGCGATGCGGTCGAGCACCTCGGGCGTCAGCTCGACGTCGGAGGCCGCGGCGTTGTCCACGACCTGCTCGACCCGGGTGGCGCCGGTGATCACGCTCGACACGCCCGGCTGGCGGAGGAGCCACGCCAGCGCCAGCTGCGCGCGCGTGACCCCCAGCTCGTCGGCGATGGGCTTCAGCGACCGCACGCGGCGGACGTTCTCCTCGGTCATGAAACGCTCCTTGAACTGGGCGAAGCGCGCGAACCTGGTCCCCTCGGGCACGCCGTCGTCGTACTTGCCCGTGAGCATGCCCTGGGCCAGCGGGCTGAACACCACCAGCCCGATGCCCTTGGGCTCGGTGACCGGGACGACCTCCTCCTCGACGCGCTTGCGGTCCAGCAGCGAGTAGCTGGGCTGCTCGGTCACCGGCGCGACGAGCCCGTTGCCCTTGGCGAACGCGACCGCCTCGGCGATCTTCGCGGCGGGCCACATGCTGGTGCCCCAGTAGTGGCTGCGGCCGCTGCGCACGACGTCGGTGAACGCCTCCACGGTCTCTTCCAAGGGCGCCTCCTCGTCGTAGCGGTGCGCGAAGTAGACGTCCAGGTGGTCGACGCCGAGGCGCTCCAGCGTCATGTCGATCGACTCGAGCACGTGCTTGCGCGAGAGCCCGCGGTCGGTGACCGCGTCCGACATGGGCCAGTAGACCTTCGAGGAGAGCACGTACGACTGCCGCGGCAGGCCGAGGTCGCGCAGGGCGTTGCCCATGACGCGCTCGCCCTGGCCGCGGTTGTAGGCGTCGGCGTTGTCGAAGAAGTTGATGCCCAGCTCGTACGCCTTGCCCATGATCTCGGTGACGGTGCGCTGCTCCTCCACCGTCTGGCCGAACGTGGTCCAGGCGCCGAGGCTGATCTCGCTGACCTTGAGGCCGGTGTTGCCTAGCCTGCGGTACTTCATCGCTTCCCCTCCTCCGGCGGCAGCATGCGGCCCAGGCGCTTGCCCCCGACCAGGTGCATGTGCAGGTGGTAGACCTCCTGCCCGCCGTGCTCCTTGCAGTTGACGATCAGCCGGTAACCCTGGTCGAGCCCCTCCTGCGCCGCCACCTTCGCCGCGACCGTGAACATGCGGCCCAGGGCGGCCTCGTGCTCCGGCCCCACGTCGGCGGCGGTCGGGATGTGCTCGTTGGGCACGATGAGCACGTGCGTGGGCGCCTGCGGGTCGATGTCGCGGAACGCCGTGACCAGCTCGTCCTGGTAGAGGACGTCCGCCGGCACCTCGCGGCGGACGATGCGACTGAAGATCGTCTCCTCTGGCATGTGCCGAGTTTACGCGGGGCGGCGGGAGCGGGGCTCCATAGCCTGCGCCGGAGACGGACGCTCAGGCCGCGCCGGCCGCCCGCTCCAGGTCGGTCATCGTGTACAGGGCCGCCAGCGCCACGCCCGCCTCGGCGAGCGCCTCGACGCCGCCCGCCTCGCGGTCGATGACGCACACGGCGGAGTCGACGACCGCGCCGCGCTCGCGCAGGTCGTTGGTGGAGACGACGACCTGCCCGCCCGACGTGACCACGTCCTCCACGACCAGCAGCTTCCGGCCCGCGATGTCCCCGCCCTCGGCGAGGCGCATCGTGCCGTACGGCTTGGCCTTCTTCCGCACGAACACCACCGGCAGGCCGGTGAGCTGGCCGAGCATGACGGCCAGCGGCACGCCGCCCAGCTCCAGCCCGGCGAGCATCTCCGTGTCGGGGGGTACGAGCTTGGCGAGCGCCTGCGAGACCTCGGCCAGCAGCTCGGGGTCCGACTCGAAGAGGTACTTGTCGAAGTAGCGGTCCGAGGTGGCGCCGGACCTGAGCACGAAGCTCCCCCTGAGGAGGGAGCGCTGGTGGATGGCGCGGGCGAGCTCGTCTCTCGTCACGGGCGCGATGTTAGCAGGGAGGGGCCGCAGCCCCGAGCGGCGCCGGCCCTCGCGACCGGCGTCAGGCCAGCGCCCAGCTGAGCAGCCAGAGCAGGGCCATGCCCACCACGAACGTGAGGGTGACGTTCCGCGTGCGCCACGCCACGACGCCGGCGACCAGCCCGGCCAGCAGCCTCACGTCGAGGGGACCGAGCCCCACGCCCGAGGGCCGCGTCAGGGCGGGCAGCGTGATGGCGGCGAACACGGCCGCGGGGACGTAGCGCAGCGCCCGCTGCAGCAGCGGCGGCAGCGGCCTGCGGCTCGTGGTGATGAGGAAGGCGCCGCGCTCGGCCAGCGTCACGAGCGCCGAGAGGACTATGACCAGCCAGACCTCGGGACGGCTCATCGCGCCGGCCTCCCCGCGGGCGCGCGCGCGGTCAGCCCCTCGACCACGACGCCGGCGGTTATGCCGGCCAGCGAGCCGACCATGAGGCCGAGGTTGTAGGGCAGCGGCGCCAGGGCGAGCGCCAAGGCGCCGGCCACGACCGCCGCCACGAGGAGCGGCCGCGTCGTCACGGCCGGCACGAGCAGCGCCAGGAACAGCAGCGGCACGGCGAAGTCGAGCTGCCACTCGGGCGGCAGCTGCGCCCCCAGGAGCGCGCCGGCGGCCGTGGCGCCGACCCAGGTGAACCACATGGGGACGCCGTTGCCGAGGGCGTAGGCCACGCGGGGGTAGTCGTCGCCCGCCCTCGGGTACTTGACGATGGTGGCCGCGAACGACTGGTCCACCATCAGGAACGAGACCAGCACCCTCTGGAACGCGCCGTAGCGCTGCAGCCAGGGGGCGAGCGCCAGCGAGTACATCACGTGCCGCAGGTTGACCATCGCCACCGTGAGCACCACGGCCCAGATCGCGCCGCCGGAAGCGATCAGCGAGATGGCGGCGATCTGCGACGCGCCGGCGAACACCAGGCCCGACATCAGGACGATGTCGAACGGGTGCAGGCCGGCGCCCACGGCGCTGACCCCGGTGATCATGCCGAAGGGGACGGCGCCGAGGAGCATGGGCAGCACCTCGCGCAGGCCCTCGAGGAACGCGCGTCGCTGGGGCGTCACGCGAGAGAAGCTAACCCAACTGCCGGCCGACCGCGCCGGGTATCCTCCACCGTGGGGCCGAGGCCGGCCGGCGCGGCCAACCCAGCGAGCGCGCCGGTGGCGCGCCCCGCGCCTCGCGTGCTAACCTGTGACGTTCTGTGGGCGCAGTGTCGCCCCGTCACCCCAGCGAACCGGACCGGCGCAGCGCCGGGCCTATCACGGAGGAGAGCCATGCCGCGCGTCTGCGCAGTAACCGGAAAGAAGACGAGGTCGTCCCAGACCAGCACCCGCAAGGGCTCGGCCAAGCGCAAGGGCGGCGTCGGCCTGAAGCAGGTGGGCGTGCACAACCGCACCGTGAAGCCGAACCTCCAGAAGCGCACCATCTGGGTGGACGGCAAGCCGCAGCGCGTGTGGCTGAGCGCCAAGGCCATCCGCCAGCTCGACCCGACGGTCTTCGTCAACCCCAACAAGCCGAGCCAGCGCTAGCACCCCTGACCGCAGCAGCCGAGGTCCGCCGGGAGTCGCCCGGCGGACCTCTTCGTGAGGTAGCATCACGAGGGTGAGAACCGGTTCTCAGAGTCGCAGGGGGCGAGCTGGCGTGGCGCAGGGCCGCCGTGCCGGCCTCGCGCCGCACCCGCCGGGCTCGGCGAGCGGACGCGGGGGCGCGGAGCCCGCGCTGCCGGTGCTGCACTTCCACGGCGTCACGGTCCGCTTCAGCGAGGCGACCGTGCTGGAGGGCGTCACCTTCGACCTGCCGGCCGGCAGGTTCCTCGCCATCGTGGGGCCGAACGGCGGCGGCAAGTCCACGTTGATCAAGGTGGCCCTCGGGCTCGTGAAGCCCCTCTCCGGCCACGCCGCCCTCTTCGGCGACCGCGCCGGGGCGCACCCGGAGCGGATCGGCTACGTGCCGCAGCTCAAGACCTTCGACCGCACGTTCCCCGCCACGGCCCTCGAGCTGGTGACCACGGGTCTGCGCGGCTCGTGGCCGGCGCGCGTGGGCCGCGAGGAGCGCGAGCGCGGGCTGGCGGCGCTCGACAGGGTGGGCGCCGCGTCGCTGGCCGACAGGCAGCTCGCCCGGCTCTCCGGCGGCGAGCTGCAGCGCGCTTTCCTCGCCAGGGCCCTCGTCCGCCGCCCCGAGCTCGTGTTGCTGGACGAGCCGGCCACCGGCGTCGACTTCCTGGTGGAGCACGACCTGCACGACCTGCTGGAGGGCTACCGCCGCGAGACCGCCATCTCTGGCAGGCCGGCGACGGTGGTGATGATCACGCACGACATGGCGGCCGCGCGGTTCCACGCCGACACGGTCCTGGTCCTGAACCGCCGCCTCATGGCCTTCGGCCCGCCCGACGAGGTGCTGGAGGGCGACAGGCTCAGGCTGGCCTTCGGGCACAGGCGGCACGAGCATCCGGTGGCGCCGTGACGCTCCTCGAGGCCCTCTCCTTGCCCTTCCTGCAGCGGGCCCTGGTGGCGGGCGTGCTCATCGCCGTGGGCACCGGGCTGCTGGGCGTGTTCGTGGTGCAGCGCCGCTTGAGCTTCCTGGGCGACGGGCTGGCGCACGCGGCGTTCGGCGGCATGGGCATCGGCGCGTTCACGATCGTGGCCACGGGCCTGGTGGGCTCGGGCTTGGCCCTGCTGCGCGACCCCATCTGGATCGCGGTGCCGTTCAGCCTGCTCGCCGCCTACGGCATCTACGCCCTGAGGCGCCGCACCGACCTCTCCAGCGACACGGCCATCGGCATCGCGTTCGCCGTCACGGTCGCCCTGGGCGTCATGTTCTTCTCGCTGATCCCGCCTGACGCCAACCTCGGCGTGTCCCTCATGGACCTGCTGTTCGGCTCGATCCTCGGCGTGCGCGGCGACGACCTCACCGTCATCGCGCTCGTCACGGCGCTGGCGGCGGCGGTCACCGCGGCCTACTGGGGCCGGCTGGCCTACGCCACCTTCGACGACGAGCTCGCCCGCGCCGACGGCGTGAACACCGCCCGCCTCGAGCTCGTCCTCTACCTGCTGGCGGCGGTCGTCATCGCCGTCAGCGCCGTGGTGGTGGGGGTGATCCTCATGGCCGCCTACCTGGTGATCCCGGCGGCCAGTGCCCGGCTCCTCGCCAGCACGCTGGCGCAGATGACGGCGCTCACCGTGGTCCTGGGCGTGCTGGCCACCGTCGCCGGCCTGGCGGCGTCGTTCCTGCTCGACGTGCCCAGCGGCTCCACGATCGTGCTGGTGCAGGCGCTCATCTTCGCAGCCGCGGCCACAGCTCGTCGACGCGGGCGAGAGCCTCTGCGCTCGTCCTGAGCTTCTCGGGCCACGGCCTGTCGAACCCCTCGGCCCTCAGCTTCGGCGTCCCGTCCATCACGAAGCGCGCGCCGTCGCCGAAGGTGTCGTCGATGACCTGCACGTCGCGCTCGGGGTCGATGTTGTTCAGGAGCGTCCACATCACCTCGTCGAAGTCGCGCGGGTCGCACGCGTCGTCCACGACGGCGATGAGCCGCACCCCCTTCGCCGCCGGCTGGCGCGCCGCCCACTCCCCCAGGTGCCGGCCCTGGCCCGGCCGGGCCTTGCGCGTGGTGATGAACCAGAAGCCGCCCGCGACCTGGTGCTGGTCGACGACCTCGGCGTGGTTCGGCAGCTGCTGGCGCGACCGCTCGGGGTTCGGCTCGAACGGCTGCTCGCCCCCCTCCTCGGCGTGCTTCACCGTGCCGTCCACGATGAGCTTGCTCCCGTAGCTGAACGCGCGGCTGGCGTGGTCGAGGACGTCGATGGGCCCCTTGGCGAACTGCGAGTCGCGACCGGGGACCGCGCGCCTCAGCACCCCGCGCCAGAAGCCCAAGTGGTCCTTCGGGTCCAGCTCCGGGTCGTCGGAGACGAGCACGACCTTCGCGAACATCATCTGGCCCAGCCCCAGGAGCCCGTTCGCCACCTTGTAGGCCTGGCCGGGGTAGCGCTTGTCGATGAGCACGTTCACGAGGTTGTGCGCGATGCCGGCCGGGGGCATGTGGTAGTCGCGGACCTCCGGCAGGATCAGCTGGGCCGGCACCAGGAATATGCGCTCGCTGGCGAGGATGAGGTAGGCGTCCTCCATCGGCGGAGGGCCGACGACCGTGGCGGGGTAGATGGGGTCCTCGCGCATCGTGACCGCCGTGACGTGGAAGGCGGGGTAGAGGTCGGGCAGCGTGTAGAAGCCGGTGTGGTCGCCGAAGGGCCCCTCGGTGACGAGTTCCTCGGTCGGGTCCACGTACCCCTCCAGGACGATCTCGGCGTGGGCCGGCACGTCCAGGTCCACGGTCACGCCCTTCACGACCTCCACGCGGCGGCCGCGGATGAACCCGGTCAGCGCCAGCTCGTCCAGGCCCGGCACGGGGGGTATGGGAGCCGTGGCCGCGTAGGTGAGCGCCGGGTCGCCGCCCAGGGCCACCGCGACCTCGAGCCGCTTGCCGGCGCGCTTGGCGCTCTCGTAGTGCCTGGCGCCGGTCTTGTGCCGCTGCCAGTGCATGGCGGTGGTGCGCCGGTCCAGGACCTGCATGCGGTACATGCCCATGTTCAGGTCGCCCTGCACCGGGTCGCGCGTGATCACCAGGGGAAGGGTGATGAACGGGCCGGCGTCCTTGGGCCAGGTGGTGAGGACGGGCAGCCTGGTCAGGTCGACATCGTCGCCCACGAGCACGCGGCGCTGGACGGGCGCCGTCCGGACGCGACGAGGCGGCAGCGAGCGCACCTCGGCGAGCTTGGGCAGGTTCGACATCATGCCCATCAGCCCGCCGCCCAGGCGCACGTCCAGCAGGTCGCGGAGGCGCTCGGTGACGTCGTTCAGGTCCTCGACGCCCAGGGCCCACGCCGTGCGGCGCGCGGTGCCGAAGAGGTTCATGGCCACGGGGATGTCGTGCCCGACGACGTTCTCGAAGAGCAGCGCCGGGCCGCCCTCCTTCACGGCGCGGTCGGCCAGCGCCGCCGCCTCCAGGTGCGGCGACACGGGGTCCTTCACCCTGACGAGCTCGCCACGCTCCTCCAGGAGCCTCAGGAACGCGCGCAGGTCGGGGGCGCTCACGGGCGGCGCTCCCCCTCGGGCTCGCCCCCGCTCGCGCCGCGCGTCGCGCTCACGGCCTCCCCGCCGCCGACGTCGCGTCGCGGACCGTCGCCTCGCGGTACCTCTCGGACGCGCTCACGCTTCCACCGCCTGTGGCGCCGGCGCCACCGCGGCGAGCTGGCGCCTCAGCTGGTCCAGGCCCTGGCCGGTGACGGCGGAGACGCTCACGGCCCCGTAGCGCTCCTCCAGCTCGCGCAGGACGCCGGGGTCGGCCGCGTCGGCCTTGTTGATGACCACCAGGCGAGGGGGCTCGAGCTCGAGCTCGTCGAGGATGCGCTGCACCGCGTCGACGCGGTCGGGCGCGCCCGGCGAGGCGCCGTCCACGACGTGCAGCAGCAGGTCGGCGTGGTGCAGCTCCTCGAGCGTGGCCCTGAAGGCGTCGACGAGCTCGTCCGGCAGGTCGCGGATGAACCCCACCGTGTCCGTGAACACGGCCTTGCCGCCCCACGGGCCCAGCTCCGGTAGCCAGCCCTCGCGCGTGGTGGGCCTGAGCGTGGCGAACAGCTTGTCCTCCGACAGCGCCGAGGCCTTGGTGAGCGCGTTGAAGAGCGTCGACTTGCCGGCGTTCGTGTAGCCCACCAGCGCCACGACGGGCGTGGCCGAGGCCGTGCGGGTCTTCCGCGTCTCGGCGCGACGGCGGCTGATGTCCTCGACGGCCTTCTCGAGCACGGCGATGCGGTCCCTGATGCGGCGCCTGTCGACCTCGAGCTTCGTCTCGCCCGGTCCCCTGGTGCCGATGCCGCCGCCCAGGCGGCTCATGGCCTCGCCGCGACCCGCCAGGCGCGGGAGCTGGTACTTGAGCTGCGCCAGCTCCACCTGCACCTGCGCCTCGCGCCCTCTGGCGTTCTGAGCGAAGATGTCGAGGATCACCTGGGTGCGGTCGAGGACCTTCAGCTTCGTGAGGCGCTCCACCTCGCGCGCCTGCGCCGGCGTGAGCTCGCGGTCGAAGACGAGCAGGTCGGCGTCCTCGTGGAACGCCAGCGACACGGCCTCCTGCAGCTTGCCCTCGCCCACCACCGTGCGGTGGTCGGGCTTCGCGCGCCGCTGCACGGTGCTGGCGGCCACGGTGGCGCCGGCGCTGCGCACCAGCTCGGCCAGCTCCGCCATGCGCGCGGCCGTCTCGGCGTCGTCGGGCCCCAGGCCCACCAGCACGGCGCGCTCGGCGCTGGTGCGCGTCACCTCGCGGGCGCCGGCCTGCCTGGACAGCTCCTCCTCCAGGGCCCGCAGGCGCGACAGCACGTCAGCGCCCTCGAGCTGCCACACGGGCACCGGGTCGTCGACGATCCAGTCCTCCGTCTCGCTGCCCCAGGGGGCCACGGTGGCCAGGTAGGCGCTGCCGACGGCGGCCCCGCCCTGCTTCGACGGGTCGACGTCGATGGCGATGAGCGCGTCGAGGCGGTTAAGGAACAGCGTCGTGAGGTCGTTCGGCGAGAGGCCGCCCGGCTTCAGGTGCGTGTGGGCCAGGCGGAGGCCGGCGAGGCGCGACTCGGCCTCGCCCGTGAACGGCGGCAAGGGGGTGTCGGCGGCATCGCCGACGGCCACGGTCACCACGCGGCCGCGCCTGTCGATGAGCACGCTCACGCCGCGGCCGAGCTCGACGGTGAGGTCGGCCATGGCCCGCGCCAGGTCGGCGGTGACCGCCGCCTCGGGAGGCACCCGCCGGCGGTACAGGTTGGACAGCCGCTTCAGTTGGTGGTTCTTGAGGCCCTGCGTCTTGCCGTGAACCTTCTCGATGAGGTCTCGCTCCTCTCGGCCAGCGCGGCGGCCTCGAGGGTGCCGCCTCCCGCGGGGGAGAAGCGGCGGCTGTCGGCGCGCGTCGGCCTAGGGCGATTCTAGCCGCTGCCCGGCCCGTGATAGCCTCCCCGCGATGCGCGCCCTGGTCGCGTTCCTCGCGCTCTCACTCACCACCGCGTCCCTGGCGCAGAGGCCTGTGGCGGGGGCCGTGCGCGGCGGCGTCACCTACGTCGAGGCGGCCTCCCTGGCCCTGGCGTTGGGTGACCTCGTGACCGCCGCGGGCGGCACCCTCACGTGGCGCGGCGCCGAGGGCGTGGTCACGTTCTTCGCGGGCTCGGCCGAGGCGCTGCTGCAGCGCCCGCTGGACGGCGGCCCGGCCGAGTGGTCGCTGTCGGCGCCCGTGCTCGTCGAGGGAGGCGGGTCGGGGGCGGCCGGTTGGCTGCTGCCGCTGGACGCCGTGCAGCTCCTGGGCGTGGCGGCGGAGGAGGGGCCGACCGGCGCGCGCCTGTGGAGCCCCGCCGGGGAGGAGCTGACCGTGGTCGCGCCGGAGCCGCCGGCCGCACCGGCCGGCGAGGCGGGCGCCGCCTGGGAGCCGGTCGCGCTGGACGCCGCCGCCGGCGTGCGCTTCTTCGTCGGCGACCAGAGCCTGCTGCTCCTCGACCTCGACCTGCTGCCGCTGGCCTACCCGGACGCCATGGCCGCGGTGGACGAGGCCGCCGAGCGGGCGGGCAGCGACCACGCGCTGCTGCTGGTGGCCACCTCCCTGGTCGAGGGGGAGCTGGACACGGCGCTCACGTTCGCGCAGGGCGAGCGCGAGCTCGTCGTGCGGTCGCCGTACCGCGTGCACGTCTTCCGCGGCGACCCGGCCGCCCTCGCCCCGGGCCGCGAGGTCGTCGCGGTCGTGCTGCTGCCCGCGACCTTCTCGCTCTACCGTCCCCTCGCTGTCTCCTGGGCGGGCGTGGAGGCGACGGTCACGCTGCGCCGCTGAGGGCTACCATCCTGAGAGGAAGCCGCCGGGAGTGGTCTCGAAGCGCTGACGACGGGCCCAGCCACGGCGGCCGCAGGAGGTCGTCTTGAGAGCAGTCATAGCCGCCGCGGCCCGCACGCCCATCGGGGCGTTCCAGGGCGGGCTCGCGGGCCTGAAGGCCGGGGAGCTCGGCGCCGCCGCGATCAAGGGCGCGCTGGCGCGCGCCGGCCTCGGTGCGAGCGACGTGGACGCGGTGTACATGGGCAACGTGCTGCAGGCCGGCCAGGGCCAGGCTCCGGCGCGGCAGGCGGCGATCTTCGCCGGCATCGACGTGCGCACCCCCAGCGTGACGATCAACAAGATGTGCGGCAGCGGCCTGGAGGCCATCGTCCAGGCCGTGCGCGCCGTGCGCCTGGGCGACGCCGAGGTGGTGGTCGCCGGCGGCATGGAGTCGATGACGAACGCGCCCTACCTGCTGCCCGGCGCGCGCGGCGGGCTGCGGCTGGGCGACGCCAAGGTCGTCGACTCGCTGATCCACGACGGCCTGTGGGACGTCTACAACGACAAGCACATGGGCTCCTGCGCCGAGTCCTGCGCCACCCGCTACGCGTTCTCGCGCGAGGCGCAGGACGATTTCGCCGAGCGCTCCTACCGCCGCGCCCAGGCGGCCACCGAGGACGGCACGTTCGCGGGCGAGATCGTGCCGGTGGAGGTGAAGGGTCGCAAGGGCGAGGTGACGGTGGTCGAGAAGGACGAGGGGCCGTACGTCGTCGACTTCGAGAAGATGCGCAAGCTGCGCCCCGCCTTCGAGCAGGGCGGCACGGTCACGGCGGCGAACGCCAGCACCATCAACGACGGCGCGGCGGCCCTCGTCATCGCCTCGGAGGAGGCGGCGGCGCGGCGCGGCCTGCCCGTGCTGGCGGTCATCGAAGGGTACGCCGCCCACGGCGAGCAGCCGGAGTGGTTCACGGTCGCGCCCGTGGGCGCCACCCGCGGCCTGTTGGGGCGCCTCGGCTGGCAGCCAGAGGACGTCGACGTCTACGAGGTGAACGAGGCGTTCGCCGTCGTGCCCATGGCGCTCATGCAGGAGCTGGGCCTGGACGCGGAGCGCGTGAACGTGTTCGGCGGCGCGGTGGCGTTGGGGCACCCGATCGGCGCCTCGGGCGCGCGCATCGTGGTCACGCTGCTCTCGGCCATGAAGGCCCGCGGCGCCGCGCGCGGCGTGGCTAGCATCTGCATCGGCGGCGGGGAGGCGTTGGCGCTGGCGCTCAGCGCGGCCTGAGCCGACCGCGCGGCTCGGACCCCTGAGCCCTCAGTAATCCTCGCGACCTTGGTGCCTCTCGGGGAGGCGGCCCTTCTGGATCGCCTCGGCGACCATGGGGGGCAGGCCCCACGCCACGATGTCGAACGCCACCGCGGCGAAGTCGTACTCGACCTTGTCCATCTCGACGCTCACGCTGCTCTCGTCGATCGTGAGGAGGGCGTAGTCGGCCCCCGGCTCGCCGTTCAGCGACAGGCCCACCGAGCCCGGGTTCACCACCCAGCCGACGTCCTGGATCTCGCGGTAGAAGGGCACGTGCGTGGAGCCGGCCACGAGCACCTTGCAGCGGTGCACCTCGAGCAGGCGCCTGAGGGTGAAGGGGTCGCGGTCGAGGTTCACGCGCTCGTTGGGGTCGTCGAACGAGCCGTGGAAGAAGCGCAGCCAGCCGATGGGCGTCTCGATGCGCCGCTGCACCGGCAGCGAGCGCAGGTAGGTGAGGTGCCGGTCCTCGATGACCCCCTTCGTCCACTCGATGGTCTCGTCGGCGACGCCACGCCGCACGGCCTTGCGGCGCGCGAAGGGGAAGGCGAGGCGCTCGTCGGCCGCGCCGAGCGTGCACACCACGCCCTCGCGACGCACCAGGTCGATCGTCTCGTTCGGAGAAGGCCCGTACCCGACGAGGTCGCCGAGGCACAGGACCTTCTCCGCGCCCTTGAGCTTGAGCTGTTCTAGTACCGCCTCGAGCGCCAGCACGTTGGCGTGCACGTCGCTGATGAGGCCGACCTTCACGAGGCGAGTCTAGCAGTCCCTTCCTCGAGGAACGCCGTCAGCAAGGCCACCTCGGCCTCTAGGTCGGACTTCGCGACCATCTCGGTCACCGTGTGCACGTAGCGCGACGGCGTGCTGAGCGTGATGGAGGGGACCCCCAGGCGCGAGCGCTGGATGGCCCCGGCGTCGGTGCCGCCCAGCGGCAGGACCTCGAGCTGGTGCTCGATGCCGCGCTTCTCGGCCAACGCCAGGAACTCGTCGAGGAGCCAGCGCGTCGAGATCGAGCTGCCGTCCATCACCTTGATGCCCACGCCCTTGCCCATCTCGGTGATGCGGACGTGGTCCTGGGCTCCGGGCGTGTCCACGGCCAGCGTCGTGTCGAGGGCGATGCCGACGTGCGGCTCGACCTTGAACGCGCTGGTGACCGCGCCGCGCAGGCCCACCTCCTCCTGGGTGGTGAACACCGCGTGGACCTCGAAGGCGGGGTCCTTCACTCGCTTCAGCGTCTGCACCGCCACCCAGCAGCCCGCCCTGTCGTCGAGCGCCTTGCCGGTGACGACCTTGCCCAGGTCGTGGAACTCCTGGCGCAGCGTCACCATGTCGCCCACGCGCACCTTGGCCTTCACGTCGTCGGCGGAGAGGCCGAGGTCGACGAAGAAGTCGGCGATCTGCGGGACCTTCGAGCGCTCCTCGGGCGTGCTGATGTGGATGGGCTTGCCCGCGGGGTTCATGACGCCCACGAGCTCCTCGCCGGACAGCGAGGCGTGCACCGTCACCTGGCGGGCGAAGAGGTTGCGCGGGTCGAACCCGCCCAGCTGCTGCACGCGCAGGAAGCCCTTGTCGTCCACGAACTTCACGAGGAAGCCGATCTCGTCCATGTGGGCGGCGATCATCGCCCGTGGGGCGCCGTCCGCCTTGGCACGCTTGACGGCGTGCAGGTTGCCCATGGCGTCGGTCTCCATCGCGTCGACGACGCCCTCGAGCTCGGCCTCGATGATCTCGCGGACCTTCTCCTCGCGGCCGGGGACGCCCGCGACCTCGGAAAGCTTCCTCAGCAGTTCCATGCGCGGAAGTCTACTCTGCGAGCCAGGCGGCGATGGCGGACGCCAGGTCGCTCGGGCACTCCTCCTGGACGGCGTGGCCGCAGCCCGGGACCAGCGCCAGCTCTGCCCGCGGCAGCTCGGCCGCGAGGCGCTCCGACTGCGCCACGGGCACGACGCCGTCCTCGGCGCCGGCCACCACCAGGACGGGCGCGCTCACGGCGCCCAGTCGCCCCTCCAGGCCGGCCGGCGGCTCCGCCTGGGAGAGGCGCCACAGCGCCACGTCCCAGCCCTCCACCGTGAACGGCTCGAGGAACGCGTCGCGGCGCTCGGGCGTGATGCCCGTGGGGTCGTACCAGCCGGCGCTGAGGATGCGCAGGCCCGGCTCGGAGGCGAGCTGCCGCAGGAACACGGGCCCCAGGCGCTCGAACTGGGGCGTGCGCATGACCAGGCGCGCCAGGAACGAGCGGCGCTGGACGACGTAGGGCGACGCCCCCACCGTCACCAGCCCGCCCACGAGCTCGGGGCTGGCGAGCGCGACTTCCAGCGCCACGCGCGCGCCGCTGCCGTGCCCCAGCAGCACGGGCCTGCCCAGGCCCAGCGCCGCGATGGCGCCGGCGACCAGCCGGGGCTGCGAGGCCGCGGCGTAGGGGTCCAGGGCCAGGTCGGGGTCGTCGGGGTCGGGGCGCTCCGACAGGCCGAAGCCCGGGAGGTCCACGGCCACGACGTCGCCCAGCGCGGCGAGCGACGGCGCCAGGTCGTCGAACGTGCGGGAGCTGTAAGGGAAGCCGTGCAGCAGCAGGAAGGTCGGGCCGTCGTCGGGACCGTCCCAGCGGCGGACGTGGAGGTCGACGCCCGCCACCGACACGTACTCGGCGTCCGGGCCGGCGACGGCGGAGAGCGGTCTGACGCCCGCCGGCGGCGCGATCGGCACCACCAGCGGCAGCACGACCGCCGCGGCCACCAACACCGCCAGGATGACCAGCGAGACCTTGATGCGGAACGGCATCTAGCTGCTCACCCGGGCGGCCGTCCCTCGACGCGCGACGGGCTCAGCGGCCCTTGAAGTCGGGCGAGCGCTTCTCGAGGAAGGCGCGCGTCCCCTCGCGCATGTCCTCGCTGGTGGCCACGAGGCCGAACAGGTCGGCCTCGATCTCGAGTCCTTGGGGCAGCGTGACGTCGAGCCCGCGCGAGACGGCCTCCTTCGCCAGGCCGATGGCCAGCGGCCCGTTGCGGGCCGCGAGCTTGGCCAGCTCGACGGCGGCGGCCAGGGCGTCTTCGGCGACGCGGTTGACGAGGCCCATCTGCAGCGCCTCCTCGGCGGTCACGTGCCGGCCGGTGAGGATGAGGTCGAGCGCGCGGCCCTGGCCGATGAGGCGGGGCAGGCGCTGCGTGCCGCCGTAGCCCGGGATGATGCCGAGCGTCACCTCGGGCAGGCCCAGCCTGGCCTGCGGCGCGGCGACGCGGAGGTCGGCCGCCAGCGCCAGCTCGAGCCCGCCGCCGAGGGCGAAGCCGTTGATCGCGGCTACGGTGGGGAAGGGCAGGGCCGCCAGCGTGTTGCAGACGTCCTGGCCCAGCAGCGAGAACTCGCGTGCGGTGAAGGCGTCCTCCACCTGGTTGACGCCCGCTATGTCGGCGCCGGCCACGAAGGCGCGGCCCGCCCCGGTGACGACCAGGGCCTTCACGTCCACGTTCGCCTCGGCGGCTCCGAACGCCAGCGAGAGCTCGACGAGGACGTCCTCGTTCAGGGCGTTCAGCGCCTCCTGGCGGTCGACGGTGACGACCGCGACGGGGCCGTCCAGCTCGTAGCGCACGTAGCGGAACTCGGGGAGCTCGTCGAGGTACTCCTCCTCGTTCCCCATGTCGTCCTCCGGCAGCCGGTCGCTCATGACTCGCCTCCGTAGTCGTAGAAGCCCTTGCCCGTCTTGCGCCCCAGGAGCCCGGCCCTGACCATCTGCTTGATCAGCGGCGCCGGGCGGAACTTCGGGTCGCCGAACTCCTCGAACAGCGCCTGGCCGGCGGCGAGGCCGACGTCGAGCCCGACGAGGTCGGCGAGGGCCAGCGGCCCGATGGGCATGTTCGCGCCGAGCTTCATGGCCTCGTCGATCTCCTCGGCGCTGGCGACGCCCTCGGAGAGGGCGTGCACGGCGTCGTTGATGTACGGCACCAGCAGCCGGTTCACGATGAAGCCGGGCTTGTCGGCGCAGACGATGGGCTTCTTGCCGAGGCCCACCACGAACCCGCGGGCGCGCTCGATGACCTCGTCGGGCGTGAGCAGGGCCCTCACGACCTCGACGAGCTGCATCACCGCCACGGGGTTGAAGAAATGCATGCCGCAGAAGCTCTCGGGCCGGCCGCTGAACTTGGCGAGCTGGGTGACCGAGAGGCTCGAGGTGTTCGTGGCCAGCAGCGCGCCCTGCGGCGCCAGCCTGCCCACCTCGCCCCAGACCCGCTCCTTCACGGGCAGCGACTCGAACACGGCCTCGATGACGACCTCGGCCTCGGCGACGGCGGACATGTCGGTCCGGGCGGTCACGCGGCCGACCGCGGCCTCGGCGTCCTGCTGGCTGACGGTGCCCTTGCGGACCATCCGCTCGAGGCTGCCCTTCATGGTGGCGACGCCCTTGTCGACGGCGGCCTGCTCCTGGTCGACGAGCGTCACCTCGTGCCCCGCCAGCGCGCACGCCTGGCCGATGCCCGAGCCCATGGTGCCGGCTCCGATGACCACTACCTTCATCAGCTCCGCTCCCCTTCCAGCTCCACGGCGGCGTCGAGCGTCGCCGTGACCATGTCGAGCACGGCCTCCCTGAGCTGGTCGGTGGCCAGCATGGACTCGTCGCCGATGTGGTTGCTCACCACGAGCATGCAGCCGGTGCTGACGCCGCGCAGCGCGCCCAGCGTGAACAGGGCCGAGGCCTCCATCTCCACGCCCAGGACGCCGCGACCCGCCATGGCGGCCACGTCGTCCCTCGAGACGGCGTAGAAGGCGTCGTCGGTCTGCACCAGCCCGGTGTGCGTCCGCCGTCCGGTGCTCTCGGCCGCGGCCCGCAGCGCCTGCGTGACGGCGAAGTCCGCGACGGGCGCGTAAGGCACGTGGCCCAGGTACTGGCGGGTAGTGCCGTCGTTGGGCACGCTCGCCGTGGCCACCACCAGGTCGCCGGGGGCCACCTGGGGCGCGATGGCGCCGCAGGTGCCGATGCGCACGAGGCGCCGGGCGCCGAGGCGGATGACCTCCTCGGCCACGATCGCCATGCTGGGGCAGCCCATGCCCGTCGTCTGCACGCTCACCTCGAGGCCGCGGTACCGGCCCGTGTAGCCGAGCAGGTGCCGGTGCTGGTTGTAGAGGCGGGGGGAGTCGAGCAGCGTCTCGGCGATGAACGTCGCTCGGTCGGGGTCTCCGGGGAGGAGGACGACGGGCGCCACCGAGCCCGGCTCGGCACGCACGTGAAGTTGGCTCATCCGGGCAACTCTACCAGAGCAGCATGTATGAACCGCTCCACCTCGGGGCCGCGGGGCACCGTGCTAGATTGCCCGCGATGACCGACCTGGAGGACATCCTGGCCCGGGCGTGGTCGCGCGTCGGCGGGTGCCGGCTCGTGGCCGTGGCCGGCATGGACGGACTCCTCATCGAGCGCCACCCCAGCAAGGAGGACGACCCGGCGCTAGCCGGCGCGCCGGAGCCGGCGACCCTGGAGCACGTGGTGGCCGAGGTCACCACGCTCTTCGGGGTCGCGGGCGGGACCATGAGCCGCGAGCTCGGCTCGCCCGTCTCGGAGCTGGTGGCGTTGGGCGAGACCGGCGGCTACCTGGCCAGGCGCGTGACACCCGACCTGTTCTGCCTCTTCGTCACCGGCGCCTCCGCCGACCTCGCGAACGTGAGGGCGGAGGCCGAGGAGCTGGCGCGCGAGCTCAGCGGCGCGTTCGTGTGATGGGCGCGGCTACGGACCCCTCCCGTCTGGTCGACGACGCGCGCGCCGTACGCGGCGTGGTGGCCGCGGCGGTGGTGGGCGTGGACGGCGAGGTCGTCGCCGCCGCCGGCGAGGGCGCCGCGCTGCTCGAGCGCATGCAGCGCACGGCCACGAACGCGCTGGCCGCCGCCGAGGCGTTCGCCTCGCTGCTCGACGCGGTCGAGGACGACGGGTTCGGGCCCGAAGGCGGACGCGAGGCCGACGGGGACGACGGCGGGGCGGTCGGCGAGGAGGAGGGCGCGCGGGCGGCGACCCCGTCCGGCCAGGGCGCCACCCACCTGACCGTCCTCTACCAGGACGTGAACCCCCTGCTGTTCGAGCCACTGCCTGGCGGCGACAGGCTGCTGGTGCTGGCGGTCGAGAGCGCCGCCGACATCGGCCGGGCGCGCTTCCACCTCAAGCGTCTGCGCGCGGGCTAGGTCCTGCGCCCGCGCGCTGGGCCACGCGGCCGCGCCATGACCGGCCGTCGCGCCGCGGCGCGGCTACTCTTGGGGGCGTGAAGCAGCCTCTGAAGTTCGAGATCGACAAGGAGACGGCGCGCGGCCGCCCCACGAACGGCGCGCTGATCGTCCACACCGCCGACGAGTTCATCTTCGACTTCGTCCTGGTGATGCCCGGCCAGCAGCCGGTGGTCACGACCCGGCTCGTCACCAGCCCGCGGCACGCCAAGGCGTTGATGAGGAGCCTGGAGGACAACATCAGGCGCTACGAGGCCCGCCACGGCCAGATCCCGGAGCCGGCGCGCCCGGCGCAGGCGGGGCAGGTGGGGCGCACGGGGCCCGAAGGCGAGGACGAGGGCCCCAACTGAGCCCGCAGGCCGCGACCCATACACCATCCCCCTTCATGAGAAAGTGATGAGTCCGCTCTGATACGTCTGCTCTGACCGCCTAGTGTTTGTATGGTGACCATGTCCGAGCGGGTCGTCGTCTACTTCGACTACTTGTGCCCGTACTCGTGGCGCCTGGCGGAGCTGATCGCGCTGGCGGGCACGGCGGTGCGGGCGGAGTGGCGACACGTCTCGGTGTTCCAGCTAGAGCACGACGCCAAGTGCCGCTACGGGGCGTGCCCCGAGTCGGCGCGATGGCAGTTATGGAACGCTCCGATAGACCCGGAGGACGGCAGCGGCGCCAAGGGCCTGCTGCCGTTCTTGGCGTCGGTGGCGGCCAGGGCGCAGGGCCAGGCGGCGCACGACCGGTTCCGTCTCGGGCTCCTCCGGGCCGCGCACCTGGAGGGGCGGCCGTTGGACCGCGATACCGCCGGCGACGTCGCCCGCACGGCCGGGCTGCACATGCCGCGCTTCTGGCGCGACCTCGACAACCCCGAGAACCGCACCGCCCTGGCGCACGAGCACCGGCTGGCGGTGGCCGCCGAGGTGACCAGCACGCCCAGCGTCGTGTTCCCCGGCTCACACGTGGCTCACGTGCGTTTCAAGGGCCTGCCCGCGGCCACGCCCGAGGCGCTGGGCCTGGTGGCCGCGGCGTTCGGCCTGGCGCCCGCCGCCGTGGCCGCGACCGTGCGGCCGGCGGCGGAGCTCAACTGACGTAGCCGGCGTCCAGCGCGTTAGACTGCGCGCGTGCGGCTGGGTCAGAACGTCGGCCACGGCTCGGACGTAGGTAGGGTCCGACCGTTCAACGAGGACTACCACCGCGTCTGGCAGTTCCCGCTCGACGGGGGAGACATCACGCTCCTCGCCGTCGCCGACGGGATGGGCGGCGCGGCGGCCGGTGAGGTGGCCAGCAAGCTGGCGATGGAGGTCCTCGACGAGTCGTTCAGCCGCTACGTCGAGGAGATCCGCTCCGGCAAGCCGGTCGTGGGCATCGACAAGCTCATCGACAAGGCCGTGAGGCTGGCGAACCGGCGCGTCTACGCCGCGTCGATCAAGCACCAGGGCCGCCGCGGCATGGGCTCGACGCTCACCTGCGTCGCGCTCCGCGACCGCACCGCGTACATCGGGCACGTGGGCGACTCGCGCGCCTACCTGGTGCGCGGCAAGAAGATCTACCAGCTCACGAAGGACCACTCCTGGGTCGAGGAGCAGCTCGAGAAGGGCCTGCTGACCGAGGAGGAGGCCAAGAGCCACGAGTGGCGTAACCTCATCACCAGGGTGCTGGGGACTCGTCCACAGGTGGCGCCGGACGTCATCGAGGTCGCCGTCGAGCGGGGGGACGTCTTCGTGATCTCCACCGACGGCCTGCACGGCCTCGTCACGCCCGAGGAGGTGCTGGCCGAGTGCATGCGCACCGCCAGCCGCCAGTCCTCGGTCGAGGCGCTCATCGCGCTCGCCAACGACCGCGGAGGACCCGACAACATCACGCTCATCATCGCGGAGGTCGACGAATGACGATCGTGCTCATCGCGGTCGCCGCGGCGCTCGTGGCCGCGCTGCTCCGCGCGCCCGCGTGGCTCTCGGTCGGCCTGCTCGTGGTGGCGGCGGGCCTCACCGGCGTGGCGTTGGCCCTGGGCGGCGTCGACCGCGCCCTGGCCCCGCTCGTCCTCACCGCCCTGGCCATCGGCCTGATCGTCCCCTCGGGCGTGCAGGCGGCGCGCAGCGCCCGCGTGGCCCCGCCCAAGGGCAAGCGCAAGGGCGCCGCGGCGCAGGCGAAGGCCAAGGCGTCGCCCACCTCGAGCTTCGACAACACCGAGATCCCCGGCTACGAGCTCCTCGAGAAGGTCGGCTCCGGCGGCATGGCGAGCGTCTACCGCGCGCGGCGCAAGGCCGACGGCCAGATCGTGGCCCTGAAGATCCCCATGGAGCAGTTCGTGGCCGACGCGAAGTTCATCCGGCGCTTCCACCGCGAGGCCGAGGTGGCCCAGCGCCTGAACCACGTGAACATCGTCAGGACCTACGAGCACGGCGCCATCGGGGCCCAGCACTACATGGTCATGGAGTACGTCGACGGCCGCAGCCTCGAGGGGTACATCGAGGCCAGCGAGCTCGACATCGAGCTGGGCATCGACATCATGAAGCGCGTCGTCCGCGCGCTGCAGCACATCCACTCGGCCGGCATCATCCACCGCGACATCAAGCCGGCGAACGTGATGATCGTGCGCGGCGGCATCCGCGAGGACCGCGTGCCCCGCCTGCTGCCCGAGGCCGTGAAGCTGATGGACTTCGGCATCGCCGGCGGCAAGGTCCTGTCGCGCCTGACGATGACGGGCGCCCGGGTCGGCACCCCCGTGTACATGTCGCCCGAGCAGGCGCGCGGCCTGAAGATCGACCACCGCAGCGACATCTACTCGCTGGGTCTCGTGTTCTACGAGGTCCTCACCGGGCAGACGGCGTTCAAGGGCGGCTACGAGGCCATCGTCCACCAGCAGATCTTCCAGACCCCGCCGCCGCCCCGGCAGATCGTCCTCTCCGTGCCTAAGGCGCTCGACAACCTCGTCATGCGCATGATCGCGAAGGACCCCGACGAGCGGCCGTCGCTCGACGAGGTGCTCGAGGTCCTCGAGAACGTAGACCTGTCCGAGGAGGAGGAGGCCCAGCTCCCCACCCGCATCGTGCTCACCGTGAGCGCGCGCCAGGGCGTGCTGCGCATCCTCGACACCGACGGCAACCTGCACACGTCCATCGGCGACGTGGGCACGGGCGAGAAGGACTTCTCCGCCGCGCCGCTGTCGGTGGCGGTGGACTCGAAGGGCGACTTCTTCGCCGCCATCTTCGAGTACCGCGTCGGGCAGGAGAACCACCGCATGGTGCACAAGCTCGCCCGCGACGGCACGAAGGTGCTCTCCTTCGGCACCTACGGCATGCAGCCGGGCGAGTTCCTCTACCCGGCGTCGGTGGCGGTGGCGCCCGACGACACCGTCTACGTCCTGGACAGCGAGACGCACCTGGTGCAGCGCTTCACCAACGACGGTCGCTTCCTGTCGTCGTTCGGGGGCCGCGGCAAGGGACACGGCACGTTCGACGACCCGCGCGTCATCACCGTCGACCAGGCTGGCAACGTGTACGTCCTCGATTACGGCAACAGGCAGGTGCAGCGTCTCAGCGCGGAGGGCGTCTACCAGACGCGGTGGGCGTTCAGGGTGGCGGCCGACCAGCCCGGCATGCGGCTCCTCGACGGCGTGACGGTGGACCACGACGGCAACGTGTACATCTCCGACGCCGACGCCTCGAAGATCCGCAAGATCACGCCGGAGGGGAAGGTGGGCGTGTCGTTCGCGCTCGACGCCAAGCACGGCGAGCTCACCGACACCATCGTCGACCTGGGCGTGGACGACGACGGCTGCCTCTACGCGGCGCGCCGCGGCGGCCACCTGATCCGGAAGTACGACCCGGCCGGGAAGCTGCTGGGCACCTTCGAGACCTACGCACCGGTGGTGCAGATGGTGGTGGACCTGCGCGAGCGCCGCGAGGCCGGCGCGCAGGGTCCGGGCGTGGCGGTGCGCTGAGGCGCGAAGTCGGTCGCGCTCGCGGTGAGTTGAGGCGCGAGGTCGGTCGCGCTCGCGGTTCGCCACACGAGGCTCGCCCGGTTCGCGGTCCGCCCTAGAGGCCGGGGATGAGCCTGATGATGCCGTCGAAGAACCGCAGGAAGATGCCCATGAGGCTGCCGATGACGCCGGTCATCGACAGCACGAAGAAGAACACCATGAAGCCCAGGACGCCGAACTGGGCGATCTGCATGATGAACCGGCGCACGTCGGCGTTGCCCCAGGCGAGGGCGGCGCGGCCCATGTCGAGCGGCAGCACGGGGAAGAGGTTGATGACCGCGTGCAGCAGCGCGATGGTGGCCGCGGCGTTGAACGAGCGGTACAGGGCGAAGCTCTCCAGCGAGCGGAACACGGCCGCGACGACGAGGCTCACGAACGCCACGACCAGGTAGGCACCGATGCCCGAGAGCCAGACCCACGCCTCGGACCGGCCGCGGCGCGGGTAGTTGCGCGAGTTCACCGGCACGGTGCGCGGCCAGCCGAAGCCCAGCAGGAGCAGGAACACGGCGCCGATGGGGTCGATCTGCCGCCCGGGGTCGAAGGCCATGAAGCCCGCGAGCCGCGGCGACGGGTCGCCGAGCCGGTTCGCCACGTAGGCCTGGACCATGTTGTGGAACACCAAGGCCATGACCATCACGATGAAAGCGATGACGATGGTGGTGAAGTCGGTTCCGAGGTTCAGGATCACTCTGGCACTCCGGGCCGCTCGGGTCGGCGCAGCCTTTCGACGAGCCGTCTAGCTAGCTCGAGCTCCTCTTCGAAGCTGCTGGTCTGACGTTGGGCCCGGGCGCGCTCTACGTCGGCCAGGACGCGGCCCACGGCAGGTCCCTCGGGCAGCCCCAAAGCTACCACATCCCTACCCCGCAGCCGTCTGCGAGGCGGTTCCTCGGCCAGGCGCACCAGCCGCTCGGCCAGCGGCCCGCCGCCGGCCCTCAGGACCGCGGCCTCGGCGGGAGACAGCTGCTCGAGCTCGGCGTCGGTGGCCTCGCCCGGGCGCGACCGCAGCCGCAGCACCCTGTCGCGGGCGGCCAGCACGCGGCGCGGCCAGTTGAACGCCTCGACGTGCTCGGCGGCGGCGGGCTCGGGCAGCGCCGCCAGCAGCGCGAGCAGGTAGGCCTCCTCCGGCACGTCGCCCTTCGACCGCGCCTCGTCCAGCGCGGCCACCAGCTCGCGCGCGCCGGCGAGCTCGAGGCCGAAGAGCGGGCGCAGCACGCCCAAGCGCTCCATCACCTCGAGTGACGGCAGGACGCGCTGCTCGGCGAAGGTGAGCTCCAGCTCGGCTCGCAGCCGGGAGCGGCTGACGCCGCCGCTCAGCCCCTCCTCCACCACGGCCCGCGCCTTCGCCGCCGTGTCGCCGGCGAACTCGAACGACAGCCGGCCGGCGAGCCGGGCCCCGCGGAGGATGCGCGTCGGGTCCTCGACGAACGAGAGCGGGTGCAGCACGCGGAGCTGCCGCCTGGCGAGGTCGGCGCGGCCACCGAACGGGTCCATGACGACCGCCGGGCCCGGTGTGAGCCGCACCGCCATGGCGTTGATGGTGAAGTCGCGGCGCGCCAGGTCCTGCTTCACGCTGCTGGGGCTCACGTCGGGCAGCGCGCCGGGGCGTGCGTACGTCTCCTCGCGCGCGGTGGCGAGGTCCACGACCAGGCCGCCCGGCAGGGTCAGCGTGCAGGTGCCGAACCCCACGTGGCACGAGAGCGACCCGCCCAGGCGCCGCTGCAACCGCGTGCCGAAGGCCTCGACGTTGCCGCCCTCGATCACCAGGTCCACGTCCTTGCTGCCGGCGCCGAGCATCAGGTCGCGCACGGTGCCGCCCACCAGGTAGACGGGCAGGTCGCCGGCCAGCTCCTTGACCGCCGCCACGACCGCCTGGGCTCGTGGGGGGAGGCGGGCCAGGAGCCGCTGGGCCTCGTCGCCGTCGTCGCGGCGGTGGCGCGCGGCGATGAGGTCGGCACGGGTGACGATCCCCACGAGCCGGCCGTCCTCGACGATGGGCACCCGGCCCACGTTGTGGCCCAGCACGAGCGCCTCCAGCTCGGGGATCGTGGCCGTCGGGGGCGCCGAGACGACGGCGCGGCTCATGAAGCCGCTCACGCGGCTGGCGCCGAGGTCGTGACGGAGCGCCCTGTCGATGTCGCGGCGCGAGACGACGCCCACCACCCGGCCCTGGGCGTCCACCACCGGCATGCCGTTGTGGCCGTGGACGAGGAGCTGCGACTGCGCCTCGGCGACCGTGGCGTGCTCCGGGACCGTGCGCACGGGCGAGCTCATCACGTCCCTCGCGGTGAGGACCGGGGCGGCGTGGCGCGCCAGCGCGTCGAGCGCGCGCTCCGCCGCCTGCTCCGGCGGCAGGTCGGTCTTGCCGTAGGCCGCGCCGGGGTGACCAGAGCCGCCGACCGCCTCGGCCAACGCCGCGGCGCTGTCGAAGCGCTCGTTGCTGCGCGCGAAGACCAGCGTGCGGCCCTCCATGCCGGCCGCGACCAGGGCGGCGTCGGCCCCGTGGACGTCGAGCAGCTCGCTCACCAGCCCGCTAACGCCGGGCACGTACGTCGGGCTCTCGAACACCGCCACGACGACCGGCCGGCCGGCCACCAGCGTGGTGCGCGCCGACTCGTGCAGCCGGTCGCGGAAGTCGAGCTGCTCGGGCGTGAGCACGTCGCGCGCGAAGCGGCGCACGAGCTGCAGGCTGCCGCCCTGTGCGAGCAGGTAGGCGGCGGCGCGGTAGTCGTCCGGCGTGGTGCCCACGTAGCTCAGGTTGCCCGTGTCCTCGTGGATGCCTAGCAGGCCGAGGCTCGCCACCGCGGGCGGCACCGGCGTGGCGGTGGCGGCGAGCTCGCGGGTGAGGAGCGTGGCGGTGGCGCCGACGCGTTCGACGATGCCGCGGCCGGCCGGGATGGGTTCCTCCGGCAGGGGGTGGTGGTCGTATAGGGTCACGGGCACGCGCCCCACCAGCGCGTCGAACGGCTTGATGCGGCCGGGGTCGGCCGTGTCCACGACGATCAGCTCGCTGACCTGGTCGAGGTCGACGTCGGACCCGTCCAGCAGGTCGAGGACGTCCCGGTAGAGGGACAGGAACGACTCGACGCTCCTGCCTATGGCCCCGTGCACAGCGGCGCGGCTGCCGGGGAAGAGCACCTGCGCCAGCGCCAGCGACGCCAGGGCGTCGAAGTCCGGCTGCTCGTGCGTGACGATCAGGCGCATGGGCGTGCCGCGCGCCTCACCGGATGGTAACCGGACCCGACCCCACGTCCTCCAGCACGACGTCGATGACCCGCCCGCCGTTCCGCAGGCTGGCGCTCTCCCACACCCCGGTGTCGCCGCTGCCCGACCGACGCTCCAGGAAGCGCGGCACGCGCAGCGGCCCGGAGCCGTCGTCCTCGACGGTCAGGCGGATGGGGGCGCTGTCGGGCAGGTCGAGGTCGAGCGGGCCGCTGCCCAGCCTGAACCTCAGCCGTGCGTCGGTCCCCTCGCCGACGAAGACGGTCGTGGGCCCGGACCCCAGGCTGGCGCGCACGTCCACGGACGCGCCGGGGGCGAAGCTCAGCTCGATGGGCCCGGAGCCGCCGTCGACGACGACCTCGTAGGGCATGCCGCCCCCCGGCAGGTCGGCGGTGGTGGGGCCGCTGCCCGCGTCCAGCTCCAGCGCGGCGAGGCGCGTGCCGAGGAGGTCGAGCGTGAGCGGGCCGGAGCCGCCGTCGACGATCAGGTCGAGCGGCACGGACCGCGGCACCGCGAGGTCCCAGCGTGCGCGAGCGAGGAACGGCGCGAACGCCGAACGCTCGGGCGAGACGCGCACGCGCGGCTCGGGGCCGAGGCCGACGTTCACGACGCCGCGGGGCTCGCCCGTGAACCTGGCGGCGACGAGCGTGTCGCCGTCGTCGGCGGCCGTCAGGTGAGTGGCGGGGGAGCCCGCGCGTAGCTCGAACGTCACGCTGCGCGCCTGCGGCGGCAGCTCGCGGACGTACTGGTGGTCGGGCCCCGTCAGCCCGCCGGCGGGCCAGACCAGGCCGAACAGGAGGATCGTCGCGGCGGCGAAGGCGACGAACGGCACGTCCCGCGGCCGGCGGTCGGGGAACAGGACGTCCAGCCCACCGCCGATGAGCAGCAGCGGCCACAGGCGCGCGAGCGCCAGCGACAGCGAGGGCGGCACGAAGCCGACGGCGTACAGGAGCCAGATGGCGCCGACTGCGATGAGGGCGACGGGCAGCACGCGCGAGGACATGGTGTTCATTCAGCCGCGGCCGTCCTCTTCGTGGTCGACGGCGCCGTCGGCCACGGGGCCACCCAGGCGCTCGTCTGACGGCGCGGGCTGCTCGGGAGTGGGCTGGGCCGGGGTCGCTGCGGGCTGCTCGGGAGCGGGCTGAGCCGGGGTCGCTGGCGGCATGGGTCCTGGGG
>CAZGXF010000010.1:0-42103 GCA_964529575.1 uncultured bacterium
TGGGGCGCGGACGGCCGCGTGGGCCGCGTGGCCTCGGCGTGCGTGTCGCCGTTCGCCGCGGCCGGCCAGGTCGCCCCCGCGGCGGTCGTGGCGTCCACCTACGCGGCGCGGGGCCTGCCGGCGCTGTTGCGCGTGACGCCGCTGGCGCCGGTCGAGGTCCTGGCGTCCGCCACCCCGCTACCGGGCAAGGCGCGGGTGGCGATCATGACCCGCGACCTGGGCGTGCCCGGCCCCGAGGTCGGACGGATCGAGGTGGCGCTGGCCGAGGACCCCTCCCCCGACTGGAGCGAGGCCTTCCGCGCCGCCCAGCCCGACGAGGGCGCCGCGCGCCTCGCGCTGGCCGCGGCGGCGCCGAGCCCCCGCCGCTTCGCCGCCGCCCTCGTGGACGGCACGGTCGCCGGGCTGGCGCTCGGGGTCGTCGCCGAGGGCGCGCTCGGCGCCTTCGACGTCCTCACCGCGCCGGCCTTCAGGCGGCGCGGCGTGGCCACCGCCGTCATGTCCGCGCTCATGGCGTGGGGCCGCGCGCAGGGCGCCGACGTGGCCTACCTACAGGTCGCCGAGGCCAACGCGCCGGCCGTGGCGCTGTACGAGGGCCTCGGCTTCGGGCGCGTCTACTCCTACTTCTACTCGGCCGTGGAGGCCCTCTCGCCCTCGCCGGCGTAGACGACCTCGATGGGCCCGTAGGGCTCCTCCTGGGACGCCCTCACACGGCCCTCCTTGACGAGCTCGAGCATGGCGGCGAACGCCAGGGTGCGCGACTGCCAGTCCTCGGCGCCCAGCAGCGCGAACAGCGTTGCCCGCACGGCCTGCTTGAGCCGCCTGGCGAGCTCCGCGGCGACGCTGGCGACGGTCGCGCCCGGCAGCGAGATCTCGAAGTAGCCGCCCAGGCGGTAGCGACCCGCCAGCCTGGCCAGGTCGTCCTTCGAGACCCTGAGGGGGCGCGGCGGCCGCGCGTAGGGGGGTCGTGGCGCGCGTGCCGGCACGACGAGGCGGCGCTCCTCGCGGCGGCGCCTGAGGAAGTCGATGGCGTGCTCCAGCTCCTCGAGCAGCGCCACGGCCTCGAGGGCCTCCTCGAGCGCGACCTCCTCGGCGTGCTCCGCCGTCTCGTCGGCAGGGCGCGGCAGCAGCAACCGCAGCTTCAGCTCCACGACCTGGGCCACCCGCGGCAGTGCCTCGGTGGCCAGCTCGAGGTCGTACGCCGAGACGCGCGCGAAGAACGCCAGGTAGCCGCGCACGAGCTGGTAGAGGTCGACGTCCGCGGGCGCCAGCGCGCGCGAGCGCAGCGCGTGCGCCAGCTCGCTCACCGTGCCCGTGAAGCCCGGCAGCTCGACGACGTACGGCTCGGGCAGCGCCCCTTCGACCCGCTCCGGACCGCTAGCCGTGACGACCACGGCGCGAGACTACCACCGCCCCGCGACGGCGCCGCTCGTGAACTACGCGCCTCTCTGCCCGCCGCGGCCCGTGCTAGCTTCCGAACGTGGCAGGCGAACGCCGACCGCCTCGGAGCCTCGCGCTCCCCGTCCTCTCAGCCCTCGTCGCGTTCGCGCTGGTCCTGACCGCCTCGCCGGCCGCCGCGCAGGTCGCGTCGCGCCGTGACCCGCTCGACCAGGTGGGCACCGCGCAGGGGTACGCGCTGGAGGTGCACGCCAGCGGGCTGACGCTCCCCACGGCGCTCGCCTTCATCCCCGACGCCGCCGACGACCCCGAGGCCCCGTTCTACTTCGTCGCCGAGCTGCAGGGCGGCATCAACGTCGTCACGCGCTCAGGCGAGGTGCACCGCTTCGCCACCGTGCCCACCTACGGCGCGCAGGACGAGGAGCTGGAGGGCGCCAGCCAGCAGGGGCTGGCCGGTCTCTGCCTCGCCCCCGAACACGGTTACCTGTTCGCCACCTACACCGAGCCGGACGCCGGCGGCATCATCCGCAACCGGCTCGTGCGGTTCAGCGCCAGGCCTTACACGTACGGCCTCGAGGCCGCCGAGGCCGTCGAGCTGTTGCCGCTGCTGGCGGAGTTCCAGTCGGCGCCGGCGCACCAGGTCGGCGACTGCGTGGTGGTGGAGGACCGCCTCTACGTGGGCGTCGGCGACGGCGGGGCCCCCAGCACCGCCGCGCGGCCGGACGTGCTGCTCGGCAAGGTCCTGTGCCTGGACCTGGACGGCCGCCCCTGCCCCGAGCCGCCCTTCGGCGACCAAGGCGCCGCGGCCTACGTGTTCGCCAAGGGCTTCCGCAACCCGTTCGCCCTGGCGTACGACGGCGGGCGCCTGGTCGTGGCCGAGAACGGCGTGGACCTCGACAGGTTCCTGCCCGTCACACGGGGACTGGACCACTTGTGGGCCGGCACCGACGACGCCTTGGCCTCGCACGCCGAGCTGGTCTTCCCCGAGCCGTTCTCGCCGGTGCAGCTGGCGTGGGTGGAGCCGCGCGCGCCTTACATGGAGCCCGGCTGGGCCGGCCACTACGTGGCGGCGGGCTTCGGCTCAGAGAACGTGCCGGCCGGGGTCGCCTACTTCGGCGGCGCCGCGAGCTCCGGCATGGCGGCGACGCCGCCCCGCTACCTAGTGCAGTGGCTGGGCCCGCCCGGGGAGCAGCACTTCGCCGGCGCGGCGGTGGGCCCCGACGGGCTGTACGTGACGCCCATGCTGCCGCTGGGCGACCTGGGCGGCGTGGTGCTGCGCGTCTACTTCGACGAGCAGCGCGCCCACACGGCGGCCGCGAAGCCCACCTGGGGCCTCACGCGCCGGGCGCAGCTCGCGGTGCTCGAGGAGCTCGGCTGCACCGGCTGCCACGAGGTGGCCGGGGTCGGCGGCGGCGTGGGCCCCCCGCTCGACCAGTTCGGCTTCAACTACCGCATCACGGAGTACCTGAACTCGCGGCCCTACGAGGAGGGCCTGCGGGCGATGATGGCCGACCCTCAGGACCCGTACGCCCACATGAACCGGGCGCGGTCGCAGGTGCTGTCCGCGACGGGCCGGCAGCGCACCTGGGTCTGGCTCCAGCACATGCTGCTCGAGCCGCGGTTCGACGACCCCGACCGCCAGATGCCGAACCTGGGCCTGACGCTCGAGGAGGCCAGGGCCGCCCGCGCCGAGCTGTTCACGGTGCTGCGGGTGAACGTGCGCGGCGGCCGCCTGATGGAGAGCGCCTGGGAGCTGCTGCTCGCGAACTGGCTGGAGCTGTCGGTGGGGGCGCTGGTGGGCGCGGCGGCCGTGCTGGCGGTGCTGGCGGCGACGGGCCGCAGGCGCGCGCCGCGAGGCGGGCCGCCGGAGGGGACCGCGCTCGCGCGGCCGGCACGCGCCGCCCCGCGGGCGCGCCAGGACCTGCGCCAACGAGGGGCCGACGACGGCGCCTAGCCCTGCTACGTGGCGCGAGGCGTGCCAGCCGCCAGGCGTCAGTCGAGGAAGGGGTCGCCGCCCTCGCGCAGCAGGTGCCGGGTGTCGTTCACGCGCTCCACGAGTACCTCCTCGCCCCTGAAGAGGACGCGGCTCACGCTGGCGTGCCGGAGGTAGATGCGCTTGCGCCAGCGCACCTTCTCCACGCCCAGCACGTGGGCCAGCAGCATCTGGATCGTGCCGGAGTGCGTCACGGCCACCACGTGTGGCGCGCCCGAGGCGACGACCTCGTCCATCCAGGCCACGGCGCGCTCTCGCAGCATCGCGTACGACTCGCCGCCGGGGGCGCGGCGCTCGTAGGGGTCGCCGTACCAGGTCGCCCAGGCCGGGTGGGCCTCGTTCTCCGCCTGCGTCTTACCCTCGAACTCGCCGAAGTCGATCTCCTTCAGACGCGGGTCGAGCCTGAGCTCGCGGCCCGGGAAGGCGATCGTCGCGGTCTCGACGGCGCGCTTCAGGGGGCTCGAGTACACCTCGGCGTCGGGCTCCAGGCGAGCGACGTAGGCGGCCAGGCGCTTGGCCTGCTCCTGGCCCTCGCGGTTCAGCTCCACGTCGGCCACGCCCTGGAACCGTCCTGACGCGTTCCAGTCGGTCAGCGCGTGCCGGATCAGCGTCAGGCGCAGCAGCACGTGAGCGAGTCTAACAGGGCCGTGATAGCCTGCGGCATGTCCCCTAGCAGCCCTGGGAACGGCGTCCTGGAGGTAGCTCTCGTCACCGGCGCGAGCCGCGGCATCGGGCTCGCGGTCGCGGAGGCCCTGCTGGAGCAGGGCATGGCGGTGGCCCTGAACGGCCGCGACGCCGGCCGCCTGGCGCCGGCGGTGGAACGCCTCGACGACCGCTACCCCGGGCGGGTGATGGCCGTGCCCTTCGACGTCAGGGACCTCCACGCCCAGCGCGACGCCGTCGCCCGCGTCGTGGCCGAGTTCGGACGCCTCGACCTGTTCGTGGCGAACGCCGGCGTGGGCGTCTTCGCCCCGGTCGACGAGCTCACGCCCGAGCAGTGGTCGCGCGTCATCGAGACGAACCTCACCGGCGTCTACTACGGGTTCAAGGCCACCGTGCCCGAGCTGGTCCGCACGCGCGGCATGATCGTGACCATCGCGAGCCTTGCCGGCGTGAACTTCTTCGCCGGGGGCGCCGCCTACAACGCCAGCAAGTTCGGCCTCGTGGGCTTCACTCAGGCCGCCATGCTGGACCTGCGGGAGCGCGGCGTGCGCGTCTCCACCATCCTCCCGGGGTCGGTGGCGACGAGCTTCAACGACCGCGAGGTCGGCGAGGCCGACGCCTGGAAGATCCAGCCCGAGGACATCGCGCAGACGGTGCTCTACCTCTACCGCATGCCGCGCAGGACGCTGCCCAGCAAGGTCGAGGTCAGGCCCACGCAGCCGCGCCGCGGCTGAGCACGTGGACCTCTACCGCCTGGCCAGGCCGGCGCTGTTCCGGCTGGACCCCGAGCGCGCCCACGAGCTGACCCTCCAAGGGTTGAGCCTGGCCTCGCGGTCGCGCCTGGCGCTGCGCGCGTCGGGGGCGTTCGCCCGGGGAGCGCGCGACCCGTCGCTCCGGGTGGAGGCGTTCGGCCTCACGTTCCCGAACCCGGTGGGCCTGGCCGCCGGGCTCGACAAGGACGGCGTGGCCGTTCCCGCCCTGGCGGCGCTGGGGTTCGGCTACCTGGAGGTCGGCACGGTGACGGCGCTGGCGCAGCCGGGGAACCCGCGCCCGCGCCTCTTCCGCCTGGTCGAGGACGAGGCCCTGGTCAACCGCATGGGCTTCAACAACCACGGCGCGGAGCGCCTGGCCGCGAGCGTGCTGCGGGCGAAGGCCGCTCACGGCGACTGGCTGCCGCCGGTGGGCGTGAACGTGGGCAAGTCGCGCGCCGTGCCGGCCGAGGAGGCGCCCCGGGACTACGAGCGGGCGCTCCACGCGGTGTGGGAGGCGGCGGACTACCTGGTGCTCAACGTCTCGTCACCCAACACGCCGGGCCTGAGAGGTCTCCAGGCCACCGGACCGCTGCGCGAGGTGGTGAGGGCGGCGCGGCGGGTGGCGCGAGAGCGCGGCGAGAAGCCCGTGCTCGTGAAGCTGGCCCCCGACCTGGACGAGGAGGCGCTGGTCACGGCCGCCCGGGCCGCGGAGGAGGAGGGCGCCGCCGGGATCGTGGCCACGAACACGACCGTGTCGCGGCCGGCCCTACGCTCCCCCCTCGCCGCCGAGCAGGGCGGGCTCTCCGGGCGACCGCTCGCGCCCCTGGCCGAGGCGGCCCTGCGCGCGCTGGCTGCGGCGACGCGTCTGCCCCTCGTGTCCGTCGGCGGGGTCTGGGAAGCCGCCGACGTGGCCGCACGCTTGGCGGCCGGCGCCACGTTGGTGCAGGTCTACACCGCGTTCGTCTACCAGGGACCGGCCCTGCCCGGGCGGCTGTGCCGCGGGCTACTGGAGAGACGCGGGCGACCCTAGGCCGCGGTTCCGACCGCGCGGGCCCGCGGGGGTGAGCGCCTCAGCGTCGCGGCGTCCACCTGACCTCCTCCACGCCGGCGCGCACGTTCGCCACGCGCGCGAGCGTGAAGAGCAGGTCGGAGAGCCGGTTCAGGACCACCAGCGCCTGCGGGTTGACCTCGGCCCGCCGCGACAGCGTGAGCGTGTCGCGCTCGGCGCGCCGCGCCACGGCGCGCGCCAGGTGGAGCGCCGCAGCGGCCGGGGTGCCGGCAGGGAGCACGAAGCTCGTGAGCGGCGGCAGCTCCGCGGTGTAGGCGTCGATGAGACCCTCGAGCCGCTCGACGTCGGCGGCGTCGACGGGCGTCACGTACGAGCGGGTCTTGGCGCCCAAGGGCGTGGCCAGGTCGGCACCGAGGTCGAACAGCAGCGACTGCAGCGCCTGCAGGTCGTCGTCCAGCGCCCGCAGCGGCGAGCCCTCCGGCGCGGCCGCCAGGGCGGCGCGCGCCAGGCCCAGCGCCGAGTTGGCCTCGTCCACCGCGCCGTAGGCGGCCACGCGGGGGTCGTCCTTGGGCACGCGCCCGCCGCCGAAGAGCGCCGTGGTGCCGTCGTCGCCGGTGCGGGTGTAGACCTTCACCCGGCGGCCTCCGCCGGCCGGGCCGCCGCGTCGGCCGGCGCGGCCTCCGCCGCCCCGCCGAAGCGCCTGGCGACGTACTCCTCCAGCATGGCCGTGAAGCGCGGCACGATCTCCTCGCCCTGCAGCGTGGCCACGAGCCGGCCGTCCTGGTAGACGGGCGCCCGCGGCGACTCGCCGGTGCCGGGCAGGCTGATGCCGATGTCGGCGTGCTTGGACTCGCCCGGGCCGTTCACGACGCAGCCCATCACGGCCACGCGCAGGTCCTCCGAGCCCGGGTAGCGCTCGCGCCACACGGGCATCTGCGCCTTCAGGTACGCCTGCACGTCGCGCGCCAGCTCCTGGAACAGCGTGCTGGTGGTGCGTCCGCAGCCGGGGCACGCGGTGACGCTGGGGGCGTAGCGGCGCAGGTCGAGCGACTGCAGGACCTCCTGGGCGATCTCGACCTCGCGCTCGCGCGGCGCTCCTGGGTCGGGCGTGAGCGAGACGCGGATCGTGTCGCCGATGCCCTCGGTGAGCAGCGGGGTGAGGGCCGCCGTGCTGGCCACGGCGCCCCGCACGCCCATGCCGGCCTCGGTGAGGCCGAGGTGGAGCGGGTAGTCGCAGCGCGCGGCCAGGCGCCTGTAGACGTCCCACAGGTCGCGGACGCCCGAGACCTTCGCGCTGATCACGATGCGGTCGTGGGGCAGGCCGCGCGCCTCCGCCAGCGCGGCCGAGTCCAGGGCGCTCCTGATCATCGCCTCGATGAGCACGTCGCGGGCGTCCCACGGCTCGTCGCGGCGGGCGTTCTCGTCCATCAGGGCCGTGAGGAGCCCCTGGTCGAGCGAGCCCCAGTTCACGCCGATGCGCACGGGCTTGCCGTGGTGCAGCGCGACGTCGACGATGGTCGCGAAGTTCTCGTCGTGGCGGCGCCTCGGGCCCACGTTGCCCGGGTTGATGCGGTACTTGTCCAGCGCGGCCGCCATCTCCGGGTGCTCGACGAGGAGCACGTGGCCGTTGAAGTGGAAGTCGCCCACCAGGGGCACGTCGGCGCCCATGTCCAGCAGCCGCTGCCTGATCTCCGGCACGGCCCTCGCGGCGGCGGCGTCGTTGACGGTCACCCGCACGACCTCGCTGCCGGCCCGCCAGAGGTCGTAGACCTGCCGCGCCGTGGCCGCGGCGTCGGCGGTGTCGGTGTTCGTCATGCTCTGCACCACGACCGGGTGCCCGCTGCCGATGGGCACGCGCCCCACCCAGGTCGTCGGGGTGCTGCGCCTGAGGGTCAGTTCCACGCGGCTCAGGATACTTCCGGGCCGCCCCCGCCGCCGTTCAGCAGCTCGACGACCCGGGGCAGCAGCGTGCGCGTGCACGACAGCCCGGCGCCGCCGTGTATGCCCTCGTTGCCCCGCAGGTCGCCGAAGTAGCCGCCGGCCTCGCGGAGGATCACGCCGAACGGGCCGGCGTCGTGCGGCGCCAGCACGGGGTCGATCATCACCTCGGCGCGGCCCGTGGCCACGCAGGCGTGGCCGTAGGCGTCGCCCCAGCCGGGTCGGTGGTAGGTGGCGGACATCAGGCGACGCCAGGCCTCGCCCAAGCCCGCCTTCTCGAAGGCGTGGGCGTCCGTGAAGGCCACCAGGGCGTCGGCGAGCCGCGCGGTCTCCCTGACGCGCACGCGCCGTCCGTTCAGGTAGGCGCCCTGGCCCTTGGCGGCGTAGACGGTCTCGCCCAGCGCCGGGAACGCCGCGGCGCCCACCACGACCTCGCCCGCCACCTCGAGCGCGAGCAGCACGCCGTAGAGGGGCACGCCGCGCACGAACGACTTCGTGCCGTCGATGGGGTCGACGTACCAGCGCGCCTCGGCGCCCTCGTTCGTGGCGCCGTGCTCCTCCCCCACCACGCCGTGGTCGGGGAAGGCGGCCTCCAGGCGCGCGCGGATCAGCTCCTCGGCCCTCACGTCCGCCTCGGTGACGGGCGTCAGGTCGTCCTTGACCCGGGCCTCCAACGGCCGCCCGAAGTACCCGAGTGTGAGGCGACCCGCGTCGTGGACGGCCTCGAGGCACACCTGGAGAGCCTTGGGGAGGTCCATGCGGTGGTACCATACCAGCCGTCATGCTCGTCACCAGGGAGCAGCTCGAGCGGAACGAGCGCGAGGCGTTGGCGCCGTACGCCTGCCTCGCCGCCGAGTCGCGCGGGCGCATACACCCGGAGGGCGAGAGCGCCTACCGCACCGCTTTCCAGAAGGACAGGGACCGCGTGCTGCACACGAGCGCGTTCCGGCGCCTGGAGTACAAGACCCAGGTGTTCGTGAACTACGAGGGCGACTACTACCGGACGCGCCTGACGCACACCCTCGAGGTCGCGCAGGTGGCCACGAGCATCGCCCGCGCCCTGGGCCTCAACGAGGACCTGGCCGAGACGATCGCGCTGGCCCACGACCTCGGCCACCCGCCGTTCGGTCACGCGGGCGAGAAGGCGCTCGACGAGCTGACGCGGCACGTGGGCGGCTTCGACCACAACCGCCAGAGCCTGCGCATCGTCACGCAGCTGGAGAACCGCTACCCCGGCTTCCCCGGCCTGAACCTGACCTGGGAGACGCTCGAGGGGATCATGAAGCACGAGACCGAGTACGACGTGCCCGACCCCGACTGGGAGCCCGACGCCCAGCCCTCGCTGGAGGCCCAGGTCGTCAACGTCGCCGACGAGGTCGCGTACAACGCTCACGACCTGGACGACGGCCTGCGCTCGGGCCACCTGACGCCGCAGCAGATATACGAGGTGCCCCTCGTGGGCGAGCTCATGAAGCGGCTGGGGATGGACCCGATCGGCTTCACGAAGTACGACAGGTACACGCTCCAGCGCGAGCTGCTGGGGGACGTCATCACCGACGTGGTGACGGCCACCCACGCGCGCCTGGAGGAGGCCGGGGTGAAGACCCTGCAGGACGTGCGCTCGTACCCCAGCAAGCTGCTGGGGCCCTCCGAGGGCATGACGGCGAGGCTGCGCGAGCTGAAGTCGTTCCTCTACGAGAACTTCTACTTCCACTACCGCCTGATACGCATGTCGCGGAAGGCGCACCTGATCCTCGAGCGCCTCTACCGCGCCTACTGCGACACGTCCGAGATGCTGCCGCCCGACGTGCAGAAGCAGGCCGAGGCGGAGGGGGTCGAACGCGCCCTCGTCGACTACCTCTCGGGGATGACCGACAGGTACGCCAACGACGAGTACCGCCGCCTGTTCATGCCCGCCGAGCTGACCTGAGCCGTAGACCCCGCGGCGAACGACGCGCCGGTCCCCGCCTCACTCGGTGCGGCGCGCGACCCCCACCAGGCTGCCGTCGGCCACGTCCCTGATCCACGCCACCGGGTAGCCGCCGCGGAGCACGCGCACGAGCGTCCACGGGCTCGTGAGGGCCTGGGTCGTCATGGCGCCCTCGCCGGGCTCCACGAACTCGACGTCCAGGTACAGCTCGCCCTGCTCCTCGGTCACGCGGCGCACGTTCACGGCGTAGCCGCCGGTCGGTCGCTGGCCCTGGTAGACCGCGACCAAGGTCTCGCGCGCGAAGTTCGCGTCGGGGAGCGGCGGGGGCTGGAGCTGGCTGGCGTGCACCCGCGCCCAGAACGAGGCGAGCTGGCGCTGGTCCGAGACGATCTCGAAGCGCGGCGCCTGCACGCCGGTCGCCTGGCTGCCGCTGGCGACCGTCTCCCACGTCACCTGCTCCGGCGCCGGGCGGTAGGCGGCGTCGTCGGTCGGTATGTCGGCCTGCACGAACAGGCCGGTGCGGCGCTGCTCCGCCAGGCCGTCGATCGGGTTCGGCGGCAGGGTGGCCTCGTCCAGCTCCACCAGCACGAACGGCCCGCGCTGCTCGAGCGCCGCGGCCAGGGCGTCGGCCTCCTCGTTCGTCAGCTGCCCCAGGCCGCGCATGCGGTTCAGGCGCGGGCGGGGCACGACGCGCTGCGTGACGCCCGGCGACCCGTCGGGGACGAGCGTCAGGTAGCTGCTGCCGTCGAAGTAGACGACCTCGCCCACGTCCTGGTGGACCGTGAGCTGCATGTCGGTGGTCAGGGGGATGCGCACGACCGTGGCCGGCGGGTCGATGGGCTCGAGCGGGGCGCCGAGGTACGGCTCACCGCCCACGAGCAGCGAGCTCCTGACGCTGACGTCGGCGTCGCGGCGCTCGTCGCGGGCCGGGGCCTCCTCCAGGGTGAGCGTGCCACCCTGGTAGCCGAGCTCGCCCGGGCCGCCGTAGAAGAACGTCAGCCGCCGCGGCTGGTCGCCGAAGACGAAGACGTCGGAGGCGCTGCGCGGCGCCCCCGGCTCGCAGGCGACGAGCAGCAGGGCCAACAGGGCGAGGCAGAGCAGGGTACGGGCGCGCATGTTCTCCTCCGCGCTGCATGCTAACACCGGCCGTCTGAGAGCCCCATATGGCTATGCTGGCCGGGTGCCGGCGTCGGGCGAGCGCGTCCTGGTCCTCTCCGCCTCGATCGGCGGGGGCCACGTCGCCTGCGCCCAGGCCCTCGAGGCCGCGCTGCTCGAGCGGGGGGTGGAGGCCAGGCACGTCGACCTCCTGGAGCACACCGCGCTGCCGTTCCGGCGCCTCTACCGCCAGGCCTACTTCGACCTGGTGCGCAACGTGCCCGACCTCGTGGACTGGCTGGGCCGCCGGCTGGACCGGCGCCCCACCGAGGCGCTGTCGGTGCAGCGTCGCCTGCGGGCGCGGGTGGTGCGCATGCTCTCCTACGAGCTGCCGCGGATCATCGACAGGTTCGCGCCCCGCGCCCTGGTGCACACGCACTTCCTGGGCCCCGAGGTCATGGCCGGGCGGGTGCGGCGCCGCGCGCCGCTGCCCCAGGCCGAGGTCATCACCGACTTCTTCGCCCACAGCCTCTGGCTCCAGCCCGGCATCGCCCGGTACTTCGTGGCCATAGAAGAGGTGAAGGTGCACCTGGTCGCCAGCGGCGTCGACGCCCAGCGGGTGCGCGTCACCGGCATCCCCGTGGACCCCGCCTTCGCCCGCCTGCCCGGCCAGGCCGAGGCCCGCGAGCGCCTGGGCCTGCGCAGCGACCGCGACGTGCTCCTGGTCATGGCCGGCGGGCTCGAGGGCGACGACCTGACGAACGTGCTCGAGCGGCTCCGGGGCCTGCGTTGGCCCCTCGACGTGGAGGTGGTGACCGGGCGCAGCCAGCGGCTCGCGCGCCTGGCCGAGCGCTTCGTCGAGCCGAGCGGGCCCGTGCGCGTGCGCGTGCACGGCTTCGTGGCCGACGTCCCCGTCCGCATGGCCGCCGCCGACATCGTGCTCACGAAGCCGGGAGGCCTGACGAGCAGCGAGGCGCTCGCGGCGGGCCTGCCCCTGCTCCTCGTGAGCCCCTACCCGCTGCAGGAGGAGGCCAACGCCACCGTGCTGCTGGAGAACGGCGCCGCCCTGAGGGTCGAGCCGCTGTCGACGCTGACGTTCAAGCTCAGGCGCCTGCTCGCCGAGCGCGAGCGGCTGGAGGCGATGCGCGCGGCCGCGCGCCGCCTGGGACACCCCGACGCCGCCTACAGCGTGGCCGACGCGGTGCTGTCCGAGCTGGTCCGCGAGGGGCCGGCCAGGGGGCAGGCGTGAGCCGGTCGCGAGCCGCTCCGAGGCTCGCCGCCTGGCTGCTGGCGCTCGTGGGCTCGTGGGCGCTGGGCGCCGCTCCTCCGGACGACGGCGCCGACGCGCACGAGCCGTCGCGCCTGAGCGTCGACGTCCTCGTCTACGGCAGCGAGCCGGAGGCGATCGTGGCCGCCGTGGCCGCCGCCGAGGAGGGCGCGCGGACGATGCTCGTCACGCCCGACGACAGGCTCGGCGGCCTGTTCGTGCTCGGGGAGCTGAACGTCCTCGACCTCAAGACCCAACCGCACGACTACCAGCTCGGCCTCTTCGACCGCTGGTGGCGCATGGTCGGACGCGACGAGTCCTTCGACGTGCACGTCGCCGAGGAGGCGTTCGAGCGCCTGTTGGAGGGCGCGGGCGTACGCGTCGTGAGGTCGGCGCGCCAGGTCGCGCCCGTCGTCCGGGAGCCCGGGGTCGTGACCGGAGTCACGTTCGTGGCCGGCGACGAGCGCGCCTTCGCCGTCACGGCCGCCCACGTGGTCGACGGCAGCGGCGACGCCGACCTGGCCGCGGCCGCCGGCGCCGCGTTCGACGTGGGCTGGTCGGGCTTCGGGGTCCGCCAGCGCATGGCCGACACGCTGGTGCTGCGCGTGGCCGGTGTCGACTGGCAGGCCCTGGTGGCGGGCGTGCGCTCCCGCGGCCGCGACTACGCCGTGGCGAAGGACCGCGTGGTGTGGGGCCACTTCGGGGGCGTACCCGCGGCCTACCAGCCGTCCCAGCCGGGCATGCGCCTGCGCGGGCTGAACGTCGGCCTCCAGGCCGACGGGACGGTGCTCATCAACGCTCTCCTCCTCTACGGCATCGACCCCCTGGACCCCCAGAGCCTGGAGGAGGGCCGGCAGCGCGGCCTGGCCGAGGGTCCGCGCATCGTCGAGTACCTGGCCGCGCACGTGCCCGGCTTCGCGAACGCCACGTTCGCGGGGGGCGCCGCACGTCTCTACGTGCGCGAGAGCCGCCACCTGCGCGCGCTCTGCACCCTCACCGCCGACGACGTCTTCGACAACCGCGTGACGCCCCAGGACGTCGCCGCCGGGGGTTACCCGCTGGACGCCCAGTCGATGACCCCGTTCGACACCGGCTACGTCTGGGGCGTGCCGGAGATGTACGGGGGGCGGCTGTGCATGATGGTCCCCGCCGGCGGCCCGTCGGGTCTATGGGTGGTGGGCCGCAGCGCCGGTTACGACCCCGTGGCCTTCTCCAGCGCCCGCGTCGTGCCCTTCGGGATGGCGATGGCCGAGGCCGCCGGCGTGGCGGCGGCGCGGGGCGCGCGCGACGGCGCGAGCCCGCAGGTGCTGGCGCAGGACGGCCGGGCCGTGGCGGCGGTGCGCGGACGGCTCGCCGAGCGGGGCGCCTTCCTGCCCGACGTCCGGCCCCGCCGCGCCAGCGGCCCCGTGGACCACGCCAACTACGCCGCCTTCCGCACGCTCGTGGCGCGGGGGCTGGCCACCGGCGGCTACGCCAACGACCCCGGCCTGTCGGCGCCCGTCACCACGCTGTCCTTCGCCTACCTGATCTCGAACGTCGCGACCCGCTACTACCTGCGCTCGGACCTGGGCCAAGCGATCGTCGACGCCGCCGTGGCGGCCGCGCCGCCGGAGGCGCCCCTCACGGCCGACGTCGCGGCCGCGGTGATGCGGGCGGCGGCCTGCCTGCTCGCCGACTGCCCGGCCGAGGACGGCTGGGAGGGCCTGCACGTGAGCGGCCTCGCCTGGCGGGCGGACCCGCCGGCCGGCCCGCTGGTGCGCGGCCAGGCCTACGAGCTGGCCGCGGCGTTGGCCGCGGCGTCGGCCCCGCGCTGACGCGGCTCGGTGGAGCGGACCGGCAGCGCGCCCTCCAGGCGCATACGCCGGAGCAGCGCGGTCACGGCCGCCTCGCCGGCGGCGATCGACTGCGGCGAGCGGTGGAAGTCCCACCAGGCCACGCCCGGGTCCACCGACACGACGTAGGCGCCCCGCGGGGCCCTGACCGGACGGCTGTAGGACCGCGCCGAGATCGCCAGGCCCCGCGCCAGCTGCCGCACGGTGCCCGCGACGCCGAGCTCGCCGGTGCGCCGGTAGTAGGCCCGCCCGCCGCGCGAGGCCGCGAGGCGCCTCAGGGCCGTCACGAACCGCGAGCGGCTGACGTCCACGCCGGCGTGGACGCCCACCATGAGCGGCACGTCCAGCGTGGCCAGCGCGCGGAACGGCACCGTCTCCACCAGGCCGCCGTCGATGAGCACCTCTTCGCCCAGGCGCACCGGCGCGAACACGCCCGGCAGGGCGCAGGAGGCGCGGACCGCGTCGGCGATCGAGCCGGACCGGACCACGCGCAGGCGCCCGGTGGCGAGGTCGGTGCAGGCGATCGCCAGCGGCACCCGGACGTCGTCGAACGTGGCGCCCATGAAGAACTTCCGGTCCAGCCAGCGCGACAGGCGCCTGCCGCGCACCAGTCCGCCCTCGTGCAGGCCGAAGTCGAAGGCCTGCCGCCACAGCTCGGCTAGGTCCTGGGTGCGCACGACGCGCTCGATCTCCAGCGCCGGGCTGCCGAGCGCGAACAAGGCGGCGATGACGGCGCCGTAGCTCGTGCCGGCGACGCCGGCGACGGCCACGCCCTCGGCCTCGAGCGCCTTGAGCGCCCCGACGTGGGCCACGCCGCGGGCCGCGCCGCCGCCCAGGGCCAGCCCGACGGCTGCGCGGGTGCCCGCCTCGTGCATGCGGGCCATGGTAGCACCGCGCCCTCGCCTCCCACGCGCTTGGCGCCAGGGAAGCGCCCACCAGGACGTCGTTCTCGCCGGGGGCCCCGACCGGGCGCCGGCGGCGGGCGGTGCTACACTGCCGGCGGGGATGTCGGCCCTCTACCAGCGCGCCAGGCCTTACACGTTCGACCAGGTCGTGGGGCAGGAGCACGTCAAGGACGTGCTCGCCTCGGCCGTGGCACGTGGCCTCACCGGCCACGCCTACCTGTTCTCGGGCCCGCGCGGCGTGGGCAAGACGACCACGGCGCGCCTGATGGCCATGGCCGTGAACTGCGAGCGCGAGCCCGCCGAGCGCCCCTGCGGCGAGTGCGAGTCGTGCCGCCTGGTGCGCGACGGCGCCCACCCCGACGTGCTCGAGCTGGACGCCGCGTCGAACAACTCGGTCGAGGACGTGCGCGCCCTGCGGGAGCGCGTGGGCCTGGCGAGCCTGCGCGGCGGCACGCGCGTGTGGATCCTCGACGAGGCCCACATGTTGAGCCGCGCGGCGGCGAACGCGCTCCTCAAGACGCTCGAGGAGCCGCCGCCCGGTCTGATGTTCGTGCTCGCCACCACCGAGCCGGAGAAGCTGCCGCCGACGATCCTCTCCCGCTGCCAGCACTTCCGGTTCCGGCGCCTCACCGACGCCGAGATCCTCGGCAAGCTCAAGCGGCTGTGCGAGGAGGGGGGCGTGGCGGCCGAGGAGGCGGCGCTGGCGCTCGTGGCCAGGGCGGCCGAGGGGGCGATGCGCGACGCCGAGTCGCTCCTGGAGCGCCTGCTCGTCGGGGGCGGGCCGATCACCGCCGCCGCCGCCGAGGACGCGCTGGGGCTACCGCCGCGCGAGCGCCTCGTGGAGCTCGCCGACGCCCTCGTGGCCGGCGACCTCGCCCGGCTCCTGCCCCAGGCCGGCGAGCTCTACCGCGCCGGCTTCGCGCCGCGCACCGTCGCCGAGCAGCTCGGGCGCACGTTGCGCGACCGCCTCCACGAGGCGCTCGCCGCCGGGCACGCCGACGAGGCGCGGCTGGTGGCGCTCATCCACGCCCTGGACGACGAGCTGGAGCGCTTCAGCCGCCGTGACGACCTCTACGGACTGGAGGTGGCGCTGATCAAGGCCGTGGAGGCGGGGCGCGCGACCGGCGGGTCGCCGGCGCGCGGCGAGGCGCCCGCCGCGGACGAGCCGCCGCCCTTCGACCCCCTGGGCGTCCCCACCCGGCCGCGCGCGCAGGTGCCGAGTCAGCGAGCGGCGACGGCCGCCTCGAGCGGGCCGCGGACCGCGGCGGCCTCCGGGACCGAAGGGCGGGCGGCCGCGAGCGCGCCGGGACCTAGCCGCGGCGACGAAGGTGGCGGCGGGCCCCGGGGCGGCCCCGCGCCGGCGGAGCAGGAGCCGCCGCGCGACGAGCCCGCCCCCGCGCCCGCGGAGGCCCGGACCCCGGCCGCCGCGGCGTCCGAGGGGCCGCCCGCGGCGGCAGGCGGCGACGGTGCCGGCGGCAGGCGCTCCTTCTCGTGGCACGCCGTCCGCACCGCCGCGACCCCGCAGCTCAAGGCGTTCCTGCAGCCCGCCCAGGCCACGGAGGAGGGCGGCGTCGTCACGCTGGAGTTCGGCGAGAGCTGGCGCTTCCACTACGAGCAGGTGCTGGCGCGCCAGGCCGAGCTGGAGGAGCTGGTCGCCAGGGTCGCCGGCCCCGGCTTCACCGTCGCGCTGAAGGGCCCCAAGGGCAGCGGGTCGTCAGCACGGCGCAGGCCGGCGCCCGCGGCGGCGCGCGCGCCCGCCGGCGCCACCGCGCAGCGCTCGCAGGCAGCCGCGGCGCCGGAGCCGGCGCCGCGACGCGCCCAGGCGACCGCACCGCCCGAGCCTGCCGGTCCGGGCCGGACCGAGGTGGAGGCGCCGACGGGCCCCGAGGCCGCGCCGGAGCCCGAGGCCCCGCCCGAGGAGGACGAGCCGTACGAGAGCCTCCCCGACGGCTTCTGGGACGACTACCTCGAGGCGCCGCCGGCGGATGGCGCCGCTGCGCCGGCGCCGGTCACGCCGGGCACCTCGCTGGCCCAGCTCCAGTCGCTCTTCCCGGGGCGCGTCGTGGAGTTCCGGCCGAACGCGCCGCCCGACGACGCGCGCACCGATGAAGCAGCCCCGGATGCGCTCGACGACGAGGCCCAGGGATACGATGAGGACGGACAAGACCGCCTCGAACCCGGCGCCGCGGCGCCGGACGACAGCTGAGGCAGGGGGCCGGCTCGAGGCCCGAGGAGACGCATGAACATCCAGAAGCTGATGAAGGAGGCGCAGCGGGCCCAGAAGAAGATGGCGGAGGCCCAGGAGCGCCTGGCGGAGATGACGGTCGAGGGCTCGGCCGGCGCCGGCATGGTCACGGCCGTGGCCAAGGGCGACGGCACGATCCAGTCGGTGCGCATCGACAAGAGCGTGGTGGACCCCGAGGACGTCGAGATGCTCGAGGACCTCGTGACGGCCGCCGTGGCCGAGGCGCAGCGCCGCGCCAAGGAGCTGCAGGAGCAGGAGCTGGGCTCGGTCATGGGCGGCGCCGGTGGCCTCGGGGGGCTCTTCTGAGCCCCGCCCACCCTAGGCAGCGGTGAGGTTCCCCACCCCGCTCACCACGCTGATACGCGAGCTCGGGCGCCTGCCGGGCATCGGGCCGAAGAGCGCCCAGCGCCTGGCGTTCCACCTCTTCAACCGCCCCGAGGAGGACGTACGGGCGCTGGCCGCGGCGCTCATCGACGCCAAGCGCGGCCTGTCGCGCTGCCCCGTCTGCTTCAACGTCATGAGCGCCGGCGAGGAGGCCTGCGCCGTCTGCACCGACGGGTCGCGCGACAGGTCCATCCTCTGCGTGGTCGAGCAGCCCGCGGACGTGCTGGCCATCGAGAGGAGCGGCGAGTACCGCGGCCTCTACCACGTGCTCCACGGCGCCCTCAGCCCCATGAACGGCGTCGGTCCCGACCAGCTCACCATCGCCGCCCTCATGGACAGGCTGGCCGGCGTCGCCGAGGTCGTGCTCGCCACCTCGACGACGGTCGAGGGCGAGGCCACGGCCCTCTACCTCGCCAGGCAGCTGCAGGACCTCCCCCTCACGGTGAGCCGCATCGCCTACGGCCTGCCCGTGGGCGGCGACCTCGAGTACGCCGACGAGGTCACGCTGGGCAGAGCGATCAGCAACCGCCGCGCCGTCTGACGCGCCCCCGGGCGTCACGGTCCGTGGCCGCGTCAGGGGTGGCCCCGGGTCGCCCCCGGCGCGCTTACACGCGTCCCGACGGGCTATATCTCCCCATGAGGCCGGCCCTTGACGCCCGGAAGGGCGCCCGTATAATGTGCCGGCTTCCTGGGAGGGGTACGAGCTAGCTTGGCAGACGAACGCCCCATCAACCGCCTGGTCATCGTCGAGTCGCCCACCAAGGCGCGGACGATCAGCCGCTTCTTGCCGCCGGGCTACCAGGTCGAGGCCAGCATGGGCCACGTCCGCGACCTACCCTCCTCCGCCGCCGAGATCCCCGAGGAGATCCGCAAGGAGCGGTGGTCGCGCCTGGGGGTGAACGTGGAGGCGGGCTTCAAGCCCGTCTACGTGGTCGCGCCGGGCAAGCGCGAGGTCGTGCGCCGCCTCAAGGCCGCCGTGAAGCAGGCGGACGAGGTCTACATCGCGACGGACGAGGACCGCGAGGGCGAGTCGATCGGCTGGCACCTGGTGGAGGTGCTGGAACCGCGCGTGCCCGTGAAGCGGATGGTGTTCCACGAGATCACCGAGGAGGCCATCCGCGACGCCCTGGCCAACACCAGGCAGATCGACCTCGACCTCGTCGACGCGCAGGAGACCAGGCGAGTGCTCGACAGGCTCGTCGGCTACGAGCTGAGCCCGCTGCTGTGGCGCAAGATCGCGCCGCGTCTCTCCGCCGGGCGCGTGCAGAGCGTGGCCGTGCGCCTGCTCGTCATGCGCGAGCGCGAGCGCCTCGACTTCGTCGCCGGTTCGTACTGGGACCTCACGGCGCGGCTCACCGCGGCGGGCGGCTCCTTCACGGCCGAGCTCGCCACCGTCGCCGAGCGGCGCGTCGCCCAGGGCCGCGACTTCGACCCCGACACGGGCCGGCTCAAGGACGGCCTCCGGAACGTCGTGCTGCTGGACGAGCGGTCCGCGCGGGGCCTGGCCGCGGCCGCCGAGGACGGCGCCTGGCGCGTCGTGGACGTCGAGGAGAAGGAGCAGTCGCGCTCCCCCGCCCCGCCCTTCACCACCTCCACGCTGCAGCAGGAGGCGAGCCGCAAGCTCGGCCTCTCCGCGCGCGAGACGATGCGCATCGCGCAGTCGCTGTACGAGAACGGCTACATCACCTACATGCGCACCGACTCGGTGAACCTCTCGAACGAGGCGCTCAACGCCGCCCGCGACGCCATCAGGCGGCGCTACGGGGCCGAGTACCTCACCGAGAGCCCGCGCCGTTACAAGCAGCGCGCCAAGGCCGCGCAGGAGGCGCACGAGGCGATCCGCCCCGCCGGCACGCAGATGCGCACCGCCGACGAGCACGGCCTGCGCGGCATGGAGGCCCGCCTCTACGACCTCATCTGGAAGCGCACCGTCGCGACCCAGATGAAGGAGGCGCGCTTGAAGCTCGTCACCGCCCGCGTCGAGGCGCGGCTGCGCGACGAGGCGGCCGTCGCCGCCGCGCTGGGCGAAGGGCCGGCCGAGCCGGTGCTGGGGTTCAGGGCCTCGGGCCGCACCGTCGTCTTCCCCGGCTACTTCCGGGCCTACGTGGAGGGCTCCGACGACCCCGAGGCCGCGCTCGACGACCGCGACCAGCCGCTGCCGCCCCTGGCGCGCGGCACCGAGCTCGGCTGCGAGGGCGTGCTGCCGCTGGGGCACGAGACGAAGCCGCCGGCGCGCTACACCGACGCTAGCCTGGTGAAGGTCCTCGAGGCCGAAGGCATCGGGCGCCCCAGCACCTACGCCTCGATCATCGACACCATCCTGAGCCGCGGCTACGCCCGCAAGGTCGGCCAGCAGCTCGTGCCCACCTTCACCGCCTTCGCCACCACGGCGCTCCTCGAGCACCAGTTCCGCCGCCTGGTCGACACCGAGTTCACGGCCGGCATGGAGGCGATCCTCGACGCGATCGCCGCCGGCGAGAGGCCCAGCGACTCGTACCTGCACGACTTCTACCTGGGCGAGGACGGCATCGTCAGGCGCGTGGAGCAGGCCATGGAGGGCATCGACGCCCGCGCCATCTCGACCGTCACCGCCGCCAAGTGGGAGCCGTACGTCGTGCGCGTCGGCCGCTACGGCCCGTACGTCGAAGGCGACCTGGACGGCGAGCTGAAGACCGCCTCGCTGCCCGCCGACGTGGCCCCGGCCGACCTGACGCGCGAGGACCTGGAACGCTACCTGCGCGAGGGCAACCTGGGCGACGTCACGCTCGCCACCGAGCCGGAGAGCGGCGAGCCCGTGCTCCTGAAGCGCGGCCCGTTCGGCCCCTACCTCCAGCTCGGCACCGGCGAAGGGGCCGAGAAGCCGAAGCGCGTCTCGCTGCCGCCCGGCGTGGAGCCCCACGACGTCACCCCGGCGATGGCGCTCGACCTGATCGCGCTGCCCAAGACGCTGGGCGAGCACCCGGACGGCGGGCCCGTCGACGTGGGGATCGGCCGCTACGGGCCCTACGTGAAGCACAAGAGCACGTACGCCTCGCTGCCCAAGGACAGGTTCGTCCTCGACGTGACCCTCGACGAGGCGCTGGAGCTGCTGCGCAAGAAGACCCAGCGCGGCGGCGCGGCGCTGCGCGAGCTGGGCGTGGACGACCGCAGCGGCGAGGTCGTGGACGTCCGCGAGGGCCGGTTCGGCCCGTACGTGAAGCGGGGCAAGCTGAACGCCTCGTTGCCGAAGGACCTGTCGCCCGAGGAGGTCACGCTCGAGCAGGCCCTGGGCCTGCTGGACGCCCGCGCCCAGGCGGTCGCCGCCAAGGGCGGCACCGGGGCGAAGCGCGGGCGAGCGGCCGGGACCAAGAAGGCGACGACGAAGAAGAAGGCCACCGCGACCCGGTCGACGACGAAGCGCTCGAGCGCGAAGAAGGCCGCCAGCGGCGCCGGCGCGAAGAGCCGGACGCGGACGGTGAAGGGCAAGACCACGCGGAGCGGGGCCCGCAAGACGAAGACCCCCTGAACGTCGCCCGCACTCATCCGGGGCGCGGGCCGGTCCCGGCGCCCCCGGCGCACCCGACCGCGGCGCGCAGTACCTGGCCGTGGGCACCGCGGCCGTACACTGTGTCGTGCGGCGCTACACCGTCACCGACGGCATCGTGATCCGCAGGAAGCCGCTCCCCAGCGGCGACCTGGTGGTGACGCTGCTGTCGCACGAGGGCAAGTGGCGCGGGGTGGCGCGCAAGGGCAAGCTGCCGGGCGGGAACCTCGGCAAGCTCAGCCTGTTCCACGACGTCACGCTGCAGTACTACCGGAAGCGCGACGAGGACCTCGCCCTGATCACGCAGGTGCAGCTGGGCGGCGCCCTCCCCGGGCTCACGCGGCCCGACGTCTACCCTTACGCGAACCTCCTCGCCGAGCTCGTCGACGCGCTGACGGTCGACGTCCACCTGGGCGACAGGGTCCACGAGTACCTCACCAGCGGCCTGCGGGGCCTGGTGAAGCACCACGACCCCGAGCACGTGGCGCTCGTCTACTCGTGGCGCCTCCTCGGCCTGGCCGGCCTGGCCCCCACGGTGAGCCGCTGCGCCCTCTGCGGCGCCCCCGGACCGCTCGTGGCCTACGACCCGGCCGCCGGCGGGCTCACCTGCGACAGGTGCTCGCTCACGGGTGGCACCGGCGCCGCCGCCTCCGGCCTGGGCACCTCCTTCGTCGGCGACGACGGCGCGGCCGAGCTCTGCGACCTCGTCGAGGCGCCCATGCGCGAAGCGCTGGCCCGGCCGCCGCGGCGGCGCGACGTGCACTGGCGGGTGCTGAGCCGTCACGTCGGCTACCACGTCCGCGAGCTGAACAGCCTCGAGGCCCTGCCCCTGGCCGCGGCGGCGTCGTGACGGCGCCTCTGGTCGCGCTGGCCCTCGGCTACCTGCTGGGCGGCTTCCCCACCGCCTACCTGCTGGCGAAGGCCCGGGGCAAGGACGTCTTCGCCGTCGGCTCCGGATCGATGGGGGCGATGAACACGGCCCGCAACGTCGGTCGCGCCCTGGGCGTCGCCGTCCTGCTCGTCGACGCCGGCAAGGGAGCCTTGGCGACCCTCGTCGGCGGCGCGCTCGCGGGCCTCGAGCCCGGCCAGGACCCGCTCCTCGCCTCGCTCCTCGGCGCCCTGGGCGCCGTGGCAGGGCACTGCTTCTCGCCGTACGTGGGCTTCCGGGGCGGCAAGGGCCTGGCCACCGCCTTCGGCGCCCTGCTCGTGGTGCACCCCCTCCCGCCCCTCTACGGCCTGGTCCTGCTCGTCGCCCTCCTGTTGATCGTACGGGACGGCGACGCCGCGATCCTCGTGACGGTCCTGCTCTTCCCGGTCGTGGTGCTCTTCGCCCTGGACAGGCAGGGCTGGCCGCGCGAGGCGACGTTCCTGACCACCACCGTGGTGGCCGCGATGTCGGTCGTCGGGCTCGTCAGGCTGGGCGTCGGTTGGCTGCGCTCGCGGCGGGGCGTGCGGCCGGAGGCCGGCTAGGCTGCGGGACCGCGGTCGGCGCGCGCGCCGGCGCTAGGCCGCGCGACCGTACCCGGCACGCCGCTCACTGCCACCGCTCCCTCCCCTCCGGGGCCGCGCCCAGCAGCAGCGACCGCGCCTCGCCCACGAGGAACAGCGAGCCGGCCACGAGCACCGCCTCACCGGCGCGTGTGAGCTGCCTGGCGAGCCGCAGCGCGGCCGCGGCGTCCGGCGCCTCGCGCACCGCGGCCGCCCCGGCGCGCAGGGCGGCGGCGGCCACCGCGCCTGGCGGCGCTCCCCGCGGCGAGGAGCGCGTCGCCACCACCGTCCGCGCGACGCGCGCCAACGGGCGCAGCACGCCCAGGAGGTCCTTGTCCGCCGAGACGCCGACGACCAGGGCGCCCACCGGGGCGCCGAGGTCGTCGAGCGCGGCGGCCAACGCCTCGGCCGCCTCGGGGTTGTGGGCGCCGTCGAGCACCCAGGCGCGGTCGAGGTCGAGCCTCTCGAGCCGCCCCGGCCAGGCGGTGCGGGCGAAGGCCGTTTGGACGACCTCGGGCGCGACGCCGAGCGCGAGAGCCGTCGCGGCGGCGACGGCCACGTTCCGCGCCTGGTGCCGGCCCACCAGCGGTGAGCGGAGCGCCAGCGGCAGGCCGGGCAGGTCGCCCTCCACCGTCAGGGCGAGGCCGTCCCAGCCGGCGGCGGCCACCGTCACGTCGAAGTCGCGCCCCAACGCCAGCAGCGGCGCTCCCACCGCCGTCGCCTCGGCCGCCACGACGTCGAGCGCCTCGCCGCGCGCGCCCGTGACCGCCAGCCGACCGGGCCGCAGCACGCCGGCCTTCTCGCGGGCGATCGCCGCCACCGTGTCGCCCAGCACCGCCTGGTGGTCGAGCGCGACGCCCGTGACCACCGACAGCTCGGGCTCGAGGGCGTTGGTGGCGTCGAAGCGGCCCCCGAGGCCCACCTCCATCACCGCCCACTTCGCTGCGGCCGCGCCGAAGCGGTGCAGGGCCGCGGCGGTGACCACCTCGAAGAACGTGCAGCCGAGGCGCTCGGCGGCCGGACGCACCGCCGCCACCGCCGCCTCCATCTCCTCGTCCGTCGCCTCGGCGCCGTCGACGCGGGCGCGCTCGCCCACGCGCTCGAGGTGAGGGCTGAAGAAGGAGCCCGTCCTGTGGCCGGCGGCGGTGAGCGCGGAGGCCACGAGGCGCGTGACCGTGCCCTTGCCGTTCGTGCCGGCCACCAGGACGACGCGCGTGCCCGGAGCCGGCAGACCGGTCGCGACGAGCAGCGCGCGCGCCCGCTCTAGCCCGGGCCTCATGCCGAAGCGCTGCAGGCCGAACAGCCAGTCCAGGGCGGGGGTGCCGGTCACGTGTCCTCGTCGCAGCACATGATCAGCTCGGCCTCGGCGTCGCCGCGCGGGTCGTGGTGGTGCCGCACCAGCCAGGCGACCCGCGCGTCGCCGGAGGCGGTCAGGACCATGAGCGCCCCGTAGGCGGCGTGATGACGCCTCGCCTGCCGGGCCCCGGCCAGCCCGGCGAGACGCGGCTCGGCCGGCACGTCGACCTCGGGCAGCAGGTGCGCCAGCACGCGGTGAGCCACGAGGCTGCTGGTGCCCAGCTTCCCCACGTCGTGCAGCAGCGCGGCCCGCAGCGCCTCGCGCGAGGCGTCGGGCCGCCTGGCCTTCATGCAACGGGCGACCTTCACGGCGTGGGCGCGCTCGAAGGCCGGCATCGCCCCGTAGAGGCGCCTCTCGGCGGGGTCGAGGACCGAGAGCGCCCAGTCGTCGTCGGGGTCGGCGAGCGCCGGGAACGCCGCCTGCAGCGTCCTGAGGGCGGCGTTGACGAGCCAAGCGGCGCTCCACCTCACGAACCCCGAGTCTAGCGCGGTGCCCCGGGGCCGACGGCCGCCGGGCTGCCTGTATGCTGGCGCCCAGCGGCTCCCGGTCGCAGGAAGGCGCTTGTGAGCATGTCCCGAAGCACGTCCCGCCCGCTCGTCCCCTGCCTCGTCGCGCTGCTGCTGGCCGTGGCCGGCTTCGCCGCGCCCGCGGCGGCGCCTGCCGCCGAGCAGCCGCCCGCCGACCAGCCGCCCGCCGCGGGGGCCAGCCTCCCGGCCGCGTCCGCCGAGGAGGCCGCCGACGCGGCCGTGCGCGAGTGGCTGGCGCGGCGGCCCATCGGCTTCGACCAGCTCTCCGCCCTCGACGCCGAGCAGCTCTGCCGCGAGCTGCCCGGCATCGTCTCGCACCCGCCGCCCCCAGCGGGCACGCAGGTGAACCTGGACGACCGCGTCGAGCGCACCACGCCCGAGGACGGCGACGTCAGGGTGTTCACCTACCCCGCGTCGCGAGCGGGCGGCCAGCTGGACCTCGTCGAGGTGCGCTTGGCTCCCGCGGGGCCCGGCTGGGAGACGCTGCGCGTGGGCTTCCGCTCCGCCACCGAGCTCTCGGGCGTGAGGGCGTGGCTGCAGACGCCGGTCGCGGCCTACGCGTTCATCGCGCTCAGCGTGGTCGTGGCGTTCCTGCTGGCGCAGCGTGGCTCGCCCCTGCGCCGCTGGCTGGCCGTGACGCGCGCGTCCGTGCGCGAGCACCGGCGCCTCGTGGTGGCGACGGTCGTGGGGCTGTACGCGGTGTTCGGCCTGGGCGTGACGGCCGGCACCACCCTGCCGGAGTCGTGTGACGTGGCGGTCGTCGAGATCGTGCAGGGGGCCATCACCCAGCTCGGCGCCACGGCCGCCTACGGCAGCGGGGACGTGCCGCGCGCCGCCGTCGTGACCTTCTACCAGAACTTCGTCGTCGTCACGCTCTCGGTCACCTTCACGCTCGCCGCCGTGCTGGGCGTGCCGGCGTACCTCTACGCCGCGTTCTCGTTCTTCGTGCAGGGCGTGCCGTTCGGGATGATCGGCGCCGGCGCCGGCGCGCAGCTGCTCGTGCTGCTCGTGGTCCTGGTCCTCGAGCTGACGGCGTACTTCCTCGTCGTGGCCGGCGGCGGCATGCTGCTGGCGACGGTGTGGCGGGGCGGCTTCGCCCGCGTCCCCGCCGGCTTCCGCAAGCTGCTCTCGACCCTTCCGGCTGCGGCGGTGCTGCTCATCGCCGGGGCCTGGTTCGAGGCGGCGGCGCTGATCCTCGGCTTCTGACCGGGCGAGCCCGCCGGCCCCGTCGCGCCGCTCCGCGGCAGGACGATAGTCGCGCGGCCGGGACCCGCGGGGCTGGCCCCGCCTCCTAGCCCGCCAGCAGCGCCCTGATCGCCGGGGCCACGTCCAGCAGGGTGCCGGCCGCGGAGAACGCCTCGGCCCCCTCGCCCACGGCGTACAGCGGCACGGGGTTGCGCGTGTGGGTGGGCACGCTCAGGTCCTCCACGTTGCCGTGGTCGGAGGTCACGACCAGCGTCGCGCCGCGGGCCACCGCGCCGTCCGGGTCCGCCACGAGGAACGAGACCGCTTCGTCCACGCGCTCCATGAACTCCTTCGCCGCCGCGAAGTCCTGGGCGTGGCCGTAGGCGTCGGTGAGCCAGACGTCCAGCACCGTGAGCGCGTGCCGCGCGGCCAGGTCGCTGAGCACCCGCGCCGAGCCTCGGGGGCCCAGCGGTCCGCCGTCGCGCTCGAGGTGCGCCCCGACCAGGTCCGAGGGCACCGCCTCGGCGGCCGCGTACTCGGCCTGCCCGCGCTGCGGCAGGCCCGCGGCCTGCGCCGCGTAGGCCACGGCGTTCGGCTTGAAGCGCCTGCCCGCGCGCGCGGCGAAGTAGCCGGGCGGGTAGGCGTTGGCCAGGCTCGCCCCGCCGGCCGCGACCGCGTCGGCGAAGACGCTGCCCGCGTCCAGCAGCCTCCTCAGCGTCGGGCCTGGCCAGGGGCCGTAGTGGCCGCCCATGGCGTCGGCGGCGTTCGACCCCGTGAGCAGCGCCGTCTGCCCGGTGGCCGACTGCGGCAGGCCCTCGTGGCCCAGCGTGGCGTCGAGCTCGCGGTAGACCGCCGGCACGGACAGCGCTCCGGCGCGCAGCGCGTCCAGGGTGGGCGTCCGGGCCTCCAGGACGGGGCTGGGGGCGGCGCCGTCGCTCGGCACCCCGACCCCGTCGAGGAACAGGAAGAGGACCCGGCCCGTCAGCCGACCCCCAGGGCGTCCTGCGCGCGCTTGAGCGTCACCGAGGCGATCTCCCGCGCCCGCTCGGCGCCGCGCCGCAGCACCGCGTCGAGGCTCGCGGGGTCGTCCATGTACTCGCGGTAGCGGCGCTGCAGCGGCGCCAGCATGTCGTTGACCGCCTGCACCGTCAGCTTCTTGAGGGTGCCGTAGCCGCCGCCCTCCAGCTCGGCCTCGATCTCCGCGATCGGCTTGCCGGTGGCCACGTGGGCGATCGTCATGAGGTTCCTGACCCCGGGCGAGGCGTGCTCGAACCGGAGCTCCCTGCCCGAGTCGGTGACGGCGGACATGATCACGCGCTTCACCGTGTCCGGGTCGTCGAGCAGGTCTATGGCGTGCCCGGGCCGCTCGACCGCGATGCTCTTCGACATCTTCACCGTCGGGTCGTCGAAGCCCATGATCCTCGCCCCCACCTGCGGCACCTCGGCCCGAGGCAGCACGAACGTCTCGCCGAAGAGGTGGTTGAAGCGCGTGGCCACGTCGCGCGTCAGCTCGATGTGCTGGACCTGGTCCTCGCCCACCGGCACGACCTCGGTGTCGTAGAGCAGGATGTCGGCGGCCTGCAGCACCGGGTAGACGAGCAGCCCGGTGCCCACGCTCTCGCGGCCCTCCGACTTCGACTTGAACTGCGTCATGCGGTAGAGCCAGCCGAGGGGCGTGAGGCACGACAGCAGCCAGGAGAGCTCCGAGTGCTCGCGCACGTGAGACTGGACGAAGATGACGCTCTTCTCGGGGTCGACGCCGGCCGCGAGGAACTGGGCCGCCGTGGAGCGCACTCGCTCCCTCAGCTGTTGCGGGTCGACGGCCTCGGGGATCGTGAGGGCGTGGAGGTCGACGACGCAGAAGATGTTGTCGCGCTCGTCCTGCCCCGCGACCCACTGCCTCAGCGCACCGACGTAGCTGCCGATGTGGAGGACGCCTGTGGGTTGCACCCCGGAGAAGACGCGCGGCCGACGGGACGAAGCTTCCATGAGGGGCAAGTATACGCGGGGGTCCCGGAGAGGCGGCGTCCGCGGGCGGCTCCCTGGAGGCGGCGCGGCGGCGCCCGTCGCCGCCGGCGCCCCGCCCTCAGCGCTCGCCGAGCACGAGGAGCGCCAGGCCTGGCACGGTGCCGTCGAACGGCCGGCCCGTGAGCAGGTCGGTGAGCCCGTCAGGCAGCCCGGCGGGCCTGACGGCGACGTCGCGGGCGGAGAGGTTCGCCACCACGTACAGGAGCTCGTCGCCGGCGTCGCGCTCCAGCGCCAGCACGGCGCGCTCGCCGGAGTCGAGCACGCGCGTGGCGCCGCGGTACAGCGCCGGGTGCGTGCGCCTGAGGGCGATCATCCGCCGGTAGTGCCACCAGAGCGAGTCGGGGTCGGCCCGCTGCTCGGCCACGGTCACGCCCGGCACCGGCTCGCCGGGGTCGGTCCAGGGCACCCCGGTCGTGAAGCCCCGGCCCTCGCCGGGCTCCCACGGCATGGGCGTGCGCTTCTCGACGTCGAAGGCCCCCGGCCCGTCGGTCATGCCGACCTCCTCGCCGTAGTAGATGAACGGCGTGCCCGGCAGCGTGAGGAGCAGGGAGGCGGCGAGGCGGAGGCGCCGCTCGTCGCGTCGCGGCAGCGACAGCTGCGTGGCGAAGCGGGTCTGGTCGTGGTTGCCGGTGAACGTCGCGCGCATGGCGCCCGCCGGGTAGAGCTCCTCGGCCTGCGCGAGCGCGAAGGCCAGGTCGGCGGCGCTGCGCCGCTGCACCGCGCCGGTGAGCTCGCGCCACGTGGGGTAGTCGAACGAGGCGGGCAGCCCGGCGGCGTGGTACCTCACGATCGCCGGCATCTCGGTCCAGGTCTCCCCCACGACGACGGCGTCGGGCGCCACGGACCTGACGTGCGCCACGAACGCCCTCACCCAGTCGTAGTTCTCGGGGGCGTTGGCGATCAGCCCGTCCGCGCCCTCCACGACGTGCTGGATCGCGTCGACGCGGAACCCGTCGAACCCGAGCCCCAGCCAGAACGATGCGACGTCGTACAGCTCCCGCACCACCGCCGGGTCGCGATGGTTCAGGTCCGGCATGTCGGGCGAGAAGAGGCCCAGGTAGTGCGAGCCGTCCGCGCGGTGCCAGGCGCTCCCGCCACGGGTGCCGCGCCAGGCCGGCGGTTCGTCGGCCCACACGTAGTGATCGCGGTAGCGGGGGTCGCCCGCCAGGGCGGCCTGGAACCAGGGGTGCCGCGACGAGGTGTGGTTCGGCACGAGGTCGAGGAGCACGCGCATGCCCAGCGCGTGGGCGTCCTCGAGCACGAGCAGCAGGTCCTCGAGCGTGCCGTACTCGGGGTTCACGGCGTAGAAGTCGGTGACGTCGTAGCCGTGGTAGCTCGGGCTCGGGTGCACGGGCATGAGCCACAGGCCCGTGACGCCCAGCTCGGCGAGGTAGGGCAGCCGCGACCGCAGGCCCGGCAGGTCGCCCACGCCGTCGCCGTCGGAGTCGGCGAAGCTCCGCACGAAGACCTCGTACCAGACGCCGTGCTCGGGCGGGGCCAGTACGGCCGCCGCGCGCTCCGGCCTCGCGACCGTCGCCACCTCCTGGGCCGCGGCCCCCGCCAGCAGGCAGGCGGCGAGGCCGCAGGCGAGCAAGCGCGCACTCACGGCCAGACCCGGTCCACCCATCTCAGCGGGTTCGTGGGCGCCAGGCCCACCCGCACCTCCCAGTGCAGGTGAGGGCCCGTGGAGAGGCCGGTGCTGCCCACCAGCCCGATCACCTCGCCGCGGGAGACCCGCTGGCCGACCTCGACGTCGACGCTGCTCAGGTGGAAGTAGTGGCTGAAGACGCCGTAGCCGTGGTCCACCATCACCCAGCCGCCCTTCACCGGGTACTGGCCGGCGACCACGACCACGCCGTCGTTCGTCACGGCCACCGGCGTGCCCGCGGGCGAGGCGATGTCCAGCCCGTTATGGTACGAGACCGGCCCGCCCTCCACGTAGCGGCGCGCGTCGGCGAAGCCGCTGGTCTCGCGCCCGGCGATGGGCATCAGGAACGGCTCGCTCCACACCGGGTCGGGCGAACCCGCCGCCACCGCCGCCGACATGACCTCGCGCTCCATCGCCTGCGCCTCGGGCGTCACGGCGGCCAGGACGCTGGAGGGGATCCGGAGCTGCTCCACCGACACCGGCAGCGGCGCGAGCGTCACCGGCACCGCGGCCGTGGCCTCGCGGCCGAACTCGTCGACGACGGTGACGAGGAGCTCGGCCACGGCTGGGTCGACCCCGAACGGGGTGGCCACCACGGCGCGGTGGACGGCGCCGTCGCGCAGCAGGGGCACCTCCTGGCCGTCGAAGGTCGCCGACACGGCCGTGACCCTGGCGCCGTTGCCGGCCACGGCCACGGTCACGCCCAGTGGGTCGCCGGCCCGCAGCTCGCGCGCCGCCTCGACGGTCACGTCCACGGCCGCCACGCCCTCGAGGGAGAGCGTCGCGACGGACTCGTTGCCGGAGGCGTCCGTGGCCCTGACGACCACCTCGTTGACGCCCGGCGCGGCGGTGAGCACGAACACGTGGTCCTGCGCCACCTCGCTCAGCGACACGCCGGCGTAGTCGACGACGTAGGTGACCGGCTCGTCGGCGCTCACGAACAGCTCGACGCCGGCGCCCACCGGCACCCGGCTGGGCGCCTCGTAGTAGAGCCGCGGCGGGTCGACGTCGCGCAGCGCCGCCGACACCGACAGGGTCGCCAGCGCCAAGGTGAGCAGCGCCAGCAGCGTGACGGCCAGCTTGCGCACGTGCGACCTCAAGGGAGACGCCCCGCCGCCATCACCCCTCCTGGCTGGTGACGAACGGGAGGTTCCTGTACCTGTGATCCACGTCGAGCCCGTAGCCGTAGACGAAGGCGTCGTCGATCGTGAAGCCGAGGTAGTGCACCGGCACCTCCACCTGCCGGCGCGACGGCTTCGAGAGGAGCGCCGCGACCTTCACGCTGGCCGGCTGGTGGTTCTGCAGGTACCTGAGAAGGTAGTCCATCGTGATGCCGGTGTCGACGATGTCCTCCACGAGGATCACGTGCTTGCCCTTGATGGGCAGGTCGAGGTCCTTGATCAGCTTCACGCGCCCGGAGGTCTTGGTGCCGGACCCGTAGCTCGACACCGACAGGAAGTCGACCGACAGCGGCATGTCGATGGCGCGGACGAGGTCGGCCATGAAGATGAACGCGCCGTTCAGCACGGCGATCAGGTGCAGGGGCTGGCCCTCGTGGTCGCGCCTGATCTCCTCGCCGAGCTCGGCGACGCGCCTGGCGATGTCCGCCTGCGAGATCTGGACGACGCCGGGACCCGGCTTGAAGTGGCTCTCTTCAGACATGGTCTGCTCCGGGACTGCTGGTGGGGCCGGCCGCGACCGGACCGCGCCGATCATACCAGCGGGCGGCGCGCGGTCAGCGCGGCCACCTCCTCGGGGGTCAGCTCCCTGTACTCGCCCGGCCCCAGGCCGCCCAGCTCCAGCGAGGCGACGCGCGTGCGCACCAGCCGCACGACCTCGTGCCCCACGGCGGCCATCATGCGGCGCAGCTGACGCTTGCGGCCCTCGCGCAGCACCACCACGGCCCCGCCGTCGGCGCGCTCGGCGCTGACCGCCACGGCCGGACCGTCGTCGAGCGTGACCCCGGCCCGCAGCCTGGCGAGCGCCGCCTGGGAGACGTAGGGCGGCTCGGTCCAGACCCGGTACTCCTTCTCGTGCTGGTAGCGCGGGTGGGTGAGGCGGAGGGTCAGCTCCCCGTCGGTCGTGAGCAGCAGCAGCCCTTCGGAGTCCAGGTCCAGGCGCCCCACCGGGTGGAGGCCGGGCACGACCGGCACGAGTTCCATCACCGTGTGCCTGCCGCGCTCGTCCCGCGCCGTGGTCACGTAGCCTCGCGGCTTGTGCAGCAGGTACGTGACGCCTCGCCCCGGCTCGGTCACCGGCCGGCCGTCGACCCTGACGTCGTCGCCCTCGCGCGCCACGTCGCCCAGCGACGCGACGCGGCCGTTCACGGTCACGCGCCCGGCGGCTATCAGCTCCTCGGCCTTGCGGCGGCTGGCGACCCCGGCGCGCGCCAGGAGCCTCTGCAGGCGCTGCTCGCCTCCCACGCCGGCATGTTAGGCCGGTACCATCGGTGAGCGTGAGCCCCGGACCCGGCACCTTCGACCTCAAGCGCCTCATCGAGGACGTGATCCCCTTCAACCGCGCCCTGGGCGTGCAGCTGCGCGCCTACGACCCCGCGGCCGGCAGCGTCACCCTGGCTCTGCCGCTGAGGCCGGAGCACGTGGGCAACGTCGTCCGGGGGGTGCCGCACGGCGGCGCCATCGCCGCCCTGGTCGACGCCGCCGCCGGGGCGGCCGCGGCGACGGGCGTCGAGGCGTCGGCGGTGGCCACCGTGGCGACGATAGACATGCGCGTCGACTACCTGGAGCCCGCGGCGGGCGGGACGCTGCTCGCCGAGGCGACGGTGGCGCGCGCCGGCCGGCGCGTCGTGGTCGTGCGCACCGAGGTCCGCGACGACACCGGCGCGCTGGTGGCGCTGGGCACGAGCGCCTTCAGCGTCGGGCGGCCGCGCGGGAGCGCCGAGGGGGAGGGACAGTGATGGGAACGCTGACGGAGCGCTACGCCGAGCTCCTCACCGACTACTGCGTCCGGGTCGCGCCCGGGGACCGGGTCCTGCTGAGCGTGGACACGGCGGCGCTCGACCTGGCGCGCGCGCTCTGCCGCGCCGTCCTGGCGGCGGGCGGCGAGCCGTTCCTCAGGCTGCAGTACCCCGAGGCCGTAGCCGACGTGATCGAGCTGGCCAGCGACGAGCTGCTCGCCTCGGAGGCCGTGGTCCAGCTGCGCGAGATCGAGCTGATGCAGGCCTACGTGCGCGTGGCCGCGCAGGAGAACTCCCGCGTGATGGCCGGCGCCGACCAGTCGCGCCTGGCCAGGCTGGAGAAGCGCCTGGCCGCCGCCGGCCGTCACCGCGTGGAGAGGACGCGTTGGGTCACGACCCTCTACCCCACCCCGGCGGCGGCGCAGGAGGCGGGCATGTCCACCGACGCCTACCGCCGCTTCGTCTACGACGCGATGTTCCTCTACGACGACGACCCGTCGGCCCGCTGGCGCGAGCTGGGCGAGCGGCAGCAGCTGCTCGTGGACAGGCTGAACCGCGCCGACGAGGTGAGGTTGGAGGGACCGGGCACCGACCTGCGCCTGCGCGTGAGGGGGCGGACCTGGGCGAACTCGGACGGTCGCCGCAACATGCCCTCGGGCGAGGTGTTCACCAGCCCGCTGGAGGACAGCGCCGAGGGCGTCGTGCGCTTCACGGTGCCGAGCCAGGTGCGCGGGTCGGTCGTGGAGGACGTGAGCCTGCGCTTCGAGGCCGGCCGGGTCGTGGAGGCCACGGCCAGGCAGGGACAGGAGCTGCTGGACGGCATGCTCGCCACCGACGAGGGCGCCAGGTACCTGGGCGAGATCGGCATCGGCACGAACCCGCACATACGGCAGCCCACGCTCAAGACCCTCTTCGACGAGAAGATCCTCGGCACCGTGCACCTGGCGCTGGGCCGCTCCTACGAGTCGACCGGCGGCCGCAACGACAGCGCGATCCACTGGGACCTGGTGTGCGACCTGCGCGAAGGCGGGCGGGTGACGGTGGACGGCGAGCCGTTCCTGGAGGACGGCCGGCTGCTGTGGCTGGACTAAGCCCTCAGCTCGCGGTCCTGCCCACGGCCGGTCCGCGCGGCGGGGACCGGCGGGGGCTCAGCGGGCCGTCCAGCCCAGGTCGAGCGGGTAGACGGCGCCCGTCGCGCCCCACGCCTCCTCGCTCACCAGCCAGGCGACCAGGGCGGCCACGTCCTCCGGCTCGAGCAGGCGCTTGATCGCCACGTCCTTCAGGAACACCTGCTCCTCGACCTCGTGCGCGGCGATGCCGCGGGTGCGCGCCTGGTCGGCGACCTGGGCGGCGACCAGCGGCGTGCGCGTGTAGGCCGGCGCGACGACGTTGCAGGTCACGCCGTGCGGCCCGCCCTCGAGCGCGGTCGTGCGGGCGAGCCCCACCAGACCGTGCTTGGCGCTCACGTACGCGGCCTTGTACGGGCTCGCCGTCAGGCTGTGGGCGCTGCCCACGTGGACGACCCGCCCGCGGCCGCTGGCCGTCAGGTGGGGCCAGGCGTGCTTCGTGAGGAGGAAGGGCGCGGTCAGCATCAGCTCGAGCATGTGCCGCCAGCGCTCCTCGGGGAAACCGTCGATCGGGTCGATGTGCTGGTAGCCGGCGCAGCAGACGAGCACGTCCAGCGCGCCCCGCAGGCGCACGGCCTCGGCCACCACCCTGGCGCACTCCCCGGCCCCGGTGAGGTCGGCGGCCACGAAGGCCGCCCCTGCCCCTACGGCGGCCGCCTCCCGCTCGGCTCCGGGCAGGTCCGTGGCCACGACCTGGTACCCGTCGCGCGCGAGCCTGCCCACGATCGCCAGCCCGATGCCGCTGGCCCCGCCGGTCACCAGCGCGACGGGCGCGCGGTCCCGGGGGCGACCCCCTTCCGTCACAGGCGTCACCTCCGGGCGGAGGATAACCGGGTGGCCACGGCTTGTTGCAGACGCGCCAGGGCGTGTTACACTCGTTACTTGCCGGCGCGGTACCGAGCGGTGCCGCCGGCCCCGGCCGCCCGCCGGGGACCGCCCCTGCCGAAGTGGCGGAACTGGTAGACGCGTACGATTCAGGGTCGTATGTCCGCGAGGACGTGTGGGTTCAAGTCCCACCTTCGGCACCAACGAGGAGCGCCCCGAGCATCTGCTCGGGGCGCTCTCTCTCGTCCCCCTGGCGTCCCACTCGACCAGGCCCCGCTCCGCGGGCGCGGCCCCGGTCCGCCTAGGCCAGGTGCTCCAGGGCGCCCAAGCGCCTGAGCGGCGCCACGACGGCCGCGAGCAGCGCCAGGCGGTTGCGGCGCACGCGCTCGTCCTCGGCCATCACCAGCACGTTGTCCAGGTAGGCGTCCAGCGGCGCCTTGAGGCTCAGCAGGCGGGCGAGCGGCGCCTCGACGTCGGCCGCGAACGGCGCGGCCTCCTCCTCACGGGCGGGGTCGTGCGGCGGCACGGCCTCGGCGGCGGCGGCCAACAGGCCGGCGGCGCCCTCGGCCCCCTCCTCGAGGGCGTCGTAGAGCGGCCGCTCCTCGTCGGCGACGAACGACCCCGGGTCGACCGCCTCGCGGGGGTCGGCCTCGGGGTCCTGCGGCTCGTAGCGTTCGGCCAGGTTCGCGGCGCGCTTGTGCAGCGCCATCAGGTCGGCGAACTCGGGCCGGGTCATGAGGTGCGCCAGCAGGCGCGCCCGCCGCAGCGCTCCCAGCACCGTCACGCTGCCCAGGGTGGCGGCCCGCACCACGGGCGTGGCGTGGCCCTGCTCCTCCAGCAGCGCGGCCACGCGGTCCCAGACGAACCCGCTGACGGCCTCGATCGTGCCCATGTCAACGCCCACCGGTCCGTCGCGGTAGGCGCCCGCCGCGGCCTCCACGAGCGTCTCCACCGAGGCCCGCCAGCCGCGGGCGGCGAGGACCCTCACGACGGCGTGGGCGTCGCGCCTCAGCCCGAACGGGTCCGCCGAGCCGCTGGGACGCTTGCCCAGGGCGAAGAAGCCCACCAGCTTGTCGAGTCGGTCCGCCACGGCCAGCGCCGCGCCCGGCGCCGTGAGCGGCAGCGGCTCCTCGGGGCCCTTGGGCATGACGCCGTCGCGCAGCACGTCGGCGACGGCCGGCGGTTGGCCCTCGGCGAGGGCGTAGGCGCGCGCCATGTCGCCCTCCAGCTCGGGGAACTCGTAGACCATCTGCGTCGCCAGGTCGGCGCGGAACAGCGGCAGCGCCCCCGCCAGCGCCGCCCGGTCGTCGTCGGTCAGGCCCACGGCGTCGGCCACGGCCTCGGCGGCCCTCGCCACGCGGGCGGTCTTGTCGGCCATCGAGCCGAGCTCGCGCTGGAAGGCGATGCCGGAGAGCGCCCAGGCGAGCTGCGACAGCGAGCGCTCCCTGTCGGCCCGCCAGAAGAACCTCGCGTCGTAGAGGCGGCCCGCGAGCACGTCCTCGTAGCCGCGGCGCACCACGGCCTCGTCGGGCACCCGGTTGTTCGAGACGCCCACGAACCGCGCCGCCAGCCGGCCGTCCGGCCCCCTGAGGGGGAAGAAGCGCTGGTGCTTGACCATCACGGTCGTCAGCACCTCGTCGGGCAGCTCCAGGTACTCGTCGTCGAAGGCGCCCACGACCGGGAACGGCCACTCGACCAGGTTCGCGACCTCGGCCAGCAGCGCCGGGTCCACGACCGGCTCGAGGCCGTGCGCGGCGGCCGCCTCGCTCACGGCGCCAAGGGTCGCCCGACGCCGCTCGTCCTCGTCGGCGATCACCCAGGCGCCCTTCAGCGCCTCGGCGTAGCCGGCGGGCGCGGGCAGCGCCACCGCTCCCGGGGCGAGGAACCTGTGGCCCCGGCTGCCGCCGCCGGCGGCCTGGCCCGCGGCCTCCACCGGCACGACCTCGTGGCCCAGGAGCGCCGTCAGCCACGCCACCGGCCGCACGAACGGCGTGTCGACCTCGCCCCAGCGCATCTTGCGCGGCGCCGGCAGGTCGGCCACGACGCCGGCGAGCAGCGCCGGCAGTACAGCGGCGGCCGGTTCGCCGCCGCGCGTGACCTGCGCGTAGACGTACTCGCCCTTCTCCGTCTGCCGCCGCTCCAGGGCCCCCACGGGCACGCCGGCGGAGGCGGCGAACGCCTCGGCCGCGCGCGTGGGCGCCCCCTGTGCGTCGAAGGCCACCGCGGCGCTGGGGCCGCGGCGCTCCTCGACGCGCTCCTCGCTCCGCTCCGGCAGCCCGCTGACCAGCGCGGCCAGCCGGCGCGGCGTGCCGAAGACCTCCACCCCGGCCGGCGCCAGGCCTACGGCCCGCAGCCGCTGCTCCAGCAGAGGGCCCAGCGCGCGCGAGCCCTCGGTGACGTACCAGGACGGCAGCTCCTCGGTGCCGATCTCGAACAGCAGGTCGCGGCTCACGCCCGCGCCTCCGCGCCGCGCTGCGCCAGGTAGGCCTTCGCCGAGGCCTCGGCCAAGCGACGTACGCGCTGCACGTAGGCCTGGCGCTCGGCGTGCGACAGGGCGCCGCGGGCGTCGAGCAGGTTGAAGGCGTGCGAGCAGCGCATCACGAACTCGTAGCCCGGGTAGAGCAGCCCCTCGTCGAGCAGGCGCCTGGCCTCGCCCTCGAACCTGTCGAACAGCGTGCGGAGCAGGTCGGGGTCGGAGGCCTCGAAGTTGTAGCGGCTGTGCTGGAGCTCGAAGTCGCGCCGCAGGTCGCCCACGGTGACGTCGCGCGAGAAGGCGAGGTCGAAGGCGTGCTTCTTGCCCTGCAGGTACATGGCGATGCGCTCGAGCCCGTACGTGAGCTCCACGGGGACCGGCTTGCAGTCGATGCCGCCCACCTGCTGGAAGTAGGTGAACTGGGTGATCTCCATCCCGTCCATCCACACCTCCCAGCCCAGGCCCCAGGCGCCGAGGGTCGGCGACTCCCAGTTGTCCTCGACGAAGCGCATGTCGTGGGCGGCGAAGTCGATCCCCAGGGCGGCGAGCGACTCCAGGTAGACCTGCTGCACGTCGGCGGGGGACGGCTTGAGGATCACCTGGTACTGGTAGAAGTACTGGAACCGGTAGGGGTTGTCGCCGTAGCGCCCGTCGGCGGGCCGGCGGCTCGGCGCGATGCCGGCCACGTTCCAGGGCTCCGGGCCCAGCGAGCGGAGGAAGGTGGTCGGGTAGAAGGTGCCCGCGCCCACCTCGGTGTCGTGCGGCGGCGCGATGAGGCAGCCTCGGTCCGACCAGAACCGGTCGAGGGTGAAGACGATCTCCTGGAGCAGCATCCGGTCCCTCGGGTGGCGCCGGCTCGACGATTAGCTGTCGCTGAAGCCGGCCGCGCGGAATCGTAATGAATGTCGTGCCCGGCTCGCGGGCAGGCGGGTACTATAGCACCATGCCCGGTTGGCGCTCGAGGCGCCGTCAGCATCGTCCTCTCTCAGCTAGCGCGGGTAGCGCGCGGAGGAGACCGTGAACCGCTACGACGACAGAGCCCGGCTCGTCTTCCACTTCGCGCGCGAGGAGGGGAGCAAGCTCGGGCACGCGATGATCGGACCGGAGCACCTGCTCCTGGGCCTCATGCGCGAGGGCGGCACCGCCAGCAAGGTGCTGGCCGAGTTCGGGGCGACGCTCGAGGGCTTCAGGGCCCAGGTCGAGGCCATGGTGGGCCGCGGCGACGGGCTGCCACGCAACGAGGCCGCCTCCATCACGCCGCGCGCGCGGCGGGTGATGGAGCTCGCCGGCAGCGAGGCCCGCAGCCTCGGGTCCAACGTCATCGCCACCGAGCACATCCTGCTCGGCATCATCCGCGAGGGCGACGGCGTCGCCTACCGCATCCTCCAGGAGCTCACGCGCGACGTCGACACCGTCAGGTGGCGCATCCTGGCAGCCGCGGACCCGAAGAACCAGTCCGAGACGGTCAACACGCCGTTCCTGGACGAGTACGCCCGCGACCTCACCAAGGCGGCCGCCGAGGGGAAGCTCGACCCCGTCATCGGCCGCACCGAGGAGATCAGGCGCGTCATCCAGATCCTCAGCCGCCGCACGAAGAACAACCCCGTGCTGATCGGCGAGCCGGGGGTCGGCAAGACCGCCATCGTCGAGGGCCTGGCCCAGGCCATCGTCGAGGGACGGGTGCCGCCGAACCTCGCCGGCGTGCGCGTGCTGTCCATCGACCTCTCGAACATCGTCGCCGGCACGAAGTACCGGGGCGAGTTCGAGGAGCGCCTGAAGCAGATCATCGAGGAGCTCAGGAGCGCCCGCGTGGTCGCGTTCATCGACGAGCTGCACACGCTCGTCGGCGCGGGCGGCGCCGAGGGCACGCTCGACGCCGCGAACATCCTCAAGCCGCCGCTCTCGCGGGGCGAGATCCAGGTCATCGGCGCCACCACGACCGGCGAGTACCACCGCTACATCGAGAAGGACGCCGCCCTCGAGCGGCGCTTCCAGCCCGTGATCGTCCTCGAGCCCACGCCCGAGGAGTCGCTCGAGATCCTCGTGGGCCTGCGCGAGAAGTACGAGGCCCACCACGGCGTCGTCATCCCGCAGGAGATGCTGCAGATGGCGGTGCGCTACGGCGAGCGCAGCCTGCCGGGCCGCAACTTCCCGGACAAGGCCATCGACCTCATCGACGAGGCCGCCTCGCGCACGCGCCTGAACAAGTCACTGGGCTTCCCGGTCCTCGAGGAGGAGGACGGCACGCCCATCGTCGGCCGCGCCGACATCGAGGCCGTCGTGGACTCCTGGGGCGGCATCTACGTCGACGACCAGGACGACGCCAAGCTCGCCACCATCGAGGAGAACCTCCAGCGCACCGTGGTCGGCCAGGACCGGGCCATCAGGGCGCTGGCCGCCGCCCTGCGGCGCGCCCGCGTGGGCCTGGGCGGCCGCACGCGCGTGGCGGCCTCGTTCCTCTTCGTGGGCCCCTCGGGGATCGGCAAGACCTTCCTGGCCAAGCAGCTCGCCACCGAGCTGTTCGGCAGCGAGCGCGCCCTCATCAGGCTCGACATGAGCGAGTTCCAGGAGGCGCACTCGATAAGCAAGCTCATCGGCGCGCCCCCCGGCTACGTCGGCCACGAGCAGGGCGGCCGGCTCACCGAGGCGGTGAGGCGCCAGCCCTTCAGCGTCGTGCTGCTCGACGAGATCGAGAAGGCGCACCCCGACATCTACAACACGTTCCTGCAGGTGCTCGACGACGGCCGGCTCACCGACGGCCTGGGCCGCACCGTCGACTTCCGGCGCGTCATCCTCATCATGACGAGCAACACCGGCTTCAACAGGGGCGGCACGGTCGGGTTCCAGGACGACACCGGCCAGGGCCACGACGTCCCCCTGCGGAACCTCTTCTCACCCGAGTTCCTCGACCGCCTGGACGAGGTCATCGTCTTCGATACCTTCGAACGCGACGACATCGTCGTCATCGCCAGGCAGGCGCTGGAGGACATCAGGCGCGAGCTCGCCAGCCGCGGCATCGACGTCACCTTCGCGCAGGAGGTCGCCGAGTTCCTCGTGGACAAGCTCCCGCCCGGCGAGAGCGTCAGGCCGCTGCGCGGCGTGATCCGCGAGCACATCGAGGACCCGCTGTCGCTCGAGATCCTCGCCCACGGCAGCGAGGACCCGCTGCTCGTCACCATCGAGGACGGCAAGCCCGTCTTCGCGCGCCCGGTGCCGCTGGTCTGAGGACCTGCGGCGCCTGCCCGGCGGCGGCCGACGCAGCCTGCGGCCGGCCGAGCCGTGCGCCCCGCGCGGCGCCGCCGGGGGACGCTCCGCGGCGCCGCGCGGCCGCCTCGGGCCGGTCTGGGCGCGTGCCGAGCGCGCCACGTGGCGCGGCGGCGGCGCACGGTACGCTTAGGGCGATGCCACACCGCCACCTGCGGCCCGGAGGGCCGTGGCCCGAGTAGCCACCACCTACGTCTGCACCGAGTGCGGGGCGAAGAGCCCCATGCCGCTCGGTCGCTGCACGCGCTGCGGCACGTGGGGCAGCGTCGTTGAGGAGGCGGCTCCCCTGCCCGCCGCCCGGCCGGCGGCGCGGGCCCGCGCCGCCGAGAGCGTGGAGCTCCTCGGCGTGGACGGCGCCGCCCCGTCGCGCTTCCCGTCGGGCGACGACGAGGTCGACAGGGTCCTGGGCGGCGGTATCGTCTCCGGCTCCGCCGTGCTGCTCACGGGGGAGCCGGGCATAGGCAAGTCCACCCTGCTACTCCAGCTCGCCGCGGCCGCCGCCGCGCGCGGCGACGACGTCCTCTACGTCGCCGGCGAGGAGTCGCCGCTGCAGGTCCGCCTGCGCGCCGACCGCCTCGGCGTCGGGGAGGGCCTCAAGCTCACGCGGCAGACCTTCGCGCCGGCCGTCGCCGCCTACCTCGCCGAACGGGCCCCGCGGTTGGCGATCGTCGACTCCATCCAGACCCTCACCTACGAGGAGGGCGCGGTGCCCGGCAGCGTCACGCAGGTGCGCGACGCCACGGCGCTGCTGGTGGCGTCGGCGAAGGAGGCCGGCACGGCCCTGGTGCTCATAGGCCACGTCACCAAGCAGGGCACGGTCGCGGGCCCGAAGGTCGTGGAGCACATGGTCGACGCCACCCTCACGCTCGAGTCGGCCGGCGACATGCGGGTGCTGCGCTCGGCGAAGAACCGCTTCGGCGCCACCGGCGAGGTCGGCGTGTTCGAGATGACCCACGGCGGCATGGTGCCGGTGCCCAACCCCTCGGCGGCCTTCCTCGCCGAGCGGCCCGTGGGCGCTCCCGGCTCGGTGGTCGCGGCCGTGCTCGAGGGCCAGCGGCCCCTGCTGCTGGAGGTGCAGGCCCTGGCCTCCAAGAGCCCCTACTCCGCACCGCGCCGCGTGGTGCAGGGCCTCGACCAGCGCCGCGTTGACGTCGTCCTCGCCGTGCTGGAGCGCCGCCTCGGGCTGCCGCTCGAGGGGCTCGACGTCTACGTGAACGTGGCCGGCGGCCTGCGCCTCACCGACCCCGGCACCGACCTGGCGGTCGCCGTCGCCACCTACTCGGCGGTCACGAACCGGCCCGTCGACGACGGCACGGCCCTCGTGGGCGAGGTGGGCCTGGCCGGCGAGCTGCGCAGCGTCTCCCAGCTGGGCCGCAGGCTGCAGGAGGCGTCGCGCGCCGGCTTCGACCGCGTGATCGGCCCGCGGTCGGCGGAGGCCGTGGTGGGCGTCGGCACCCTGAAGGAGGCTCTCGCCGCGGTGTGGGGTGAGCGGTGAACAGGGCGGTGACCCGCGGCGAGGGACACGTGGCGGACGCTCCCGACCAGCGGGGGGCGCCGGAGGAGCGCCTCGGCGCGAGCCTGGCCAGCGGCCTGTTCACGGTGGCGGGCGGCTTGGCCGGCTACCTCCTCAGCGTCTGGCTGCTCGAGCCCCGGGGTCTCCTGGCCGGCCCCAACAACCTCTTCTACCTGACCGTCGTGGGCGCGCTCAGCGCCTACCTCTTCACCCGCGGCCTGGCGCGCCGCGTCGGTCGCCTCTGGTCCCTGGCGATGCGCCGGTTGTCGTCCGTGGGTCCGGACGCCGTCGTCGCCGGCCTGGTGGGGGCCACGGTCGGCCTGGTGCTCACGATCCTCGTGAACACCGTCCTGGCCGAGGTCCCGGGCTTCACCTGGTACTGGTCGATACTCATCGCGCTGTTGGCGGTCACGAGCTGCGCGGGCTTCTTCGTCGCCAACCGCCGCGTGCTGCCCGGCCTGCGCACGGCAGCGGCGGCGGCGCGCCGCCCCGAGCTCCCCTGGCACGACAAGGTGCTGGACAGCTCGGCCCTGATCGACGGGCGCGTCGTCGAGGTCGCCGAGGCGAACTTCCTCGACGGTCGCCTCCTGGTGCCCCAGTTCGTGCTGGCCGAGCTCCAGCGCCTCGCCGACTCCGACGACCCGCTCAGGCGCCAGCGCGGGCGCCGCGGCCTCGAGGTCGTGGACCGGCTCGTGGCGCACGTCAACGTACCGGCCGAGGTCGTCACCGTGGAGGGCGACGACCCCAAGACGCCGGTGGACGCACGGCTCGTGCGCTACTGCCAGGCCGAGGGCAAGGACCTCGTCACCACCGACCACAA
>CAZGXF010000011.1:0-41626 GCA_964529575.1 uncultured bacterium
TCCTCGAGGCCTGAGGGCCCGGCGCAGGCGCGGGCCCGGTCGCGGCCCCTCCCCTTGACTACCCGCGGGGCGCTGCCCTAGAGTCGTGCGGTCATGGCAGACCGCCTGCGCATCCCCACCCCGCGGACCGCGGCGCCCACGGGTGTCGTGCGTACGGCACCGCTGGGTGTCGGGGATGGCATGGGAGAGGTCTGCCCTGTGACCGGTCATTAGCTAGCGCGAACCGCGTTCGAGAACCCGGCCGTGGGCGACCCGAGAGGAGCCCGCGGCCTTTTCTTGCGTGCGCGGCCCGGGCCGAAGAAGGACAGCACGCACCGCAGACCGAGACGAACGAGGTGACATGACCACCCGAGCCGCGACGACCGACCAGCCGGTGCCCACCGAGGCTTCGATGCTGGCCATGCTGCGCCGCTACCTGGCGCCGCAGCGCGGGATGGCCCTGCTCATGGCCGTCCTCCTGCTGGCCGCGACCGGCCTGCAGCTCCTGGTGCCGCAGATCATGCGGCGCTTCATCGACGGGGCGTTGGCCGCCGCGCCGGGTCGGCTCCTCACGTCCCTGGCGGTCTCCTTCCTCGCCGTGGCGGTCGTCACGCAGCTCCTCAACGCGCTGGCGACGTACGTCGCGGCGGCGGTGGGGTGGCGCGCGACGAACCACCTGCGCGAGGACCTGACCCGCCACACGCTCGACCTCGACATGGGCTTCCACAACGCCCGCACCGCCGGCGAGATGATCGAGCGCATCGACGGCGACATCACCAGCCTGTCGAACTTCCTCTCGCAGTTCTCGGTGCGCGTGTTCGGCGGGCTGCTGCTGCTCGTGGGCATCCTCGTGGCCTTGTGGCTCGAGGAGCCGCTGATGGGCGGCGCCCTCACCGCCTTCGTGGTCCTCGAACTCGTGGCGCTCACGCTCACCAGGCGGGTGGGCGTGCCGGCGTCGAACCTCGAGCGTGAGGCCAACGCCCGCCAGTTCGGCTTCATCGAGGAGCGGCTGCAGGGCCTCGACGACCTGCGCGCCAACGGCGCCGGCGAGTACTCGCTCCACCGCTTCCGCGGCGTGATGCGCGGCGTCTACCGCGACACCCGCCGCGCCTGGATGCTCCGCAGCGTCGTGTGGCTGTCGAGCTACGGCCTGTTCGTCGTGGGCCTGGCCGTGAGCGTGGGCACCTCCATCTACCTCGTCCGCCGCGGCGACATGACGGTGGGCGCCGCGTACATGGTCTTCCAGTACCTGTTCATGCTGCAGAACCCGATCGAGCAGATCACCCAGCAGCTGCAGGAGCTGCAGAAGGCCGCGGCCGGCGTGCAGCGCGTCGGGGAGCTGTTCAGGACGCGCTCGGCGCTGCCCCCGGGCGGCACGGCCGAGCTGCCCGCAGGGCCTCTCGCGGTGACGTTCGAGGGCGTCGACTTCCACTACCTCGACGCCAGCGCCGACCAGCTCACCCTGCGCGGGGTGTCGTTCCACCTCGCCCCCGGCCGCCGGCTCGGCCTGCTCGGCCGCACCGGGTCGGGCAAGACGACGCTCACGCGGCTGGTGTTCCGCCTCTACGACCCCAGCGGCGGCAGCGTGAAGGTGGGTGGCGTCGACACCCGCGAGGTCGACCTGCAGCGCCTGCGGTCGCGCATCGGGCTGGTAACGCAGGACGTGCAGCTGTTCCGCGGGAGCTTGCGCGACAACCTGACGTTCTTCGACCCGAGCGTGCCCGACGAGGTGATCGTGGGCGTGCTCGAGGAGCTGGGCCTGGGCCCGTGGCTGCGCGGCCAGGAGAGGGGCCTGGACACCGAGCTCGACTCGGGCGGCCGCAACCTCTCCGCCGGCGAGGCGCAGCTCATCGCCTTCGCCCGCGTCTTCCTCAAGGACCCCGGACTGGTGATCCTCGACGAGCCGTCGTCGCGGCTCGACCCCGTCACCGAGCGCCGCCTCGAGGTCGCGCTCGAGAGGCTCCTACACGGCCGGACGGCGATCGTCATCGCCCACCGCCTGGAGACCGTGGAGAGGGTCGACGAGATCATGGTCATGGAGCGCGGCCGCGTCGTCGAGGCCGGCCCGCGCGCCGTCCTCGCCGCCGACGAAGGTTCCCGCTACGCGCGCCTGCGGCGTGCCGCCTTGGCGCTGGACCTCAACGTCGCCGGCCGCGCCGGCGCTCCCCAGCTCGCGCCCGAGGACGCCGAGCTGCTGGAGGACCTGGCATGAACTTCGAGACGAACCCGCTGCTGCTGACCCTGCGGCTCGTGCGCCAGCGACGCTGGCTGTTCATCGGCACGAGCGTCCTGTGGGGCCTCATCCACCTGCTGCCGGTGCTGACCGGCGTGCTCACCAAGGGCGTCTTCGACGCCCTCTCGGGCGCCGCGCCGGCGGGCTGGGACGCCTGGACCTTCCTGGCGCTCGCCCTGGCGCTCGACGTCGGCCGCATCGGCGTGTTCGTGGCCGCCATCCACACCTGGGCGAGCTACTGGGTGGAGGTCACGCTGCACGTGCGCCACAACGTGCTCAAGCACCTGCTCACCGCCGCGGGCTCGCGCCGGCTGCCCGAGTCGCCCAGCGAGTCGGTGACGCGCTTCCGCGACGACGTCAACGACATCGGCGAGTACGTGGAGAACTGGGTGGACTTCTGGGGCTTCGCGCTCTACGGCGTGGCCGCCCTGGTCGTGATGGCGTTCATCGACCCGCTGCTGACGCTGCTGGCGTGCGTGCCGCTGGCCCTCACGCTCCTGTTCACGAACCGCATGCGGCCCCTGATCCGCACCGCGCGGCGCGCCTCGCGCGAGGCGACGAGCAGGGTCACCGACTTCCTGGGGGAGACGTTCGGCAGCGTCCAGGCCGTGAAGGCTTCGGGCCGCGAGGAGAGCGTGCTGGCGCGCTTCAAGCGGCTGAACGAGGACCGGCGCGGGCGCGCGCTGAAGGACACGGTCCTGACCGAGCTGTTCCGCAGCGTGACCGACAACATGGTGCACGTGGCCACCGGCGTCGTGCTGCTGGTGGGCGCCACCGCGCTCCGCGACGGCAGCTTCACCGTGGGCGACTTCGCGCTGTTCGTCACCTACCTGCCGCGGCTCACCGGCGTGATGTCGTTCGTGGGCCTGATGTTCGTGCAGCACAAGCGCACCGGCGTCGCCTACGAGCGCCTGGGGCGACTGATGGTGGACGCCCCCGTCGAGAGCCTCGTGGAGCCGTACGACTACGGCCTCGAGCGCGACCAGGCGCCGTTCGCCCCCGCCCCGCCGCGCGCCGAGCCGCTCGTCGAGCTGTCGGTGTCGGGCCTCACCTACCGTCACCCCGGCGCCGAGGAGGGCGTCGAGGACGTCTCGTTCACGGTGCGGCGCGGCGAGTTCGTGGTCGTGACGGGCCGCGTCGGGTCGGGGAAGACCACGCTCCTGCGCGTGCTCCTCGGCCTGCTGCCCAAGACGGCGGGCGAGGTCCGCTGGAACGGGGTGCCGGTCGAGGACCCAGCGACGTTCTTCGTGCCGCCGCGCACCGCCTACACGGCGCAGGTGCCCAGGCTGTTCTCGGACTCCCTGCGCGAGAACGTGCTCCTCGGCCGGTCGGCCGGCGAGGCGGAGGTCCGCCGCGCCCTCGACCTGGCCGTGCTGACCGCCGACGTCGAGCAGCTCCACCAGGGCCTGGAGACGGAGGTCGGCACCAGGGGCGTGCGTCTCTCGGGCGGCCAGGTGCAGCGCGCCGCCGCGGCCCGCATGTTCCTCACCGGCGCCGACCTGCTGGTCTTCGACGACCTCTCGAGCGCGCTCGACGTGGAGACCGAGCGTCGGCTGTGGGACGGCCTGTTCGCCGACCGCGACGTGACCTGCCTGGTCGTGTCGCACCGCCGTGCGGCCCTGGAGCGTGCCGACAAGGTGATCGTCATGGAGGCTGGCCGCGTGGTGGCCAGCGGGACGCTGGCCGAGGTGGCGCGCCACGCCCCGGAGCTGGCGGCGCTGTTCGAGGGCGAGGAGGCCGCGCCGCTGGCGGCCGCGCCCTGAGCAGGGGCGCCGCGGTCCGCCGCGGCGCCACCGCCTGCCGTCGACGAGCCGCGGGCGGCCCTCCGGCGCGCCTACCGCCCCCGGACGGGCCCCGAGGGACCCGGCCTACCTCACGGAGGCCGGGTCCCTGCCCTGCTGCACGACGGCGGTCCACTGCGTCAGCCAGCGCTCCTGGTTCGCGGCCACGACGCTCGGCGCCAGCGGCGCGGCGACGGCGCCCGCGGGCAGGGTCGCGTAACGCTCGAACTCCGGCGGTACCCGGGCGCCCTCCCGCACCGGCGCGACGAACATCTCGAGCGGGATCGCCTCCTGCGTCTCCTGGGAGAGGAGGAACTCGACGAACGCCTCGGCCGCCTCGCGGACGCGCGTGCCGGCGAGGACGCCCACGCCCTCGACCTGGCGGTAGGCGCAGCCCTCGCAGGCGAGGTTCGCGGTGGGCGACTCCTCGAGCGGCTCCTCGGCGAAGATCACCTCGGCCGCAGGGCTGGTCGCGTAGCTCAGGACGATCGGCCGGTCCCCGCCGTAGCGGCTGAAGGCCGTGTAGTAGGCGTCGGACCAGCCGTCGGCGACGAGCACGCCGTTCGCGGCCATGGCGCCCCAGAAGTCGAGCCAGTCGGCGAAGCCGCCGCGCGCCTCCGGCGGGGCCGCGGGCTCCACGCCGGCCTGCGGGTCGCCGAAGTAGGCGACCGTGGCGAACAGGAAGGCCAACCCGGGGCTCGAGGTGGCAGGGTTCGTCACCACGGTCAGCGGCGCCAGCTCCGCGCCGGCGAGGTCGGCGAGCGTCAGGCCTCCGGGGTCCACCCCCGCGGCCGCCAGGGCCGCCACGTCGTAGTTCGGCACCACGAAGCCGACGTCGACGGGCGTGACCAGGTGCGAGGCGTCGAACGCGTAGGTATCGGGGACGGCGGCGAGCGACGGGCTCTCGTACGGCTCGAAGACGCCCTCGTCGGCGGCGCGCTGCCACAGGCCCTCGTCGACGCCGAAGAGCACGTCGGCTATGGGGCGGCCCTTGGTGAGGATGGCCCGGTTCAGGGCCTCGCCCGCGTCGCCGCCGGACAGGAGGACTACGTCCACGCCGGTCTCGCGCTCGAAGCGCTCGACCAGCTCGGCGGGCAGCGAGAACGAGTCGTGCGTGAGCACCCGCAGCTCCTGGGCCGCGGCGTTCGCGGCCAGCAGGACTAGGCTCGACAGGGTGAGGACCGTGCGTAGGTTCATGGCGCCCTCTCCGTCACCGGTCGGACGCGCCCGGGCGTGGGCCCGGCGAGCGTCACTCTCCCTCCGCCCGCATTACCGGGGTCAGGTTCCTAGGGTCTGATCTCAGCCCCGGGCGCGGCCTGGCGCCCCGGGACACCCCTGGTGACGACCCGAACATAGCCAGCGCACCGGCCCCGAGGCAACGCCGGGGCTACCGAGGCCAGGGCTCAGCGCGCGGGCCGGGCCCCGGCCGCGGCATCGGCGCTGGACGCGGTCTGGTCGGGCGGCAGCCGCCACGACGCCAGCGCCGCGGTGGCCGCGAAGAGCACGGCGGTGACCACGAAGATGGCCCGGTAGTCGGGGGCGTCCGGGGCGCTGCCGATGGTGATGACGGCGCCCGCGAGCAGGGGCGCGACGGCGCGCGACGCGGCGCCCACCGAGTTGTCGAGGCCGTACACCGAGCCGGCCATGGCCGGGTCGGTGAAGCGCGCCAGCATGGCGCTGACGGCCGGCAGCACGCCGCCGACCGCGAAGCCGACGACCACGTTCAACACCACCAGCTGCCACACCCCGGTCACCAGCGCCATGGGGGCGTAGAAGAGCGCCGTCGCCACCGCCGAGGCCACGAGGACCCGCTTGTGGCCGACCCGGTCGCCGAGCCGGCCCAGCGCCACGCCGCTGATCGTCCCCGCTAGCGACGCCGCCCCGATGGCGATGCCGGTGTAGATGCTGGCGAGCTCGGTGCGCAGCGTCAGCGTGGCGATGAAGAGCGGCAGGTACGGCATGATCATCGTCCGGCCCAGCCAGGCCGTGAAGCGCAGCAGGTAGGCGACCGAGACGCCCGGCGCGCGCAGCACCTCGCGCCACTGGGCGAACATGTGGCCCACGAGGCGCCGGGAGCGAGGCGGCGGCGTGAACTCCTCGCGCACGCCGAAGACCACCAGCACGCCGCCGATGGCCAGCAGCACGCCCGTGACGAGGAACGACATGCGGATGCCCACGAGGTACTCGAGGAAGCCGCCCACGATGGGCCCCACCGAGATGCCGGCCCACTGGCCCGTCTGCATCAGGCCCATGGCGTAGCCGAGCTTGTCCCTGGGCACCGCGGCGGCGACCATCGAGGCCGACGCCGACACCACGCCCGTCACCAGGCCTTGGACCAGTCGGATCAGCACGAGCTCCTCGGCGCTGCGCGAGAAGCCCATCAGCACCACGAGGACCGCGCCGCCGATCAGCGACCTGATGACCATGGGCTTGCGGCCGTACCGGTCAGCCATCGCGCCCCACACCGGCGAGGCGATCATCATGGCCACGGCCTGCACGCTGTAGACCATGGCCACCCAGAAGACGGTGGAGCCGCCGGTGGTGGAGCCCAGCTCCTCCACGAAGGCGGGGAGGAAAGGGAAGATCGTGGAGAACCCGAGGGAGGCCAGCAGCTGCGCCAGGAACATCACCGTCACCGTGCGCTGCCAGCTCGAAGCCATCCGGGGTTGCCCTCCTGGCCGCGCGTCGGGGACCGCCCCTGGAGACGGGGCCGCTCGCGGCGACGGCCATGTTACTCCCGTCCGCGGCGCCACCGGTTCGGCCGCGGGCGTTAGGTTGGGGGCGTGGCGCTACCGGCCTTCGACGTCTTCGCCCGCTGCCCGCTCCTGGCCGGCCTCCCCGACGACGACCTGGCCGCGCTGGCGGCGCGTGCGGTCCTGCGCCGCTACGCCGCGGGCGAGACGCTGTTCCTGGAGGGCGACCCCTCGCTGGGCCTGATGGTGATCGCCGAGGGCGAGGTGAAGGTGTTCCTGATCTCGCCGGTGAGCGGGCGGGAGCTGCTGCTCCACCACGAGCGGCGGTTCGCCACCGTGGCCGAGCTCGTCGCGCTCGACGGCGGCCCCTACCCCGCCAGCGCCCAGGCCGTGCGCGACACCGAGCTGTACGTCGTGGAGCACGAGAGCTTCGTGGCCGCGCTGCGCGAGCGGCCCGCCGTGGCGCTGCACCTCATGCGCTCGCTGGGCCGCAACCTCAGGCGCCTGGTGGGGCTGGTGAACCAGATCTCCTTCCAGGAGGTGCAGCACCGCCTGGCCGGCCACCTCCTGGCCGAGGCCGCGCGCGGCGTGCCGTTCGAGCTGATGACGAACGGCGAGATCGGCGCCCGCATCGGCACCGTGCCGGAGCTGGTGAGCCGCAACCTCTCGCGCCTGCACGCCGCGGGCGCGATCACCATGGCCGGCCGCACAGTGGTGGCGGTGGACGAGGCGGCGCTCGCCGACATGGCCAGCTCGGCGGGCAGGTAGGGACCCGGCGCGACCGGCCGGCGCCGTGACGCGGACCGCCGCGACCGGCCGGAGGCGGAACGCGGCGCCCCTGGCGGCGGCCCGGCCTCAGAGGAACCCCAGCTGCCGCTTGCCCTCCGCGGTCATCGCCATGGGGGTCCAGGGAGGGTCCCACACCAGCTCCACCGCGGCGTGGTCCACCCCGGGCAAGCGCGACAGCGCCCCCCGCACCTGCTCCTCGATGCTGGCGTGCAGCGGGCAGCCCGGCGTCGTGAGCGTCATGCGCACGCACACCGCCGCGCCCTCGACCGTGACGGCGTAGACGAGCCCCAGGTTCACGACGTCGACGCCCAGCTCGGGGTCCAACACCTCCTGCAGGGTTCGCAGCGCCTCGGCGGCGGGCACCGCCGCGTCCCTCTCGACGAGCTCCACCGTAGTGGTCACCTTGTGGTCACCGCCTCCAGGGGGCGCCCCGGGTCGGGTCCCAGCGCGCGCCACACCACCGTGACGGCTTGCCAGAGCTGCGCCCCTGCGCCCGCCAGCAGGGCCGCGCCGGCGAGGGCCGCCACCGGCGTCGACAGGGTGACGACGGCCAAGGGCGCCAGCACGGCTCCGGTGGCCAGCCCGACCGTGATGACGGGCTCGAGCCGGGGGCGCGCGAGCTCACGCAGCAGCGGCGGGGGTGCGGCGCGGCGAGGCGCCGAGCCGAACGCCGCGGTCCAGGTGAGGAACGAGAGGATCTTGACGAGCATGCCGCTCACGGCCAGGCCCACGAACCCCAACAGCGCGGCCACCACCGCCGCCTCCCCGTGACCGGACGCGAGCAGCACGCCGGCGTAGGGGAGGAAGGCGTGCGCGAGCACGTAGCGCTGCACGGGGGCCTCGAGGCGCTTCCGCAGGCGCCGCTTGAGCAGCGCGCCGACCTCGACGACCTGCAGGGCGCCGGCGGCGCAGAGCGCGACGGTGGCGACCGCGTACGCCGCGCGCGCGGCCGCGGGAGGCCAGCCCACCACCGGGGCGAGCGCGGCCGCAAGGCTGGCCGCCACGCAGGCGTGCACGAGCCAGGTGACGGCCGTGACGCGCCACGCGCTGCCGCCCTTGGACAGGGCGAACATGGCCAGCAGCTTGTGCCCGGACGCGGCGATGCCGAGCAGGAACGCCCCGATCAGGCCCGTGGTCTGGTGGAGGGCGGGGGCGTAGCCGACCGAGGACGCCAGCGCCGGCGAGCTGCGCGCGCCGGCGAGGAGGGTGCCGAAGGCGACCGTGAGCGCCAGGTAGCACACCGCCGCCACCAGCCCGCGGCTGGCCGCGTCGCGCGGCGGGCTGCGCCGCGCCGTCCGCAGCGTCTGCGCCGCCACCAGCGCCAGCGACACGGTCACGGCCAGGCCACCGGCGGCCAGCGCCCCGGGCCGGAACCCGGCGGCGAAGCCGTGCACGAGCGCGGCGCCACCGACCACCAGGAGGGGCAGCGCCACGAAGCCCAGGCGCGTCCAGGCCAGGTCGGTCACCAGCAGGACCGCGGGCAGCTGCTGCAGCGTGCCCACGTAGACGAGCGTCACGCACAGCAGTGTGAACAGGTGGGTGAGGGCGACGGCCGTGGGCGCGCCCAGGTAGGACGTCAGCGTCGCGGGGTCCGCGAGCAGCCAGGCGGAGCCCACGACCATGGCGAGCGCGCCCCCCAGCAGCGCCGACACGGGCAGGAAGGGGTGGGCGCCGCCCGACGCGCCCGGCGGGTGCGTCAAGGCGCGCCCTTGACGATCCGCACCCGGGCGCTGCCGTCGGGCAGCTCCTCGACCTCGTAGCTCGCCCCCTGCTCCAGGAGCTGGGGCAGGAGGTACACGGGTACGCGGTCGTTGTGGATCGTCAGCACGTCGCCGGCCGCCAGCTCCTCGAGGAGGGCCAGGGTCCTGACCATCGGCTCGGGGGGCTGGAGCCCTCGGTTGTCGAGGAACGCCTCTCGCACGAGGCGAAGCTACCCGCGCCCCGACCCCGGCCGCCTTGACCTGCGTCATGGGCGGCGGCCGCCGCGCGGTGCGACGATCCGCGTCGTGGAGACGAGCCCGAGCTTCGAAGAGCTGCGGCGCACGCGCGTGTCCGACCTGCTCGCGGCGGACCCCCGCTGCCTGGAGGTGCTGGTGCGGCACGGCTTCACGCCGTTGCGCCGACCCGCGCTGCGCCGCGTGCTGGCCGGCACCGTCGACCTGGGCCAGGCCGTGCAGATCAGGGGCCTGGGCCCCGAGGCCGAGGCCGCGCTGCTGGCGGAGCTTTCGGCGCTCCTGACGTCGCCGGCCGAACCGGCGCTCCGGACGAGCGAGGTGAGCACGTGCCCCTGATCAAGACGTTGGAGCAGAGGCGCTTCTCCGCCCACGGGCCCGTGCCCCGGCCCGTGAGCATGGGACGCGGCCTGGCCGTGATGCTCCTCTGCCTGCAGGCGGGCCAGTCGCTCGTGGCGCCGGAGGGCGACGAGGCCGAGACGGTGTTCACGGTGCTGGACGGCGAGGGCCAGGTGCGCGAGGGGGAGTCCACGCACGCCGTAGGGCCCGGTGACGTCGTCCACGTCCTGCCAGGCGAGGACAAGGCGCTGGTGGCCGGCGCGGGCCGCTTCACGGTCGTGGGCGTGCGGCGCCTCGAGCGCCGCGGCGCGCCGCCCGCGAGCGGCTCGGAGCGCGCGTGAACCGTCTCAGGCGCCCCAGCCACGTGTACGTGGACGCGGAGCGCTGCATCCGCTGCGAGGTGTGCGAGGACGTGGCGCCCGGCACGCTCGCGGCCGCGTTCGCGGGGCCGTTGACGGCCGACGAGAGGACCCTGGACGCGATGGCCGCCTGCCCGACGGGCGCCATCCGCTGGTGGGAAGGAGAGACCCCCGATGAAGCAGCTTGACGTACGCCAGATCCCGCCGCGCGAGCGGCACCCCCTCATCTTCAGGACCTTCGACGAGCTGGCGCCAGGCCAGGCGTTCGAGCTCGTGAACGACCACGACCCCAAGCCGCTCTACTACCAGCTCCAGGCGGAGCGGGCCGGCCAGCTCGCGTGGCAGTACCTCGAGCAGGGCCCCGAGCGCTGGCGCGTGAAGGTGGGCAAGGCCGCCTGAGCCGCTGGCAGGTCGCGTTCCTGCGCTGCGCCCTCGCGTGGCTCGTGCTCGCCGGACTGGCGGGCGCCTCGATGGCCGTCTGGCCCGGGTCCGCGGGGGCGCTGGCGCCCACCCACGGGCACCTCGGCACCGTGGGCTTCTTCCTCTCGATGGTGATGGGCGTCGCCTACTGGATGCTGCCGCGGCCGGGCGGCATCAGGCAGACGGGCTTCGAGGCCGTCACCTTCGCGCTCCTGCAGTCCGGCATGGTCTTGCGCGTGGTGGGGGAGCCGTGGTGGCGCCTCGGCGGCGACGCGCTGCCGCACGCCCTGTTCGTGGCCAGCGGCGTGCTCACCTTCGCCGCCACCGTCGCCTTCGCCCTGGCGATGAGCCGCCGCGTCGTCACCGTCGAGGCGATCAGGGCGGCGGCGCGCCCGCGCGGCTCGCGCGAGCGGCCCGCGGCCCACGCCGCAGGAGAGCAGGGCGCCGGGGACGAGCCCTGACGCCCTGCTCTCGGGAGCGCCCTCAGGCGGGGTACGGCGCGGCTACTCGGCCACCTCGATGACCTTCGTGCCGGCCATGTTGTCGCCGAGCCTGCGGCCTTCGGGGTCGGTGAAGACCCTGACGAGCTCGATGATGCCCAACACCCCCGCGGCGATGAGCACGGGGATGTAGAGCAGCCACCCCAGGAACGGGATGATCAGCAGGAAGGAAGCCAGCGAGCCCAGGCACAGCGTCCAGTTGCGGCGCACCGAGGTGCCGAAGTCCATCTTGCCGCCGTCGAGGCGCACCGGGCGGAGCTTCATGAGCTTCTTGCCGAGCGAGCGGCCGTCCATGAAGTCGAACTCGAAGCCGTCGCGCAGGAGGATGTAGAGCACCGACGCGATCCACCCCACGACCGGCACGTAGCCCAGCACGCCGGCGATGGCGCCGTCGATGATCGCCGCGATGGCGCGCTTGGCGACGTCCGGCTTGGCGGCCGCGACGGGGGCGCCGACAGGCTGCGTCGCGGCCGGCGGCGGTGGTGCGGGCGTGTACGTGGGCGGCGGGGCCGGCTGCTCCTCGGGCTGCGTCGGCTCCTGGCTCACGGGATCGAGCGGGTCGCGGTCGGACATGGCCACTCCTTAACTTCGCACTGCTCGCTTGTGTACTCCACTCTAAGCGGGATCGCTCGGCGAGGCGTGGGGAACGCCATAGAACGCGTCCGGCGGTAAGCTCGGGCCATGCCCGCGCCCGCCGTCCTGCTGCTCGTGCCCACCGAGGGGCGGGTAGGCCTCACCTCGGTCAGCCTGGGCCTGCTGCGGGCGCTGGAGCGGCGCGGCCTGCGCGTCGGGTTCGCGAAGCCGATCAGGCAGCCGGGCGACGACGGCGGGCCCGAACGCTCCACCACCTTCGCCAAGGGCACCACGCAGCTGGACCCGCCCGAGCCGCTGCCCTTCGCGCGCGCCGAGGCCTACCTGGCCGCGGGCAGGCGTCACGAGCTGATGCAGGAGGCGGTCGCCCTCTTCCAGCGGGCCGCCGAGGGGAAGGACGTGATGGTGGTGGAGGGCCTCACGGCCACGGCCACCCACCCGGAGCTGGACGCCCTGAACGCCCACCTCGCCCAGGCGATGGACGCCCAGGTGGTGCTGGTCGCGGCGCTCGGCGACTCGCCGGCCGCGCTCTCCGACCGCCTGCGCGTGGCCGCCGAGCCGTTCGGCGGTGTCGCCTCCGCTCGGGTCATCGGCGTCGTGGTGAACAAGCTGGGCGCAGACGCCGGCGCCGTGGCCGGCGCCGCGCGGCCCGAGAGCCCCCAGCCGCGCGAGGTGATGTCGCCGGAGGAGCTCGTGGCCCGCACGCCCGTGCTCGCCTCCGGCGAGCTGAGGCTGCTGGGCGCGGTGCCGTTCGACCCGCGCCTCTCCTCGCCGCGCACGCGCGACGTGGCGCGCCACCTGGGCGCCGCCGTGGTCGTGGAGGGCGAGATCGACACGCGTCGCGTCGCCGACGTCTCGCTGGTGGCCAGGACCGTGGCCAACATGACGCACCGCCTCAGGCCCGACGCGCTCCTGATCACCCCCGGCGACCGCGACGACGTCATCCTCGCCGTGGCCATGGCGGCGCTGAACGGCGTGCCGCTGGCCGGCTTGGTGCTAACGGGTGGCATCGAGCCGGACCCGAACGTCATGCGCCTCTGCGCGCGGGCGTTCACGACCGGCCTGCCGCTCCTGGCCGTCGACTCCGACTCGTACGTCACCGCGGCGCGGGCCGCGGCGCTCGACCCGGAGGTGCCGCTCGACGACGCCGAGCGCCTCGGCTGGGTGATGGACGTCGTGGCCGAGCACCTCACGCTCGACTGGCTGGTGGAGCGGTTGGCGCAGGGCCGCGAGCCGCGCCTCTCGCCGCCGGCGTTCCTGCACAGGCTCGTCGAACGCGCCCGCGAGGTGGACAGGCTCATCGTCCTCCCGGAAGGCACGGAGCCGCGCACGATCAGGGCGGCGGCGTACTGCGCCGAGCGCGGCATCGCCCGCGCCAGGCTCCTGGGCGACCCCGCGGAGGTGGCGCGCGCCGCCGAGGCCGTGGGGGTCGCTCTCGGTCAGGGCATCGAGGTCGTGGCGCCGACAGACGAGCTGCGGGAGCGCTACGTGGCGCCCATGGTCGAGCTGCGCCGGCACAAGGGCCTCACCGAGGACGGCGCCCGCAACCAGCTGAAGGACGACGTCGTGCTGGGCACGATGATGCTGGCGACCGGCGAGGTCGACGGGCTCGTGGCGGGCGCCGTGCACACCACGGCGCACACGGTCAGGCCGGCCCTGCAGCTCATCAAGACGAAGGACGACGCGCTCCTCGTCTCCTCGGTGTTCTTCATGTGCCTGCCCGACGAGGTGCTGGTGTTCGGCGACTGCGCCGTGAACCCCGACCCGAACCCGGAGGAGCTGGCCGACATCGCCGTGCAGTCGGCGGAGTCGGCGCTGGCGTTCGGCATCCCCGCGCGCGTGGCGCTCATCAGCTACTCCACCGGCGCGTCGGGCGAGGGCGTGGACGTCGAGAAGGTCAGGAAGGCCACCGAGATCGCCAAGCTGCGCCGCCCCGAGCTCCTCATCGAGGGCCCGCTGCAGTACGACGCCGCCACGGTCCCGGAGGTAGCGCGGCAGAAGGCGCCCGAGAGCGCCATCGCCGGGCGCGCCACGGTGCTCGTGTTCCCCGACCTGAACACCGGCAACGCCACCTACAAGGCCGTGCAGCGCTCGGCGGGCGTCATCTCCATCGGCCCGATGCTGCAGGGCCTGAGGCGACCCGTGAACGACCTCTCGCGCGGCGCCTCGGTGGAGGACATCGTGTACACCATCGCGCTCACGGCCATCCAGGCTGCCAGCCGGTAGGGGAGAGCGGACCTATACTGTCGGCTCGTGGAAGCGAGCCCCCAGACCCTGGAGCGCCTGTCGTTCGGCCGCGTGCTGTCCGCGCTGGCCGAGCGGGCGAGCACCTACCTGGGCGCCGAGCGCGCCGGCGCGTTGGGCCCGCACCTGGGGCCCGCCGCCGCCGAGGCCCTCCTGCGGCGTACCGAGGAGGTGCTCGAGGGCGGCGAGCTGTCCCTGGGCGGCATCGAGGACATCAGGCCGCTCCTGAAGCGGGTGCGCGACGGGGGGATCCTCTCGGGCGAGGAGGTCCTCGGCGCCGCCTACACGCTCGACGCGGCCGCCACGCTCAGGCGCAGCGTCGCCGCCTCGGAGCGGCCGGCGCTCACCGAGCTGGCCGCGCGGATCGGCAGCTTCGACGGCCTGCTCAGGCTCGTGCGCGAGCAGCTCGACGTCGACGGCAACGTCCGCGACGACGCCACGCCGAAGCTGCGCGACATCAGGCAGCGGCTCGCCCCGCTGCGCGGGCGTATCAGGGAGCGCCTGGCCAGGCTGCTCGAGACGCACGCGGCCGACGTGCAGGAGCCCATCATCACGCTGCGGCGCGAGCGCTACGTGATCCCCGTGAAGGCGTCGTCGCAGTCGCGCGTGCCGGGCCTGGCGCTCGACCGCTCGGACTCGGGCGCCACGGTGTTCATCGAGCCGGCGTCGGTCGTGGAGCTGAACAACGAGCTGGCGCTCCTGGAGATGGAGGAGCGCGACGAGGTCAGGCGCATCCTGCTCGCCCTGTCGCGGCGCCTGGCCGACGAGCCGCTGGTGGACGAGAGCCTCGAGGTCGTCGCCGAGCTGGACGTCGTGAACGCGGCGGCGCGGCTGGCCAAGGACTGGCGCCTCGTGTCGCCGACGTTCGACCCCGAGGGCCGCGTCAGGCTCCTGGGCGCGCGCCACCCGCTCGTCGAGGGCTGCGTGCCCAACGACGTCGAGCTGGACGCTCGGAGGCGTCTGCTGGTCGTCACCGGCCCTAACGCCGGTGGCAAGACCGTGCTGCTGAAGACCGTGGGCCTGGCGGCGCTGATGGCCCATAGCGGCCTCTACGTCGCGGCGGCTCCCGGCAGGCCCGCGCTGCTGCCGCGTCTCGCGGCGCTGTTCGCCGACATCGGCGACCAGCAGAGCATCGAAGCCTCGCTCTCCACCTACGCCGGACACCTGGTGAACCTCAGGGGCATCGTCGAGCGCGCCAGCCCCAGCACGCTGGTGCTGATCGACGAGCTCGGCTCCGGCACCGACCCCGACGAGGGCGCGGCGCTCTCGCAGGCGATCCTCGAGCGCGTGCTCGCGGGCGGCGCCCGCGGCGTCGTGACCACCCACCTGGCCCCGCTGAAGGTCTTCGCCAGCGAGGCCGACGGCGTGGTGAACGCGGCCATGGCGTTCGACCTCGAGCACCTCCGGCCCACCTACAGGCTGGTCGTGGGCCAGCCGGGTCGCAGCTACGCGCTGGCGATCGCCGAGCGCATCGGGCTCGACGGGGCGCTGCTCGAGCGCGCGGCCGAGCTCCTCGGCGAGGACGCCGGCCGCCTCGAGGCGCTGCTGGCCACGCTCGAGGAGCAGCGCGCGGCGCTCACCGCCGAGCGCGACGAGGCGCGGCGCCGCAGCGAGGTCGCCGTCAAGGAGGCCGAGGTGCTGCGCGAGCAGATCGGCAAGCTGCGCGCCCGCGAGGAGGAGCTCATCGCCGCCGCCGCGGCGCGGGCCGAGGAGCTGCTGGGCGAGACGCTGCAGCAGGCCGCCCGCCTGAAGCGCGCGGCGACCTCGCAGCCGGAGCAGCGCTCGCGCGCCCTGCAGGAGCTGCAGGAGCTGCGCCGCGCCGCCAAGCGCGCCGCGCGGCGAACCGCTCCCGAGGCCCCCGACGCTGCGCAGGCCGTACGGGAGGACCCGTTCCGCCGTGGCGCCACCGTGGAGGTGCCCGCCTACGGGGCCCGCGGCCAGGTGCTCGAGGACCGCGGCGACGCGCTGCTCGTCCAGCTGGGCCTGGTGAAGGTCGAGGTCGCCAAGCGCGACGCGAAGCCCGTGGTGGAGGAGCAGGCCAGGCGCCGGCCGTCCGGTCCCGCCGCCCTGGGCCCGGTGTCGTTCGAGAAGGAGCTGGACGTGCGCGGCGCGCGCGTCGAGGAGGCCCTCGAGGCGGTGCGCGACTTCATCGCCGAGGCGCGGGCCCTCAAGGTCGACAGCGTGCGCATCCTCCACGGCAAGGGCACCGGCGCGCTGCGCGACGCCATCAGGCAGGAGCTGAGGGGCTCGCGCGCCGTGAAGGGCTTCGCCGACGCCGTGCCGTACGAGGGCGGCCACGGGGTCACGGTCGTCGAGCTGAGGGCCTGACCGCCTGTCCCCGGAGCGGCGTGGGGTCGGCCGCTCCGGCCGCTCCGCTCCTGGGCGTCGGCCGCCGTTCCGGCCGCCACGGGTCCGGTACGGGCGCGCGTCGGCGCCCCTGATAACCTCTGGCCAATGCAGGACATCGAGAAGCAGTACGTCATCGACGCGCTGGCCGAGGACTCGTGGCGGATGTTCCGCATCCTGGGCGAGTTCGTGCAGGGCTTCGAGGAGCTCGCCGGCCTGAACAAGGCCGTAACCGTCTTCGGTTCGGCGCGCGTGAAGGAGGGCTCGCCGCACTACGAGTCGGCCCGGCAGCTGGCGTGCGAGCTCGCCAAGGCCGGCTACGCCGTCCTCACGGGCGGGGGGCCGGGCATCATGGAGGCCGCCAACCGCGGCGCGCTCGAGGGCGGCGGCCAGAGCGTGGGCCTCAACATCGACCTGCCGCACGAGCAGGCGCCGAACCCGTACCAGACGACCACGGTGAGCTTCAAGTACTTCTTCGTCCGCAAGGTCATGCTGGTGAAGTACTCGACGGCGTTCATCGCCTACCCCGGCGGCTTCGGCACGCTCGACGAGGTGATGGAAGCGCTCACCCTGGTCCAGACGAAGAAGATCAAGCCGTTCCCCGTCTACTTCGTCGGCGTCGAGTACTGGCGCGGCCTGGTGCAGTGGTTCCAGTCGACCCTACTCCGCGCCGGCACGATCTCGGAGAACGACCTGCACCTCTTCAAGGTCGTGGACGACGTCTCCGTCATCCCCAGCGAGATCGAGGAGTACTACCGCAGCGCGAACCACGCCGGCTTCAACCTGCCCTGGTAGGCGGCCGCGCCGGCCGGGTCGCGAGGTCCCTACGCGCTCCGCTTCGGGCCCTCGGCCCGAAGCGACTTCGTCTCCACGCTCCCGACGCGCTCCGCGCGGGCGTCCCCGCCGGAAGGCGGGGACGCCGGGACGCTCTCAGTCGTGGAACGGCGGCATCGCCGACTGGCCGAAGACCTGCGCCGCCAAGGCCCATATCTGCTCCGGCTCCATCGCCGCGCCCAGGAAGGTCTCCTCGCCGCGCCACACCTCCACGTGCGGGTGCGGGTCGTCCTGGGTGCCCTGGGCCGCCTCCAGCGTCCCCGAGTTCCCGGTGGTGGCGATGATGTCGCCCTGACGCACGCGCGCGCCCACCACGACCGGTTCGGCGATCGAGGCGAGGTGGGCGTAGCGGGTCACGAAGCCGCCCGCGTGGCGGACCCACACCTGGCGCCCGCGCAGCTTGTCGAGCAGCTCGGGCGGGGTGTCCAAGGCCGCGGTGGCGTCGGCGATGATGGCGTCGTACTCGGCGAGCGTGTGCTCGACGTAGTCGTGGTCGGCGCGGATGACCACGCCGTCGGCCACGGCGCGGATCGGCGTGCCGTAATCGATGGGCACGCTCACGGTGCCCGCGTAGAAGTCGAAGCCCTCGTGCACGCCGTTGCGGTAGGCGCGCGGCGCGCCCGGCAGGTGGTTGCGTCGCGAGGAGATCGTGGCGCCCTCCACCGGCACCACGTAGGCGCTGGGCCAGCCGCGCACGAACGGCTCGTCCTGCATCTCCACCAGGCGCACGTAGGCGCCCGACGTACGGACGGGCGGGTTGCGCGAGCCGTGGTCGGCGGCCGAGCGGCCCTCGGCGTCGCGGACCGTGGGGTCGGCGCCCGCGTTCAGCAGGTAGACGACCTGGGCGGGGGTGCCCTGCCCGGCCGCGAGCATCAGCGCCGTGACGCCGTTGCCCGCCTGCTGGTTGACGTCGGCGCCGGCGGCCAGCAGCTGCTCGGTCACCTCGGTGGGCGCGTTCGAGGCGATCGCGACCATGAGGGGCGTCAGGCCGGACTCGTTGAGGGCATGCACGTCGGCCCCGCCGGCGATGGCCTCGGCCACCTGGGCGACGTCGCCGGACTCGACGACGGAGAAGATCGGCGGCACGGGAGGCGCGGCGGGCTCGCGAGGGCCGAAGGGCGGCAGGCCGAAGGCGTAGAGGCCGCCCAGGACGAGGACGGCGACGAGGAGCGCCGCGACGAGGACACGCATGCGGCGATGGTACCAACCGCGCAGGGGCGGGTATCGTGGACGGATGCCTCGGAGCGCCCCAGGAGAGCTCAGGAGCCTACTGGTCATCGCCGCGCCGCTGGTGCTGGCGCAGCTGGCCCAGAACGGCATGAGCTTCATCGACACGGTGATGGTCGGGCGGCTGGGCGCCGGGCCGCTCGCCGGCCTGGCCCTCGGCGCCGTGGCGTTCAACTTCGTCTACCTGCTGACGATGGCCCTGGTGATGGCCGTGAGCCCCGTCGTGGCCCAGGCCGTCGGCGCCGGACGGCACGCCGACGCCGCCAGGGCTCTGCGCCACGGCCTGGTGCTGGCCGTGGCGCTGTCGCTGCCGGTGGGCGTCCTCATCGTGAACCTCCCGGCGATGCTGCTGCGGCTGGGCCAGGACGCGGCCGTGGTGGCGGCGGCCGGGGAGTACCTGCCGGCCCTGGTGCCCGGCCTCCCCGGCGCCCTGGCGTTCGTGGCCCTGCGCGGCTTCCTGGAGGGGAACGGCCAGACGCGGCCGATCATGTTCGTCGCGGGCGTCGGCGTGCTCCTCAACACAGGCATGAACGAGGTGCTGATCTTCGGCCGGCTCGGCGTTCCCGCCCTCGGCCTCATGGGCGCGGGCATCGCCACGTCGATCACGTACACGCTCATGGCCGTGGCGGCGGCCGCGGTCGTCAGCCGCGGTCACCGGCCTCTGCGCGTGTTCCGCGGCTGGCGCCTGGAAGGGAGCGTGTTCCGCGAGCTGCTGGCTCTGGGATGGCCGATAAGCCTCACGCTCGGCTTCGAGGCCGGCCTGTTCTCGGCCACGGCGCTGGTCATGGGCTACTTCGGCGAGGGACCGCTGGCCGGCCACCAGATCGCCATGCAGACGGCCTCCCTGTCGTTCATGGTGCCGCTGGGCGTCGGCATCGCCACGGGAGTGCGCACCGGGCAGGCCGCGGGTCGGGGTGACCGCGAGGGGGTGAGGCGCGCCGGCTGGACCGGCGTGACCGTGGCCGCCTCGTTCATGTGCCTGACCGCCGCCCTCTACATCCTGGCGCCGCGCCTGGTGACGTCCATCTACCTGGACGTGAACGATCCCGCCAACGCCGTGGTCGTCGGCTGGGCCATCACGTTCCTGGGCCTCGCCGGCGCCTTCCAGCTCTTCGACGGCGTGCAGGTGGCGGCCGTCGGGGCGCTGCGCGGCCTGAAGGACACGCGCGTGCCGATGCTGATGACGCTGCTCTCGTACTGGGTCGTGGGCTTCCCACTGGGCCTACTCGGGGCGTTCGTCCTCGGCCTGGGACCGCGCGGGATGTGGATCGGCCTCATCGGCGGGCTGGTCTGCGCCGCCGTGCTGCTGTCGCTGCGCTTCCGCGCCCTGACGAGCCGGCCCGGCCTGGCTCCCGCGACGCAGAGCGCCTGAGTTATGCTCGTCAGGCAGGAGGACCCGTGGAGACGTTCCTTGTCATCGGACGCAACGCCGTCATCATCACCGTCGCGCTGACGGCCTTCGCCGCCGCCGGCGTGGCCATCGCTACCTGGTTCGCCCGTCACACCCACGAGCCGCACTGAGGCGGGAGGGCGCGCTCGCGCGCCTGGCGGGCGCCTACCTCGACGCCACCGAGCTGACCCCGGCGCGGGCGGCCGCGTTCCTGCGCGCCGCCTACGCCGGCACCTTCATGGCGCAGACGGCGCTGGCCGTCCTCGTCGGCGTCGGCGTGGCCGCGCTGGCGCCCGGCGCGCCGCGTCCCAGCCCGCTGCTGGCCTGGACGCTGGTCGCCCTGGCCGGGGCGCAGCTGCCCATCGGCCTGGCCTCGTTGGCGCGCCTCGCCGCGGTGGCCAGCCGGCAGGCCGCCCTGTCGCGGGCGATCTTCGCCGGCGTCACGCTGTCCACCACGGCCTGGTTCGCCGCGCTCGCCTTCGCCACGGGCCAGCGCGGCGCGGCCGTGTACGTGCTGCTCGTCACGTTGCTGGTCGCCTACGGCGCCGGCTTCGTGGCCACGGGGAGGCTCTCCCGCGCCGCCGCCTCGGCGCCCCCGCGACGACAGCAGGGCTCGCCTCCGACCGCGGCGCCGGGGTGAACCCCGGGTGCCGCCCGCCGGCGAGCGGGCCCGCGCCCACGCGCCGGTGGGCGCCTCAGGCGTCGTAGCGCGCGTCGCGCAGGATGTGCACCATGTCGAGGGCCTGGGCGGTGCCGAGCACCACGCAGTCGGCGGCGTTCGGGGCCACGCCCACGGGGATCGACGTGACGGCGCCCAGGTAGGCGTCGAGGTTGCGGAGCAGCGCGCCGCCGCCGGTCATGACGATCCCGCGCTCGATGACGTCCGAGACGAGCTCGGGCGGCGCCTGCTCGACGACCTTGCGCAGGCCGGCGGCCAGCTTCTCCAAGGAGGGGGAGAGCGCGGTCACGACGTCCTGGGTGGACACGGTCACGGTCTTCGGCATGCCGTCGATGAGGTCGCGACCGCGGACCTCGACCTCCCTGTCGTCCTCGGGGGTCACGACCTTCGCGGCGCCGACCGTGCGCTTGATCTCCTCGGCGGTGCGGTCGCCGATCAGCAGGTTGTGCTTGGCCTTGACGTAGGCCATGATGTCGCGGTCGAACGTGTTGCCGGCGATGCGCAGGCTCTCGGAGACGACGATCCCGCCCATGCTGAGCACGGCGATGTCGGTGGTGCCGCCGCCGATGTCGATGACCATGGAGCCGACGGGCTCGGCGATGTTGATGCCCGCGCCGATCGCGCCCGCCACCGGCTCCTCGATGAGGAACGCCTTGCGCGCGCCGACCTCGTGCATCGCCTGCACGACAGCGCGGCGCTCGACCTCGGTGATGCCCGAGGGGATGCACACCATGATGTTCGGGCGCAGGAAGCGCGCCGGGCCGGTGAGCACCTTGCCGATGAACGCCTTGAGCATCTTCTCGGTCAAGGTGTAGTCGGCGATGACGCCGTCGGCCATGGGCCGCACGGCCGTGATGTTCCCCGGCGTGCGCCCGAGCATGCGGTACGCCTCCTGACCGACGGCCTTGACGTCGGTGGTGCCCTTCACCACGGCGATGACGGCTGGTTCCCTCAGCAGGACGCCCTTGCCCTTCACGTGGATCCTTACGTTGGTCGTGCCGAGGTCTACGCCGATCATGACCTCCAAGCTACCAGGAACGGGCACCCGGCCCGCCCTGGTCGGGCCGTATAGCATGGGGCATGTCGGCTGAGAGCGCGACGGTGGGCGTCCCGCGCACCATGCGGGCCGCGGTCGTCGGACCTGGCGGCGCCGTGGGCGTGGGGGAGGTGCCCACGCCCGCCCTCAGGCCCGGCGAGGTGCTGCTGAAGGTGATGGCGACGGCCCTGAACCGCGCCGACCTCTCGCAGGCCGCGGGCAACTACCCGCCGCCGCCCGGCGAGTCGGAGGTCCTGGGCCTCGAGGCGGCGGGCGTCCTGGTGGCGGGCGACGAGGACGTGATGGCGGGCGCCGGCGTGCGGCTCGGCGACGCCTACACGGCGCTCCTGCCAGGGGGCGGCTACGCCGAGTACGTGGCGGTGCCGGCGGCGATGCTGATCCCCGTGCCGGAGGGCTGGACCTGGGCCGAGGCCGCCGCGCTGCCCGAGGCCGCGTTCACCGCCTACCTGAACCTGTTCATGGAGGCGCGGCTGCAGGAGGGGGAGCGCGTGCTCGTGCACGGCGGCGCCAGCGGTGTCGGCTCGTACGCGATCATGCTGGCCAAGCGAGCCGGCTGCACGGTGTACGCCACCGCCGGCGGCCCGGAGAAGTGCGCGGCGTGCGCGCGCTTCGGCGCCGACCTGGCGATCGACAGGTACGCCCAGGCGTTCGAGGAGGTGGTGCTCGAGCACGGCGGCGGCCAGGGCGTCGACGTGGTGCTCGACATCGTGGGCGAGGCGTACTTCGGCGCGAACCTCGAGGTGCTCGCCACGGGCGGTAGGCTCGTGTTCATCGCCACCCTCGGCGGTCGCCGGGCCCAGCTCGACATCCGCGAGCTGATGACGCGCCGCCTGAAGCTCATCGGCTCCACGCTGCGGCACCGGCCCCTGGCCGAGAAGCTGAGGGTGAGGCAGGAGCTGCTGGCGCGCTTCGGCGAGGACCTCGCGGCGGGGCGCCTCAAGCCGCACGTCGACAGGACGTACCGGCTCGAGGAGGTCGCCGAGGCCCACGCGTACATGCGCGAGAACCGCAACGTGGGCAAGGTGGCGCTGCTGGTGGATGACCGCGCCGCCTGAGCTCGAGCCCCCGCGGCGAGCGGAGCCGTTCACGCTGCTCGCCACCGTCTACGACGCCGTCATGGCCGACGTCGAGTACGACCTGTGGGCCGAGTTCGTGCTGCGCGTCGCCGCCGAGCGCGGCTACCGCTTCGGTCCCGCGCTCGACCTGGGCTGCGGCACCGGCAACTCCACGGCGCCCCTCGTGGAGCGCGGCGTGCCCGTCGAGGGCCTCGACGCCAGCCGGGAGATGCTCGCCGTCGCCGCCGCGAAGCTGCCGGGCACGCCGTTCCACCGCGGCGGCTTCGAGACGTTCGCGCTGCCGCGCCGCTTCGAGCTCGCCTACTCGGTGTTCGACTCGCTGAACAACCTGCTGACGGACGCGGCGTTCGTCGCCGCTTGCCGCAACGTGGCGCGGCACCTCGTGCCCGGCGGCGTGTTCGTCTTCGACGCGAACACCGAGCTGGCCCTGCGCGAGCTGTGGGCGGGCGGGAAGGTCGAGGGCTGGGCGGACGACGTCTACTACAGCTGGCGGCACGCCTACGACCCCACCACCGGGCTCGCCTACGTGGAAGCCTTCTGCAGCACGCCGCAGGGCAGCTTCGTGGAGCGCCACGCCGAACGCGGCTACTCGCCCGCCGATCTGCGCCGCCTGGTCGCTGCCGCCGGGTTCGTGGACGTCGAGGTCATCGAGTTCCCCGACGGCGCGCCCGCGGGCGAGGACGCCGACCGCGTCTGGGTGGCGGCCAGGCGCCCCTGAACCTCGGCGCCGAGCGGCGCCGGGCCCGCGCCTAGCCGTCGATGCCAGCCAGCTCCCTCACCACGCGCGCGACGTTCGACACGTCCTCGTCGCCGTAGCCGCGGCCCACGAGCCCCGCCTCGACCTGCTCGACGAAGGCCGCCACCGGCATGCTCACGCCGCGCTCGCGCGCCTCGGCCAGGGCTATGCCCAGGTCCTTGCGGTGCAGTCGCGTGCGGAACCCGAGCGGGTACTCGCCGCGCAGCATGTTCCTGGCGCGGTTCGCTAGCACCCACGAGGCCGCCGCGCCCCCGGAGAGCGCCTGGAGCAGGGCCTCCTGGTCTACGCCCGCCTTCATCGCCAGGGCCATCCCCTCGGCCACGGAGGCGTACGTCCCGGCGATGATCACCTGGTTCACCGCCTTGGCCACCTGCCCGGCGCCGCTGCCGCCCACGTGCGTGACGGTCCGGCCCAGGACGTCGAGGAGCGGCCGCGCGCGCTCCAGGGCCTCCTCCGGGCCGCCCACCATCACCGAGAGCGTGCCCTTCTGCGCCCCCTCGCTGCCGCCGGAGACCGGCGCGTCGAGCATGCGCGCGCCGCGCCGCTCCACCTCCTCGGCCATGCGGCGCGTGGCGGCGGGGCTGACCGTGCTCATGTCGACGAGCACCGCCCCAGGCTCGAGCCCGTGGACGACGCCGTCCTCGCCCAGCACGACCGCCTCCAGGTCGGGCGTGTCCGCGACCATGGTGAACACGACCTCGCGCCCCTGGGCGCACTCGCGCGGCGTGGCGGCCCGGCCGGCGCCCAGCGCCGCCAGCGGCTCCTCCCGCTCGCGTGTGCGGTTGTGGACCACGACGTCGTGCCCCGCCTCGACCAGCCTCCGCGCCATCGGCGCGCCCATGGTGCCCAGACCGATGAACCCGACCCTCATGCTCGCTCCTCGTCCCCTGGCGCCCGCGACGCGGCGTCCAGCGTGTCGGCGGCCCGCTCAGGCGGCGGGCGCCTCGTCCCAGATCTCCTCCAGCTGCTTCATGAGCCGCTCGGCCACGGAGCGGTTGCGGCTCGCGATGGCCGCCGCCCGCGGCGACGGTTCCGGCGGGTCGTCGGCGAACGTCTCCGGCAGCGCGACGCCCAGGCGCTCCCCCCACTCCGCCCGCCAGGCGGCGGGCACCTCGTGCGGCAGCGCCCGGCCCGCGAGCGCGGCCCAGGCGAGCGCCCAGGCGCGCGGCACGGTGCGGTAGGCGTCGTACCCGCCGCCGCCCGTCAGCACCATGCGTCCGCCGGTCAGCTCCTCGGCCAGCGACACGAGGCGCTCGTAGGCACCCCGCATGCCGTGCAGCGTGAGCGCCAGGTCGGCCAGCGGGTCGCGGTGGTGCATGTCGGCGCCGGCCTGCACCACGATCAGGTCGGGCGCGAAGCGCCTCAGGGCGCGCGGCACGACGGCGTCGAAGCACTCGAGGAAGCTGTCGTCGTCGGTGAACGGCTCGAGCGGCACGTTCACCGCGCTGCCACGGCCGTCGCCGTTGCCCGTCTCGTAGGTGAAGCCGGTGCCGGGGAAGAGGTAGCGCCCCGACTCGTGCACGCTCACCGTGAGCACGCGCGGCTCGTCGTAGAAGAGCCACTGCACGCCGTCGCCGTGGTGGGCGTCGACGTCCACGTAGGCCACGCGCAGGCCGTGCCTGTCCACGGCGCGCCTGATGGCCACCGCCAGGTCGTTGTAGACGCAGAAGCCGGAGGCGCGGTCCCGGAGCGCGTGGTGCAGGCCGCCCGCCAGGCTCGCCGCTCGCAGCGCCTCGCCCGAGGCCACGAGCTCGACGGCCGTGACCGTCGCCGCCACCACCCCGCGCACCAGCTCGTGCATGCGGGGGAAGGCGGGGTTGTCCGCCGTGGCCAGCCCGTGGCGCTGCAGCTGCGCGTCCGCAGGGCGGGAGGGCGACGAGGCCGCCTTCACCATGGCCACGTAACGCTCGTCGTGCACTGTCAGCAGGTCCTCGTCGGTGACGGGGCGCGGCGGGACGACCTCGGCGGGCTCCAGGGCCCCCGCGGCCAGGAGCAGCGTGCGGGCGAGCTCGTAACGGACGGGCTTGAAGGGGTGGTCGGGCGCCAGCTGGAACGCGGCGAGCTCGGGGTCGAAGACGAAGCGGTACGGCCCCCCGCTCACGGCTCCGTCCGCTTGTCCGGCGGCCAGGTCACGTTCACGCCGGCGCCCTTGAGGTGGCGGGCCAGGCCGCGCGCGTCGGCCGTGGCCACGCGCAGCACGAACGAGATCGTCTCGTCGTCGCCCCGCGTGGTCATCACGCTGACGACGTTCACCCGCCTGTCGGCGATCAGGCCGAGGAGCTCGGCCAGGGCCCCGGGTCGGTTCGCCACCTCCACCTCGATGCGCGAGGCGGCCTGGTGCACGCCGGACATGGTCACGAGGGCGTCCAGCAGGTCGGTCGCCGTGACGATGCCCACCAGGCGACCGTCCTCCATGACCGGCATGGCGCCGATCTTCCGCATGCGCATCGTCTTGGCCGTCTCCTCTATGGGGTCGCCCGGGTGCGCGGTGAGCACGTCGCGCACCATCAGCGAGCTCACGGGGTCGCCGGCCCTCACGCCCGGCGGAGCCTTCGGGTGGTCGGCGCCCACCAAGCGGACGTCGCGGTCGGAGACGATGCCCACCAGGGCGTCCGGCTTGTCCGGCTCGGCGCGGCCCTCGAGGATCGGGAAGTGCCTGACGTTGCGCTGCTCCATCAGGGCCTGGACGTCGCGGATGGGCGTGTCGGGCCCGATGGCGACGACCTTGCGGGTCATGACGTCGGAAACGAGCATCAGCGTGTCCTCCTCGAGGCTACCAGCGGCGGGTCCTCAGGCGCTCGAACTCGTCGACCACGCGCGCCGGGGCGCGGGGGCCGACGCGCGCCACCAGCCGGTTGGCGGGGTCGTGGGCGATCTCGGGGTCCGTGGTCTCGACCGGCACCAGCCCCACGGTGCCGTAGAGCCGCTCCAGCATGCGCCGGTAGCCCAGCTCGCCGAGGCCGGTGCGCGGCAGGTCGTAGTGCCAGCGGTAGAGGGTCGCGAAGACGACGGTGTCGTCGAAGCGGCCGCCGGCGAAGGAGGCCTCGAGCATGCGCTCGGCGAGGCGCTGGCCGCGGTACGCGTCGGCGACCTCCACGGCGCCCAGCTCGACCAGCGCTCCGCTCCTGTCGTCGCCCCAGGTCTCCACCTCGGAGGGGGCGTGGAACGCCACGTAGCCCACGAGCTGTCGGGTCGCCGGGTCGTAAGCGGCCGTGACGCAGCCGCGGTCCTCGCCAGCGATGGCGACGAGCGCGGCGTGCTGCGCCGCCGGCCGTCGGAAGGCGTCGAGGCCCGGGTGCGGAGCCAGCGCCTCCAGTAGCTCGGGCGGCGCGCACGGGGCGACGGTCACGGCGGGCGCGCCGTCTACACGCGGCGCGCCCGCCAGGGTCACCGGCCGGCCGGCAGCGGCGCCGCGTTGCGCGTGCGCCAGGCCGCCACCAGGGCGTCGGGCAGGCGGGCGGGCGTGGTCGGACCGGTGCCGGAGATGCCGAGGACCGCGCGCAGCGGGCGGTGCCGCTTCCACGACTGGTCGGCCTCGAGCTCGGCGGCCTCGCCGAAGACCCGCAGGACGCCTTCGTGGAACGGCGCCAGCCGCGGGTCGGACAGCGCCTGGACGACGGCCTCGGCGGCCTGGTCCTGGTCGCCCGCGCGCAGGTGCGCCACCGCGCGCAGCACCGCGTGTTGCGTGCGCAGCCCCAGGTCGCCCGACTCCGCGGGCGCGCCCTCCACCGCGTTCGACAGCACCCGCGTGGATCGCGCCAGCGCGGCCTCACCGGCAGCCACCGCCTCCAGGGCCTCCTCGAAGCGGCCGCTGCGGATCAGCGCGATCGCCTTGGCGGCGTGGGCGTTCGAGAGCTGGTAGTCGAAGCGCGCCGCGGCCACGGCCTCGTCGGCGAGCGCCAGGGCCCGCTCGGGGTCGGGCGTGATGTAGGCGGCCATCAGGCGCGCCTCGCGCACCAGGCCGCGCAGCGCCGAGGCGCCGGCCGGCTGGCGGCGACGCGGGTCGGTGACCGTCTTGATGACGTCGGTCAGGGTCGAGAGCGCGTGGTCGAGGTCGGCGCTGCCGCGCTCCGCCGCCAGCAGCGGGAGCGGCCGCCTGAGCGGCACGTTCAGGCCGCGGAGGGCGTAGGCGGTGGCCAGGTGCACCTCGGCGCGGGCGATGCGGAAGCTGGCGTCGACGTCGCGGCGCTGCTGGTACTCCTTGAAGGTGGCGATGGCGGTCGTGACCGACACGATGGCGGCCTCGTGGTCGCCGGCCGCCAGCGCGGCCATCGCCGCTTCGTCCTCGACGCGCGCCAGGCCGAACGCCACGTCGAGCTTGTCGCCGGGGCCCTCCTCGGTGAGCGCCCGGGCCAGGTCGAACCACTCGGCGGCGCCGGCCAGGTCGCCGAGCTGCCGCGCCAGGGTGCCCCGCCGCGCCGCGAAGCGGGCGCGCTCACGCGGGAGGGCTCCGTAGGTGGCCGCGGCCTCGAGCGCGTGGTCGAGCTCGCGCTGGGCCGTGTCGAGCAGCCCCAGCCGCAGGGCCACGTCGCCCCGCTGGAACGCCAGGCGCGCGCCCAGCAGGTCGCCGCCGGTGCCCTCGGCCCAGAGCTGGCCCAGCGAGCCGGTGAGGTCGCCGCTGTCCTTCGCGATGAGGCCGGCCCACACGGCCGAGTTCGTGCGCAGCGCCCGCTCGGCGAGCGAGCCGGGCGGGGCCGAGCGCGCCGCCTCGCTCGAGGCCACGTGCGCCACCAGCTCGGCGGCGCGCTCCAGCTCGCCGCGCCAGCGCATCACGCTGGCGGCGGTGAGGTCGCGCTCGGCGGCCAGCAGGGGGTCGTCCACCCCCTCCTCGCTGGAGACGAGCAGCACCTCGGCGCGCTCGAAGCGACCGGCCGAGACCTCGGCCTGGGCGCGCATCACCGCGGTCCAGGCGCGCCTCAGCGGCTCGGCGGAGCGGGCGAGGAGCTCGCAGGCCCTCACGGTCTCGACGTGCTCGAAGGCGCCCAGGCGCAGCATCTGCCGGGCGAACGCCAGCGCGAACGCCTCGAGGTCGTCGCCCTCGAGCTCGCGACGCGCCGCGTCCCACGAGCGCGTCAGCACCGTGTAGGGGGCGGGCCGCGTCTCGCACCAGGCGACGAGCTCGCGCCAGCGCCGCGCCGCCAGCAGGTGGTGGAGGTGGCGGTGGGCGGCGCGGGAGGTGGGCTCGGCGGCCGCGCCCGCGGCGGTGAGGTCGGCGGCGGCGGCGTGCGCGTCGCGCAGCAGGCCGGGGTCGGAGGCGGCGAGCCGCTCCTCTACGAGCCTGAGCAGCCGGCGCGAGAACGTGCGGTAGCTGCCGGGCCGGTTCGGCAGGGGGTCGAGGAACGAGAGCTCGAACTGCGAGAGGCCCTTGCGCGCCTCGGCGGGCGCGAGGGCGCGGGCCACCTCGGCGAGGTCGTCGCCGGAGAGCTCCTGCTCCTCGCCGGAGGAGAGCGCCGTCAGAGCGGTCAGGAAGGCGCGCACGCGCGGGTCGGCGCCGGGCTCCACCAGCGCGCTGAGGCGCTCGAGCGCTTGCTCCGTGCCGGCGTCCTCCGCCGGCGCGTGCTGGCGGACCAGGGTGAGGAGCGTCAGCGTGCGCAGCTCCTCGTACGACCTGCCGGCGCGCGCGACGATGGCGTCCTTCACCTCCTCGGCCAGTTCGGGCCCGTGAGCGGCGACGAAGCGCTTCGCCTCGGCGCTGGTGGGCGCGGTGAGGCGCAGCGGGCCCTCGTACGGGGCCGCGGCCTCGCCGGCCACGGCCGGCACCTCCACCGCGCTGACGTAGATGCTGGTGCGGGGCAGGGACGCCAGCGGCCTGAGCAGGGTCTTCCACAGCCACTCGGCGGCGCTGACGCGCGGCACGTCCGGCGTGTTGAGGCGCAGCGGCTGCGAGCCCAGGCGACCGGGCGAGCCGAGCCCCTGCGACAGGTGCAGGATCAGCACCTTCGGTCCCGGGTCGGCGCGCAGGTGCTCCATGACCAGGCGCACGGTCTCGGCCTGCGCGTCGGCCTGCACGGCGAAGGGGCCGGCGCTGCCGACGCGCACCAGGCGCGACTCCATGAGGCCCGCGGGCATGCCCAGCTCGGCCGCCAGGCGCACGAAGGCGGCGTCGAGCTCGGCCGAGGGGAAGTGCGCCCGGTAGACGCGCAGGCCCTGCTCCTGGTGGAGCTCCAGGGCCTGCTGGATGTAGTCGGCGAGCATAGTCTTCCCGGACCCCGTGCGGCCCGTGACGATCAGCTTGGGGTGGCCGCCTGCCCGTATACCTCCGACCATCGAGCGGTACACACGCCGCTGCTCGCGCCCCAGGACCTGGTCGACCTCGAGCTCGGCGGCCGCGAACGGCGTGCCGAGCTGGGTGAGCTCGGGGTCGGCTATCGGCGGCAGGCCGAGGTCGCGCCGCAGGTCCTCGAGGATGAGGTACAGCTCGCGCTTGTCGTGCAGGCGCCCCTTGTCGCGGTAGATGATGTTCCGCACGACGTTGGGGTTCGCGCCGCGCTGCTCCATCGCGTGCCGCAGCCAGTTGATGCTGCCGATGGTAGCGACCTCGTCCCGGCGCCCGTGAGCCGCCTTGGCGGTCTCCTCGAAGACGGACCGCCAGGGGCTCCCGTTCTTCCTGGTCATGAGAGCAGTTTACTCCTCGTGCGACGGTCGTATACAACTCCGGGGGAGAGGCGTCCAGGAGCGGTGCTATGCTGCCCGCATGAGCCTGCTGGCGAAGGCGGCGTCCGGGCAGCGGCTGACCCCCGAGGAGGCGGTGGCGCTCCACGACCTGCCGCTCTTCGACCTGGCGGCCGCCGCGCACGAGGTCAGGCTGGCGCGCACCGACCCGGAGACCGTCAGCTACCTCATCGACCGCAACGTCAACTACTCGAACGTCTGCAACGTCGGCTGCAGCTTCTGCGGCTTCTACCGCACCCGCCGCCAGGCCGACTCCTACGTGCTCACCTACGAGCAGGTGAGCGAGAAGCTGGCCGAGCTCGAGGCGATCGGCGGCACCCGGGTGCTGATGCAGGGTGGCGTCAACCCCTACCTGCCCTTCGAGTGGTACACCGGCCTGCTCAGCTACCTCAAGGAGCGGCACCCGAACGTCAGGCTCGAGGTGTTCAGCCCCGAGGAGATCAGGGGCATGACGCGCTTGACCGGCATGAGCGCCAAGGAGGTGCTGGCCGAGCTGAAGGCCGCGGGTCTCGACGGCCTGCCGGGCGGCGGGGGCGAGATCCTCGTCGACGAGGTCAGGCACGCCAGGCACGTGGCGCCGGCGCGCATCTCGGCGGGCGAGTGGATCGACGTCATGGCCGCCGCCCAGGAGCTGGGGCTGTACACGACCGCGACCATGGTCATCGGCTTCGGCGAGACGGTGGAGCAGCGCGTCGAGAGCCTCTCGCGGCTGCGCGACGCCCAGGACCGCGCGCTGGCCGCGCACGGCAACGGCTTCTCGGCGTTCATCTCCTGGACGCTGCAGACCGCGGGCGTGCGCATCCACGGCAAGGCCCCGGGCGCCGACGCCCACGAGTACCTGCGCAACGTCGCCGTCACGCGTCTGTTCCTCGACAACTTCGTGAACTTCCAGGCCTCGTGGCCCACCATGGGTTACAAGGTCGCGCAGACCGCGCTGTTCTTCGGCTGCAACGACTTCGGCAGCACGATGATGGAGGAGAACGTGGTCTCGCAGGCCGGGGCCAGGCACCGCGCCACGTCCGAGCGCGAGATCGTGCGCCAGATCGTGGACGCCGGTTTCGTGCCCGTGCAGCGCGACAGCCTGTACAACGTGGTCGGACGGCCGGACGTGGACGCCCTGCTCGCCGCCCCCGCGGCCTGAGGAGAGGCGTGCCCTTCGTGCCGCTCGACGAGCTCGTGCGCCGCCGCGCGGCGCCGGGCGAGGGTCCGCTGCGCTGCGTGGTGACCGCCCGCGTCGTGTACGAGGGCTTCGGCACCCCGCGCGAGGACGCCGCCGTGGCGCTGTTCGAGGACGACCCGGGCGACCTCGTCGTCACCGCCGTGGGCCCGCGCGCCCAGCTGCTGGCCGCGCACCCCAGGTCGCTCGTCGTGGACGCCGGCTTCGCGGTCAGCCCGGCGCCGGTGAACGCCCACACGCACCTCGACCTCAGCGACATGCCGTTCACTCCGGGCCCCTACGAGGGCTTCCTGCAGGCGGTCGTGGCGCACGCGCGCTCGGGCGCGCGCGGCGAGGCGGCGGCGCGGCGCGGCGTGGCCGAGCTGAAGGCCGCCGGCGTGCGCGTGGTGGGGGACATCGTCACGGACCCGGCGGTCATGGAGGCGCTCCTGTCCGACCCGGAGCTGACCGGCGTGGCCTACTGGGAGGTCATCGGTCCGGACCCGGACACCGCCGCGGAGCGCTTCGCCACCGCGGTGGAGACGGTGAACCGCTTCCGGTCGCTGGAGCGGCCGGGCGGCGTGCGGGTGGGCGTGTCACCGCACACGCCACACACGGTGTCGGCTTCGCTCATGCGGAGCCTCACGTCCTGGGCGCGCGTTCAGGGGCTGCCCGTGGCGATCCACGTGGCCGAGTCTCCCGCCGAGCGCGAGCTGTTCCTGCGCGGCACGGGCCCGCTGGCGGCGGCGCTGGCCGCCTGGGGCTTCCCGGTCGCGGCGGCGGGCGTGTCGCCGGTCAGGTACCTCGAGGACCTGGGCGCCCTCGAGGGCGGACCCACGCTGGTGCACATGGTCGCCGTGGACGACGACGACGTGCGGCTCGCGCAGGCGGCGGGCTGCGCCGTCGTGCACTGCCCGCGCTCGAACGAGGCGCTCGGCTGCGGGCGCCTGCCGTGGGAGACGTACGCCCGGTACGGGGTCGACCTGGCCTTCGGCACCGACTCGCGCGGCTCCTCGCCGGACCTCGACGTCGTGGCCGAGGCCCTGCGAGCCGCGGAGCTGCACGGCGAGAAGGCGAGCCCGCGCGCCGTGGTGCGCGCCGCCGTCAAGGGGGGCTACCGGGCGCTGGGGATGGTGCCGCCGCGCGCGGGCGTGGGCGCTAGGGCCGCGGCGCTGGGGGCCTGGTCGGCCGGGTGAGCCGTCGCGGCCGCCCCACGTTGGCTGTCGAACGGGCGACACGCGCGCCGCGAGGACGCGACGTAGATTGGAACGGCAACGCCATCACCCGCCTGAGCAGCCGGGCTAGGAGACGCAGTGGACAACCTCGTTGAGATCACCGACGACAACTTCCGCGACGAGACCGACCAGGGCCTCGTCCTCATCGACTTCTGGGCGCCGTGGTGCGGCCCGTGCCGGGTCGTCGGCCCGATCATCGAGGAGCTCGCCGACGAGTACGCCGGCGCCGTGAAGGTGGGCAAGCTCAACGTGGACGACAACATGCAGACGGCGCAGCGGTTCCGCGTCATGAGCATCCCCACGGTGATCCTGTTCAAGGACGGCCAGCCGGTCGAGCAGGTCGTGGGCGTGGCCCGCAAGGGCGACTACCAGGCCCGCATCGCCAAGTACCTCAACTGAGGGCCGCGGCTCCCGCCGCACGAGAACCGAGGGACCGCGGCTCCCGCCGCAGGTCACCAAGACCGAGCGCCCCGCCTCTAGGCGGGGCGCGATCGCTCCACGGCGCGCGCCGGCGCGCTAGCTGAGCCGCCGCACCCCTCGCGGCGACACCTGCCAGGACGCGCCCTCGGCGCGCGACGACGTGAGCACGAGGCTGTAGGTGGAGCCGTCGTTCGCGAACTCCTGCAGCGTCCACCGGGCGCCCTCGGGCAGGCGCAGGTCGACCAGGACGTTCGTGGTGTAGGTGCCGGTCTCGAGGAAGCCGAGCTCCATGCGGTGGTAGATGACGTTCGCGGTCCGCTCGAGCTCGGCGGTGACCTCGTCGCCGGCGCCCGGCAGCGTGGCGGGAGCGCACGCGGCCAGCACGGCCGCGACGGCGAAGGCGAGCAGTGGCAGTGCGGGCGTCCTCTTCATGACGGGATGCTACGGCGCGGAGGTGAGAACGTACACCCCGGCCACGTTCGTCACCGCGCGGCAGCGTGCGCGGCCGGCCGGGCGGGGGGCCGCGCGGCCCCTCAGCCCAGGACCGGCGCCATGCCCAGGTGGACGACGTAGCGCTGCGAGCCCTCCTTCTCGAGGTAGCGCATGAGCAGGGCGAACATCTCCCGCTGCAGGGCCTTGGCGTCCTCGTAGTCGAGCATCACGGCGTCGCGCCAGGCCGAGAGCACGGCGGGCGCTCCCGGGTCGAGCATCGTGACGTTCGCGTCCGGGGTCACGGCGGTCTGCACCTGCAGGCGCCCACGCTCGTCGCGGTAGACGCGCGTGCCCCAGTCTCCGAACGCCTCCAGGCGCGTCCTCACCACGTTCCGCCGCAGCAGCTCCTCGGCGTACGACTCGCGGTCCCGTAGGGCCGCCTCGTAGGACTCGGCCTCGGTGACGGCGAACGGCACGAAGAAGACGTCCGCGACCGCCGAGTAGACCTTGATGGGCCGACCGGCGCGCCCCTTCTCGCGCGTCACCTCCAGCAGTCCCAGGTCGACGAAGCGCCTGACGCGCTTCAGCACGGTGTTCGGCTTCTCGCCCGTGAGCCGCGCGGCCTCGGTGACGCTCAGCTCGGAACCGATGAACGGGGCGAGGTGCCGTACCGTGGACGGGTCGAGCAGGGCCGAGGCGGCGGCGGGGTCCTCGACGACCACCGTGCGGGGCGAGCGCCCTGGCGTGCTACGTGACCGCGACTCGTTCACGTCACGTAGTTTAGGCGGAGACTCGAGCCGAGGAGTAGGGAGCACGAACATGCGTGAGAGAGCCAACCCAGACACCTTCGAGGCGCGTTCCACCTTCGACACCGGCTCGGGTCGGGCCTACTACTACCGCCTGGCCGCGCTGGAGGAGGCGGGGCTCGGCCAGGTCAGCCGGATGCCGTTCAGCGTGCGCGTCCTGCTCGAGTCGCTCCTGCGCAACGAGGACGGCTACGTGGTCACGGCCGACGACGTCAGGCGCCTGGCCGCCTACGACGCCAAGGCCGTCGCCGACCAGGAGGTCCCGTTCATGCCGGCGCGCGTGGTGCTGCAGGACTTCACCGGCGTACCGGCCGTCGTGGACCTGGCGGCGCTGCGCAGCGCCATGCACCGCCTCGGCGGCGACCCCAAGCTGATCAACCCGCAGGTGCCCGTCGACCTGGTCATCGACCACTCGGTGCAGGTGGACGAGTACGACAGCCCGCTCGCGCTGCTGCGCAACGCCGAGATCGAGTTCGAGCGCAACCGCGAGCGCTACGAGTTCCTGCGCTGGGGCCAGGCGGCCTTCGACGACTTCAACGTCGTCCCGCCGGCGTCGGGCATCGTCCACCAGGTGAACCTCGAGTACCTGGCCAAGGGCGTGCTCTCCAAGCCCCACCTGGACGGCGAGGTCGTGTACCCCGACTCCCTGGTCGGCACCGACAGCCACACCACGATGATCAACGGCCTCGGCGTGCTCGGCTGGGGCGTGGGCGGCATCGAGGCCGAGGCCGTGATGCTCGGCCAGCCGTACTACATGGTGATGCCCGAGGTCGTCGGCTTCCGGATCACCGGCAGCCTGCCCGAGGGCGCCACCGCCACCGACCTGGTGCTCGTGGTCACGCAGATGCTCCGCAAGAAGGGCGTGGTGGGCAAGTTCGTCGAGTTCTTCGGCCCGGGCCTCTCCTCGATGACCGTGCCCGACAGGGCGACGATCGGCAACATGGCGCCCGAGTACGGCGCCACGGTGGGCTTCTTCCCGGTCGACGGCGAGACCCTGCGCTACCTGCGCCAGACCGGCCGCCTGCCGGACGAGGTCGAGGCCGTCGAGCGCTACGCCAAGGCGAACATGCTGTGGCGCGACGACGCCACGCCCGACCCGGTCTACTCCGACGTCATCGAGCTCGACCTCTCCACCGTCGAGCCCTCGGTGGCCGGCCCGAAGCGTCCGCAGGACCGCATCCGCCTCGCCGACGTGCAGCGCCAGTTCCAGGAGGACCTGCGCAAGCCGTACGAGCAGCGCGGGTTCGGCCTGGACGAGGAGGCGTTGCGTCGCACCGGCAAGCTGCGCATGGGCGAGGTCGAGAAGGACCTCACCCACGGCGACGTGGTGATCGCCGCCATCACCTCGTGCACGAACACCTCGAACCCGAGCGTGATGATCGCGGCCGGCCTGGTGGCCAAGAAGGCCGCCGAGCGAGGCCTCAAGGCCAGGCCGTGGGTGAAGACGAGCCTCGCGCCGGGCTCGAAGGTCGTCACCGAGTACTACAAGGACACCGGCCTGCTGCCCTACCTGGAGCAGGTGGGCTTCTACGTCGTGGGCTACGGCTGCACGACCTGCATCGGCAACTCCGGGCCCTTGCCCGACCCGGTCGTGCAGGCGATCCAGGAGGGCGACCTGGTCGCGGCCAGCGTGCTCTCGGGCAACCGCAACTTCGAGGGGCGCATCAACCCGCACGTCAAGGCGAACTACCTGGCCAGCCCGCCGCTCGTCGTGGCCTACGCGCTGGCGGGCACCGTCGACATCGACATCGTCAACGACCCGCTCGGGCACGATCAGCAGGGGAACCCCGTCTACCTCCGCGACCTGTGGCCGTCGCACGCCGAGGTCGTCTCCCACATGGAGAAGGCGATGAACCCCGCGACGTTCAAGCGCATCTACGACGGCATCGAGCGCTCGAACGAGCAGTGGAACGAGATCCCCGTGCGGGGCGGGACCCTGTTCGAGTGGGACGACAGCTCCACCTACATCCAGGAGCCGCCGTTCTTCATCGACATGCCCGACGAGCCCGCGGCCACCCAGCCGATCCGCGGCGCGCGGGTGCTGGTGAAGGTGGGCGACTCGGTCACGACCGACCACATCTCGCCGGCCGGCTCGATCGCGGTGAACAGCCCCGCGGGTCAGTACCTGCTGGAGCGCGGCGTGCAGAAGCACGAGTTCAACTCCTACGGCTCGCGGCGCGGCAACGACAGGGTGATGACGCGCGGCACGTTCGCGAACATCAGGCTGAAGAACCAGGTGGCGCCCGGCACCGAGGGCGGCTACACCACCGACTTCACGGACGGCCAGGTCAAGAGCGTCTACGAGGCCAGCCGCAACTACATCGCCCGAGGCGTGCCGACCATCGTCATCGCCGGCCAGGACTACGGCATGGGGTCCAGCCGCGACTGGGCCGCGAAGGGCACCTACCTCCTGGGCGTGAAGGCGGTGATCGCCCGCAGCTACGAGCGCATCCACAGGTCGAACCTGGTGGGCATGGGCGTGCTGCCGCTGCAGTTCCTCGACGGCCAGGACGCCGACACGCTCGGCCTGAGCGGCACGGAGACGTACGACATCGACGTCGCCGAGCCCCTGGCGCCGCGGCAGAGGGCCAAGGTCACGGCCCGGCGCGAGGACGGCACCACCGTCGCTTTCGAGGTCGTCGTCAGGCTCGACACACCCGTCGAGGTCGACTACTTCCGCAACGGCGGCATCCTCCACACGGTGCTGCGCAACATCAAGCGCTCCGCCGCCACCGGGAGCCCCGCCTCCTGAGGCCGCTCGCGGCCTGAGCGGCCCAGCGGGCGCCGCGGTCACCCGGCCGCGGCGCCCGCCCCGTCGGCGGCCACCGCTCCCGCTCACCCGCGACGGGGCAAAGCCCACGGAGGAGCAGGCGGCGGTCGCGTTATCATCTTCCTCACATGCGCGACCTGCTCGGCTTCCTGCTCGTGCTCGCGGCGGTCTTCTTCGTCGTCGGCGAGCTCAGGGGCTGGTACCTGGGGGTACCGACCCAGACGCCCATCCTCCTCTACAAGATGGACCACGTCGCCGAGACCAGCCGCCGCACGGTGATGCGCGAGGACATGCCCGTGGGCTTCAGCGGCTTGGTGCGGCGCGGCGCGGTCACCGTCACCGTCATGCACGAGCGGCCGACGAGCTTCCAGACCGGCGCCGCCGGCAGGCCGCAGACCACGGTCTTCGAACGGACCTACCGCACCGGCGAACAGATCGCTCTGAACGAGACGTTCGCGCTGGGCGGCGGCGTGTACACGGTCAAGGTCGCCTACCAGGACGCCACCGGCCTGTTCCGCCTGACCATGCCGGGCGGGCCCGACCTGTAGCGGAGGCTCAGCCGCCCTTCGCCCGCCTGGCGGCCAGCTCGTCCCAGTCGGCCTCGGACAGCTCCGAGAGCGCGTTGAACTCGCCGGCGTTGTACACGCTCTCGCCCCCGTCGATGTAGAAGAGGGCCCCGTTCACGTAGGCCGAGCCGTCGCTCACGAGGTACGCGGCCAGGTCGGCCAGCTCGCGGTGCTCGCCCGGACGGCCGAGCGGCACGCGCTTCAGGAACGTCTCCTGCATCTCCGGCGTGGGCATCAGCCGGCTCCAGGCGCCCTCGGTGGGGAACGGCCCCGGCGCGATGGCGTTCAGCCTGATCCCGTGCCGCCCCCACTCGGCCGCCAGCGAGCGCGTCAGGGCCACGACGCCCGCCTTGGCCACGGCCGACGGCACCACGTAGCCCGACCCGGTCTCGGCGTAGGTGGAGGCGATCGAGAGCACGGTGCCGCCGCGACCCGCGGCGATCCACCGCTTGCCCAGCGCCAGCGTCGTGTAGACGGTCCCGTGCAGCACGATGCCCATGACGGCGTCGAACGCGCGGTGCGAGAGGCGCTCGGTGGGGGAGATGAAGTTGCCGGCGGCGTTGTTCACCAGCACGTCGACGCCGCCCATGCGCTCGTAGGCCTCGTCCAGCACCTCGTCCACGGCCTCGGGGTCGCGCACGTCGAGGCGCAGGGGCAGGACCTCGCCCCCGGTCTCGGAGGCGAGCGCCCGCGCGCTCTCCTCGAGCACCTCGAGGCGGCGGCTCGCGATCACCACGCGCGCGCCCAGCTCCAGGAAGCGGCGCGACATCGAGAGGCCTAGGCCCGTGCCGCCCCCGGTGACGAGGACGACCTTGCCGGCGAGCAGGTCGGGGACGAACATGGAGCGATGTTGCCACGGCGCGCGCCCCCCGTGTGGGATAACCCCGAGCCCGGGGGCGCCCGGGGCTGGCATACTCGAGCGGTGATGCGCGCTGGCACGCGCCGTCCCCTTACGCTTCCTCACCGCGTGCGGCCCTTCCTGCTCGCCGTGGCGGCCCTCTGTTGGGTGTTGGCCGGCACGGCCTCGGCACAAGGCTTCGGCGGCGCCACCGTCGTGCGGGTGCTGCTGGCCCTCGAGCCCAGCGTCGTGGTGGAGGTCGAGGGTCCTCATAGTGGCACCGTCGACGGCGGCAGGCGCTTCCGCGCCGGCGCCGGCCTTGAGTGGCCGGTGACGGCGGTGGGCGACACGCTCTACGTCGACGGCATCGCCGTCGGCGGCACGCTCTCGCTCGAGCCCGAGTCCGAGCCGTTCGGCTTCGGCGGCCGCCGCTACCGGGGCGGCGTGCGCCTGGCGGCGGTGGACGGCGCGGTCGAGGTCGTGAACGTGGTCGGCATCGAGGACTACCTGCGCGGCGTCGTCCCCTCCGAGATGGCGGCGTCGTGGCCGCTCGAGGCCTTGAAGGCGCAGGCCGTCGCCGCCCGCAGCTACACGCTCTCGTCCCTGGACCCCTACGGCCGCTACGACCTCTGCGCCACCGAGGACTGCCAGGTCTACCGCGGCGTCGAGGCCGAGCACCCCCGCACCGACGCGGCGATCGCCGCCACGGCCGGCGTGGTCGTCACCTACGCCGGCTCGACGGCGAAGACCTACTACCACGCCGACTCCGGCGGCACCGTGGCCTCCAGCGCCGAGGTGTGGGGCACCTGGTCGCCCTACCTGCTGTCGCGCGCCGACGCCCAGGCCAACACCCCGCACCGCGCCTGGACGACGCGGCTCGACGGCCGCGCCGTCGGCGCGTCGCTGGCCTCCGCCGGCCTCGACGTCGGCGAGGTCACCTCGCTGCGCGTGCTGGGGCTCTCGGAGTCGGGGCGCGTGAGCGAGCTCGAGGTGACCGGCACGCGCGGCGCCCGCGTGCTGCGCGGCACCCAGCTCAGGGTCCTGGCGCGCTCGTGGGGCCTCAAGTCGATGTCGTTCCGGGTCCAGGGCGGCCTCACCGTCACCGGCGACGGCTGGGGCCACGGCGTGGGCATGAGCCAGTACGGCGCCCGCGCCCTGGCGAGCTCCGGCTACGACTTCAGCCAGATCCTCGCCTTCTACTACCCGAACACCGGCCTGACGCGCTTCGTCGCCGAGGCGCCCTGAGCGCGGGGCGACGGGGCGCCCGGTCCTCGGCCGGCGCCGCCCGCGTGGCACGGCGGCTCACGCGGGCGCGGTAGCCTCGGACGCATGTCTGAAGGCCCCGAGCCCCAGGCCCGCCGTCTCACGCTCGTGCCCACGCCCATCGGCAACCTCGGGGACGTGACCCTGCGAGCCCTGGAGGTGCTGCGGCGCGCCGACGTCGTCGCCGCCGAGGACACGCGCCGCTCGCGCGTGCTCCTCGACCAGCACGGCATCACCGCGCGGCTGGAGCGGCTCGACGCCCACACGATCCCCTCGCGCGCCCCGGCGCTCCTGGAGGAGCACGCCTGGGTGGCCTACGTGACCGACGCCGGCACGCCGGGCATCTCCGACCCGGGCGCCGAGCTCGTCCGCCTGGCGCTGGACGCCGGCGTGGAGGTGGAGGTGCTGCCCGGAGCCACGGCGTTCGTGCCCGCGCTGGTCGCCTCCGGCCTACCCACCGCCCGCTTCACGTTCGAAGGCTTCCTGCCGCGCAAGGGCAGCTCGCGCTCGCGGCGGCTGCGCGACATAGCCGCCAGCCACGCCACCTCCCTGCTCTACGAGTCGCCCCACCGACTGGCGGAGACGCTGCGCGACCTCTCCGCGGCGTGCGGCGCCGGGCGGGCGGCGAGCGTGAGCCGCGAGCTCTCGAAGCTCCACGAGGAGACGGTCAGGGGCACCTTGGGCGAGCTGGCCGCCCGCTTCACGGCCGAGCCGGCGCGCGGTGAGGTCGTGGTGGTGGTGGGTCCGCGGCCGCACGCCGAGGACGAGGAGGAAGAGCCCGCCCTGGGCGGCCTCACGCTCGAGCAGGCGGCCGAACGACTCGCCGCGGCCGGCGTAAGGGGTAGGCTCTTGCGCGGCGCGCTGACGGCGCTGGGCGCCCCGCGCAACGTCGCCTACCGCGCCGCCCTGGACCACCCGGAGCATGACGACGACTAGAGAGCCCCTCACCGAGGCCGTGACCGGCCGCCTCCTGGGTCTGCCCAGCGTGGCGCGGCTGGCCCTGTTCGCCCGCCACCAGGGTCCTGCCGTCCTGCTCACGACGTCCGACCGCCTGGAGCTCTTCGTCGACGCACCCGCGTTCGGCGCAGGCGTCACCGTGGAGCCCGGACCGGCCGACTGGCACGCCCTGAACGACAAGGTGGTCGTGAGCCTGGACCGGGCGTTGAGCCCCATGCCGCCCGACCCGCGCGCCCTGGCGCTCCGGCTGGAGGTGGGGCGCGACTACCCGCGCGAAGAGCTCCTCGAGGCCCTGGTCAGGCTCGGCTTCGAGCGCGACGCCGCCCCGGGCTTCACCGTGCGCGGCGACACCGTCACCGTGCACCTGGCCGAGGACGACGCCGAAGGCGGGCTGCGCCTCGAGTTCTTCGGGGACGAGCTGGAGGCGCTGACGCTACGGGGCGAGGCGCGCCCCGACCACGTGCTCGCCCCCGTGTCGCTGGCCGAGTACGACAGGTCGTCGTGGACCACGCGGCTGCTCGAGCACCTGCCGGGCACCGTGTTCCTCGACGCCCCCGAGCTGATGCCGGGCGCGGTCGACGACGCGGCCGCCGCGCGGCCGGGCGACGGGCAGGGCGGAGCGACCGCCGCGCCGCGACCCGGCGACGGCGCCTCCACCGACGTCCTGGGCAGCGCCTGGCTGTGGGGCTACCTGGCCGGGCGCGACGTCGTGAGCTTCGGTCGCGACCCTCTCGACCTGGAGCGCGCCAGCGCGCCGCTCGAGCCGCTCGGCTACTACCGCGGCAAGCTGACCACGTTCGCGCAGGACGTCCACATGTGGCTGCGCGACGGCTACGCGGTGCACCTGCTGCTGCGCTTCGAGCGCACCGGCCGCTACCTGCGGGAGAAGGTCCTCGACGAGCACGAGTCGCACTGGCGCAACGAGGTGGGCGAGCGGCCCGGCCAGGTGTCACTGCTGCTCGCCAAGGGGGCGCAGGGCGGCTACCGCGACCCGACGCGCAAGGAGGTCGTCCTCACCGAGGAGCTGCTCTACGGCTACCAGGGCGGGCGCCGCCTCAAGCGGCTGCCCGGGAAGGCCGTCCACGACGCCAGCCAGCTCCAGGTGGGCGACTACCTGATCCACCCCGACCACGGCATCGGCAGGTTCCTGGGCCTGGAGCCCCGCCAGGTCGTGGGCGTCACCCGCGACTACCTGCTGCTGCAGTACGCGGGCGAGGGCAAGCTCTACCTGCCGGTGGAGCAGCTGCCGCTGCTGCGGCGCCATC
>CAZGXF010000012.1:0-7664 GCA_964529575.1 uncultured bacterium
GGCTCAGCGGGCCCCGAAGCCGCTGAACAGTACCCCTAGCGTCCTGACCGCGATCTCGGCGTCCAGCAGCGGCGAGACGTGCCGCACGTAGTAGAGGTCGTGCCTCAGCTTGCCGAAGGTCTCGTCGGCGTCGGCTGTGTAGCCCTGCCTCACCTGCGCCCAGCCGGTGATGCCGGGCCGGAGGTTGTAGCGGAGGCTGTAGAGGGGGAAGCGCTGCTCGAACTCCTCGGAGAAGCAGAGCTGCTCGGGCCGGGGGCCGATGAGGCTCATGTCGCCCTTGAGGACGTTCCAGAACTGCGGCAGCTCGTCGAGGCGGTACCGCCTGATGAAGCGGCCCACCCTGGTGACCCTCGGGTCGTTGGTGCCGGCGAACGTGGGCCCGTCGTGATCGGCCCCGACGCGCATCGACCGCACCTTCGCCATGCGGAACGGCCGCTTGTACTGCCCGACGCGCTGCTGCCAGAAGAGCACGGGGCCGCCGTCGTCGAGGTAGACGGCCAGCAGCACGATGCCCAGGACGGGCAGCCACAGGGGGGCGGCCAGCAGCACGAGGGCCACGTCGGCCAAGCGCTTCCAGTCCACGTAGGGGCGGCGCTGGCCCACCAGGAAGTGCGCCCACTTGCCGTGCAGCGCGTCGAGCGGCAGGCGCCTGGTGAGCGTCTCGATGATCAGCGGCGCCGAGATGATCTTCACGCCCGCCAGGTCGGCGTGCAGCAGCCACCGCAGCCACTCGTCCGAGTAGTTGGCGGCGGGGTCGAGCGCCACGACGTCGAAGCCGTTCGAGCTGTCGGGCGGGGTGTTGGCGACCCTGATGGAGACGTTCGGGTCGGACACCAGCTCGGCCAGGACGTCGGCCGAGCCGATGGTCAGGATGCGGACGGGGGAGAGGAAGTAGCTGCGCGCGACGCGGCAGGCCACCATCCAGGCCGTCCAGGAGACGGCGAACGCGATGGCCGAGGGCGCGGAGAAGTACTCGCCCGTCACCTCGCGCATCAGCGTCACGACGAGCACCGCCGCCGCCGGGGCCAGCAGCGCGTAGTTGCGCGAGTTCTTGAGGATGGTGTTGAGCGTCCTGACCTGGGCCGCCAGCAACCACGCGCCCAAGCCGACCACGAGCAAGGCGATGTACTGCGACTCGGCCGCGGGCTGAGGGTCCCTGAGGGTGAACAGTGCCGTGAGCATGGCCAGCCCCGCGAGGTCCAGGAACGTCAGGATGCGGAACGGCAAGCGACGATGGGGGGAAGTGGATTCCAGAACGGTTCGCGCCTGCATGAGACTCATCTCCCGAAGGCTGATCGTGTTCGCTGGTCGAGTCGCCGTCGTGACCGCGCCGCGCCGGCAGCGCATGTCGACCGGGCGTACCGTCAGATGTTAGTGAGTTCACATGCGCTGGCCGGAGCAAGCGTCACATCGGGCTCTAACGCGAGTCGGGCGCTCGTTCGGCGAGCCTGAACGCCTCGGCCGCCGCGTCGTGGGCTAGCCAACGGGCGGCCCTGAGGGCCGACTCGGGGTCGATGAGCCCCCGCAGCTCCAGCCGGGCGAGCCAGTCGCAGGTGGTGCGGCGCCAGACGTCGTGCCTGGCCCACAGCGTGGGCAACGACCTGGTGTCGTCGACGAAGCCGGCGAGCTTGCCGAAGCCCGCGGTCTCCACCACGCCGCTCAGGTAGCGCTCGATGCCGTGCACCGAGTCGTGGAACCACCAGGGGCTGCCCAGCCTCACGGCCGGGTAGTGGCCGGCGAGGGGCGCCAGCTCGCGCGAGTACGTGGACTCGTCGAGCGTGTAGACCACGAGGCGGAAGCGCAGGTCGCCGCCGAAGGCGTTGAGGAGCGACTGGAGGCCCCGCGTGAAGTCGGTCGCCACCGGGACGTCGGCGCCCATGTCGGGGCCGAAGCGGTCGAGGAGCCGCATGTCGTGGTTGCGCAGGCTGCCCACGTGGAGCTGCATCACGAGCCCGTCCTCGGTGGCCATGCGCGCCATCTCGAACAGCATGTGGGCGTGGAAGCGCTCGGCCTCCGCGGCGTCGACCTGGCCCTGCAGGGCCCTGGCGAAGACCGTGGCGGCGCTGTCGTTGTCCATGGCCTCCAGGGTTGAGCTCGTCGTGGCGTGGTCGCTGGCGGTGGCGCCGGCGTCGCGGAAGGCCTGCCGACGCTGCGCCAGGGCGGCCACGAACGCCTCCAGCGAGTCGACCTCGAAGCCCACCAGTCCCGAGAGGCGTGCCACCCGGTCGCGCCACGCCGGGTCGGCGAGCTGCATCAGCGCGTCGGGACGGAACGTGGGCACGACGCGCAGCCCCGCCGCCTGGGCGGCACGGTGCTCCTCGAGCGTGGCGTCGGCCGGGTCGGTGGTGGCCAGGAGCTCGACCCCGAAGCGCCTGAGCAGCGCGCGCGGCGAGGACTCGGGCGAGGAGAGGGCCTCCTCGAGCCGGTCGAAGAGGGCGTCGGCGTTGCTGCCCGAGGGGCGCTCGGTCACGCCGAACACGTGCACGAGCGTCGTCTTCAGCCACAGGCCCGTGGGCGTGCCGTCGAAGAGGTCGAAGCGCTCGCAGAAGCGGCGCCACACGGCTCGCGGGTCGCGCTCCGCCTCGCCCCCGGCGGGCGCGAGCCCCAGGTCCTCGTGGGCCACGCCGTGCGCGTAAAGCATCCGGAAGACGTAGTGGTCGGACGTCACGAACAGGGTCGCCGGGTCGGGCAGCCGCGCGCCCTCGTCGGCCAGCAGCCGCGGGTCCACGTGACCGTGCGGCGAGACGATCGGCAGTCCCTCCACGGCCGCGTGCAGCTCCCGCGCTCGGGCACGCACGCTCGGCTCGGGCGAGAAACAGCGGTCTGGGTCGAGTCTCCATCCGGCGTCGGCCATAGGCGAACAGGTCTTACCCTTAGCACAGGCCCCTGGGTGTCTGGTGATACCGTCTGCTGGTGCTCAAGCTCCGCGACCTGGGACCGGTGGCACAGCTCAAGGCCGGCAGGCTGCCGCGACGCCTCGCGCAGCTCGTGTTCGGCCTGTTCGTGTTCGGCCTCTCCATAGCGCTCCTGATCGTCGCGAACCTGGGCGCGATGCCCTGGGACGTCCTGCACCAGGGCCTCACCCGGCTGGTGCCGCTCTCCCTGGGCACGGTGATGGTCCTCACCGGCCTCGCCGTGCTGCTCCTGTGGGTGCCGCTGCGCGAGACGCCGGGCGTGGGCACGATCGCCAACGCCGTGCTCATCGGCCTGTTCACCGACCTCTGGCTCATGGTCCTGCCCGACCCCGCGGAGCTGCCGGGCGGTATGACGTGGCGGGTGGGCTACGTGGCCGTCGGCATCGTGGTGAACGGCCTCGCCACGGCGCTCTACATCGGCAGCCAGCTCGGCCGCGGGCCGCGCGACGGCCTCATGACCGGTCTGGCGCGCGTCACGGGACGCTCGCTGCGCCTGGTGCGCACCGGCATCGAGGTCGCCGTGGTCATCGTCGGCTTCCTGCTCGGCGGCGTCCTGGGCTGGGCCACGCTGGCGTTCGCCCTGCTCATCGGCCCGCTGGTGCAGGCGTTCCTGCCGCACGTGGTCGTGGAGCTGCCCGCAGGTCCGGCGACGGGAAGCGAGCCCCGCACCGCCTCGGCGCGACCGGACCCCGCCGGCTAGCCGGCCTCCGGCGGGGTCCCCTCAGTGGCCGACCGCGTCGGCGTCCACGCCGCCGCCCCTGTCGAGGGCGCTGAGGCTCGCCATCTCCTCCGCGGTCAGCTCGAACGAGTAGACGTCCAGGTTCTCGCGCAGCCGCTCCTCGCGCGAGGACTTGGGGATCGCCACCAGGCCCAGCTGCAGGTGCCAGCGCAGCACCACCTGGGCCGGCGTCCGCCCGTGCGCCGCCGCGACGCGCGCGACCACGGGGTCCCTCAGCAGCTCGCCGCCCTTGCCGAGCGGGCTGTAAGACACCGTCACGATGCCGTGCGCCTCGTGGTAGCGCCTGTGGTCCTCGCGCGTCACGTACGGGTTGAGCTGGACCTGGTTCACGGCCGGCACCGTGGCGGTCTCGCGCGCCAGGCGGTCCAGGTGCGCCGGCTTGAAGTTCGACACGCCTATCGAGCGGGTGAGCCCTTCGTCGCGCAGGCGCTCGAACGTGCGCCAGGTGTCCACGTAGAGGTCGCGGCCGGGCAGCGGCCAGTGGATGAGCAGCAGGTCCACCTGCTCGAGCCCGAGCCTGTCCAGCGAGGCGCGCAGGCCGTCCACGGCCTTGCCCGCGCCTTGGTGCTCGCCGTCGAGCTTCGTGGTCACGTAGACCTCGTCGCGCGGCAGGCCGCTGGCGGCGAGCGCGCGGCCCACGCCGCGCTCGTTGCCGTAGCGGACCGCCGTGTCCACGTGCCTGTAGCCGAGCTCGAGCGCCAGGGCGACGACGCGTTCCGCCTCGGCGTCGTCCATCGGCCAGGTACCCAGCCCCAGCGTGGGCATGCTGCTGCCGTCGTTCAGGTCGATGCGAAGCGCCATGGCCAAGGGTAAACGCTGGGCCCGGTACGATGGAGCCCCTCGGCTGGAGCGACGCCGGCCCCGAGGCCGGAGGATGGGGTGATGAGTTGAGCAGAGCCGTCTTCGTCCACCAGCACGGTGGCCCCGAGGTCCTGCGCCTGGAGGAGCGGGAGCTCCCGCCGCCCGGGCCGGGCGAGGTGCGCCTCCGGCACCGCGCCGTCGGGCTGAACTTCATCGACGTCTACCAGCGCTCCGGCCTCTACAAGGTGCCGCTGCCGTTCGTCGCGGGCAACGAGGCGGCCGGCGACGTCGTGGCCGTGGGCGAGGGCGTCACCGACGTGAAGGTCGGCGACCGCGTGAGCTACCAGAGCCCGGTGGGCGCCTACGCCGAGGAGCGGAACATCCCGGCGGCGAAGGTGGTGCCCGTCCCGGACGGGATCAGCTACGAGACGGCCGCGGCGGTGACCCTGAAGGGCGTGACGGCCTACTACCTGCTCCACGAGACGTGGCGGTTGAAGCCGGGCGAGACCGTGCTGGTGCACGCCGCCGCCGGGGGCGTGGGGTCGTTGCTCGTCCCGTGGGCCAAGCATCTCGGCGCCACGGTCATAGGCACGGCCGGCTCGCCGGAGAAGCTGGAGCAGGCGAGGGCCCTCGGTGCCGACCACGTCATCGACTACTCGACCGAGGACTTCGCCCGGAGGGTCCGCGACGTCACCGGCGGACGCGGCGTCGACGTCGTCTACGACGGCGTGGGGCGCGCCACGTTCGAGGGCTCCCTGGACAGCCTGCGTCCGCGTGGGCTGCTCGTCTCCTACGGGAACGCCTCCGGCCCGGTGTCGGTACCGAGCCTCGTCGTGCTGGCCGAGAAGGGCTCGCTCTACCTGACGCGGCCCACCACGGCCACGTACATGGCCACCTCCGAGCAGCTGCGCACCGCTGCCGCCGCGGTCTTCGACGCCGTGGCCAGGGGCGTGCTGGAGGTGAAGGTGAACCAGCGCTACGCGCTCGCCGACGCCGCCGAGGCCCACAGGGCGCTGGAGGCGCGCAGGACGACCGGCTCCACCGTGCTCCTTCCCTAACCGGGACTGAACGCGCTCGGCACCGCGTCTCACGCTCCGGGGGTTACCGTGCTCCCAAGGCAGGCCATGGGACTGGAGGTCGGGCCGTGGACGCGGTCGCCGCACTGGAAGACGACGTCACGAACCGCCGGCGCCCACCGGGCGGGCCGCAGGGCTCGCGCGGCGAGCGCTGACCGCCGATGCGGGAGATCCTGGAGTCGACGTTCAGGCGGGCGCTCGCCGGGGCCGACCCGCGCGAGCTGACGCAGCGCGCGCTGCCCGAGGAGCGCCCGGCCCTGGTCCTCGCCGCGGGCAAGGCGGCGCTGCCCATGCTGGAAGCAGCCCTGGCGCGGTTCCCCGGCGTGCCGTGGTTGGCGACGCCCCCAGCCTCCGCCGCCGGGCCGCGCCCGGAAAGCTCGCCCGCAGGCGCTCCCGAGCCGGCGCTACCTCCGGGCGTCGACGGGCGGGACCACGGCTCGACGAGCCCCGGCGGCGAGCTGCTGCCCGGCTCGCACCCGCTCCCCGACGAGAGGAGCGTGGCCGCCGCGGGCAGGGCGCTCGCGGCGGTGCGGGGCCTGACCCGCGACGACCTCGTCCTGCTGCTCGTCTCGGGCGGGGGCAGCGCGCTCTGGAGCGCGCCGTACTGGGTTGACCTGGAGACCAAGCGCCGGCTCACCGTCCACCTGCAGCGCGCCGGCGCCGACATCGGCGAGCTGAACACGGTCAGGCGGCACCTCTCGCGCGTCAAGGGCGGCGGCCTGCTGGCCGCCACGAAGGCCCGCGTGCTGTCGCTGCTGCTCTCGGACGTGCCCGGCGACGCGCCCTGGGACATCGCCTCCGGCCCGGGGGTCGCCGACCCCACCACGTTCGCCGACGCCCTCGCCGTCCTCAAGCGCTACCCGGACGAGGTCACGCGGCCGGCGGCCGAGTGCTTCCGCCGCGGTGCCAGCGGGGAGCTGCCCGAGACCGTGAAGCCAGGGTCTCCCGCCGACGCCAGGGCGGCCGCCACGGTGGTGGGGACCTCGCGGACGCTGATGGCCGAGGCCGCCTCCTACCTGGAACGGCACCTCGACGTGCAGGCCGTCGAGCTCCATCCCGACCTGAGCGGCGAGGCCCGCGAGCTGGCCGAGCGCCACGCGCACCTGATCGCGGCGGTGCTGAACGGCGAGGACGCCAGGCCGGTCCTGCCGCTGCTGGCCGCCGACCCTCCCTACGTGGCCTGGCGCCTCAAGCGCCTGGAGCGGTCGCGGCCGGTGGCGCTGCTGAGCGGCGGCGAGGCCACGGTGACCGTGCGGGGCGCGGGCCGCGGCGGGAGGAACCAGGAGTTCGCCCTCGCCTTCGCCCTGGCGCTGGCGCGACGCGCGCCAGGCGCCAACGTGTGGGCCCTCTCCGCCGGCTCGGACGGGGTGGACGGCGTCAGCGAGGCGGCGGGCGCCTTCGTCACGCCCGACACGCTGGAGCGCGCGTCGGCGCTGGGCCTCGACCCGCAAGCGATGCTGCGCGAGAACGACTCCGCCGGCTTCTTCGCCGCGCTGGGCGACCAGCTCGTGACGGGGCCGACGGGCCACAACCTCAACGACCTGCGGGTCGTGCTGCTTCCGCCCAGGACGTGATCCCCGGCGGTCCGTGACCGACGTCACTGCCCGTGTGCCCCGCGGCACTGACCGAGACCCGCGCTGCCCCTATACATGTCTCACCGGCAGAGCACGTGACCCGCGCTCGTCGGGTACTGGCAGGAGCAGGCGACGGGTCGCTTCGCAGTAAGGCCGCGTTCCAGCGGCGATCGAACGGGAGGAAGCGCGTGAACATCCTGCTGTGGATCATCCTCGGAGCGCTCGCGGGCTGGATCGCCAGCGTGATCATGGGCACCCGCGGGCAGGGCGTGCTCGTCGACATCGTCCTCGGCATCGTCGGGGCGTTCCTCGGCGGCTGGCTCTTCAACCAGTTCGGCGCCCAGGGGGTGACCGGGTTCAACCTGCCCAGCCTGCTGGTCGCCATCGTGGGAGCCATCGTCATCATCGCCATAGCGAGGCTGTTCCGTAGGGCGTAGCCCCACGGCCAACAGGTCCGAGGCGGGGGCCCGGCGCCCCCCCCCCCCCCCACGCGGGGGGGGACACCAACGGCGGCCACCCCCGGAAAACCGCGCACGCCGAGGGTGATGGCGGGGCCGCA
>CAZGXF010000012.1:7674-39682 GCA_964529575.1 uncultured bacterium
GGGCGCCTTGGGGGCACCCAGCGCCATCAGCCCCATCGCGGGGGTGGTCGGTCGGGGGGCCGCCCCCGCCCGCGCGGGCGGCGGCGCCGGCGGGGCGCCGCGCCCGCCCGCTACTCGTGAGGAGACACATCCGGCTGCCACGCGCTTAACACGGCGCTCGCCTAGGTTGAGGACGTGACCGCATAGGTAGCGCCCCTAGAGGGCGCGGGCGCGCGTAGGGCGCGCCACGGTCGGGCTACCACGGAAGGAGCTCACCATGAACAGGGACGTTCTGCAGGGCAACTGGAAGCAGCTCAAGGGCAACATCAAGGAGCAGTGGGGCAAGCTCACGGACGACGACCTGACGATGGCCGAAGGCAACTACGACCAGCTCGTCGGCCGTATCCAGGAGCGCTACGGCTACAGCCGCGAGGAGGCCCAGCGCCACCTCGACGAGTTCCTGGACGCCCGCGGCCGCGACATGGGCTTCGGCCGGGCCTGACCTCCTGAGGCGGGGCCCACCCTGACGCCGGGTCCCCGCCACGGATAGCCAGGACGCCACGGACCCGCGGGTGGAGACGCCCGCGGGTCCGTGACACGTGGTCACTGGCACGCTGCTACCATCCGGCATGGTCAGGGGCCAGCCAGCTGTCGACCTCGCCGCCGACGCGGGCGAGTCGTTCGGCCGGTACTCGGTCGTCGACGAGGCCGCGCTCTTCCCCCACCTCTCCTCGGTCCACCTGGCGTGCGGTTTCCACGCCGGCGACCCGGCGGGGCTGCGCCGTTCGATCGCCGCGGCGCAGGCGGCTGGGTTGGCGCTGGGGGCGCACCCCGGCTACCGGGACCTGGTCGGGTTCGGCCGACGGCACATGAGCCTCTCCACCGACGAGCTCTTCGCCGACGTCCTCTACCAGCTCGGCGCCCTCGACGCCCTCGTGCGCGTGGCGGGCGCCAGGCTCAGCCACGTCAAGGCCCACGGGGCCCTCTACAACGACATGCACGGCAACGAGCGCCTGGTCGACGCGGTGGCGCGCGCCGTAGCGGCGTTCGACCCCGAGCTGCCGCTCGTGCTGCTCGCCGGGCCCGGGGGCGACATGGCCAGGGCCGCCGCCGAGAAGGTGGGCGTTCGGGTCGTCACCGAGGCGTTCCCGGACAGGGCCTACCTCTCCAGCGGGGAGCTGGCCCCGCGCTCGATGGACGGCGCCGTCGTCTCGGACCCTGACGCCGTGGCCGCGCGCGCCGTGGCGTTCGCCACCGGGACGCCGGTGGAGGCCCTCGACCGCGGCGAGGTCGTGGTCACCGCCGACACCTTGTGCGTCCACGGCGACGGCCCGAACGCCCCGGCGGTCGCCGCCGCCGTGAGGTCTGCCCTGCAAGCGGCCGGCGTGGCGGTGCGACCCTTCTGAGCAGCCTGCGGCAGTCGCGCGAGCGCGCCGCCTGGACCTACCTGCGCGGCGAGCACCTCGTCTCACCCGCGGCCGTGGACGCCCTGCTCGAGCTGCCCGGGGTGCTCGACGTCCTGCCCGCCTACGACTCCACGCTGGTCGAGCACCTGCCGGAGACGGTGAGCGGCGACGACCTGCTCCGCGCCGCCGAGGCGGCCGGGGCGGCCGGCGACGCGCTAGGTCGCCTGGTGGAGGTGCCCGTCGCCTACGGCGGCGAGCACGGGCCCGACCTGGCGGAGGTCGCCGCTCGCGCCGGCCTTCCCGCGGAGGCCGCCGCCGCCCTGCACGCCTCGGCCGAGTACGAGGTCCGCGCCGTCGGCTTCTCGCCCGGCTTCCCCTACCTCGCCGGCCTGCCGCCCGCCCTCGCCGCGCCCCGCCGCCCCGAACCGCGCCGCCGGGTGCCGGCCCACTCGGTGGGGATAGCCATGTCCCAGTCGGGCGTCTACCCGGTGGCCAGCCCCGGCGGCTGGAACCTGGTCGGTCGGACGCTCACGGCCGTCTACGACCCGCACCGCGAGGAGCCGTTCCTCCTGGCCGTCGGCGACAGGGTGCGGTTCGTGCCGGCGCCGCCGGGCCGGCGAGCCGCGCCGCCTCCCGACCCCGAGCCCCTCGAGCTCCTGCCCGGCGACCCGGCCCTGCCGGTCTTCGAGGTCGTCGCGTCCGGCCTGCTCGACCTCGTCGTCGACCGTGGCCGGCGCCGGGCGGGTCGCTTTGGGCTGGCGCGCGGTGGGCCGCTCGACGCCCCCGCCGCGCGGCTCGCGAACCTGCTCGTCGGCAACGACCCGTGGGCGCCGGTGCTGGAGATGACGATGACCGGTCCGGCCCTGAGGGCCCTGGCCGGCTGCCTCGTGGCGGTCACGGGGCCGGCGCTGGCGCCGCGGGTCGACGGGGCCGCCGCGCCCAGTCACCAGGGCTTCGTCGTCGCGGCGGGCGGCGAACTGCGCTTCGTGCCCACCGGCGTGGGCGCCCGCTCGTACCTGGCGGTGGCCGGCGGCTTCGAGGCGCGCCCGTTCCTGGGCAGCGTCAGCGTCGACCTCAGGGGGCTCGTGGGGCGCCCGCTGCGCGCCGGCGACGTGCTGGGGCGCGCCCGGCCCGCCGTGGCGATCGCCGGCCGGCGGTTCGAGCCGCACGGCGCCCGGGGGTGGGGTGAGGGGCCGTTCGGGCGGGTGGCCCGCGTGAGGCTGCTGCCTGGCCCACAGCACGAGCCCGACGCCTGGCAGGCGCTGCTGTCCGGGGAGTTCGAGGTGGAGGCCGCCGACCGCGTGGGCCTGCGGCTGGCGGGCGGCCCCGTGCCGGGCGGGGAGGTGAGGTCGGAGGGCGTGCCGATCGGCGCGGTGCAGGTGCCGCCGGCCGGCCGGCCGATCGTCCTCCTCGCCGACCGCGGCACGCTCGGCGGCTACGCCAAGCCGGCCCTCGTGCACCCGGACGACCTGCCACGGCTCGCCCAGCTCAGGACCGGCGACAGGCTCAGGTTCGTGGTCGCGAGAGGCGGCCGTTAGCCGCCGCGAGCGCCGGCTCACGACGCGGCGCCGGCCCACGACGAAGCGCCGGCTCACCACTGGACGTCGGCGCGCCTCCGGAGCCAGCTAGCGCTGCGCGCCGAAGACCTGCGTCCAGAACGTGCCCGCCACGCCCACTCCCAGCTCGACGTAGTCGGCCCCCATGATGTTGCGGCAGTGGCCGGGGCTGGCCAGCCAGCCGGCCACGACCTCGCCCACGTCCTCGTAGCCCCAGGCGACGTTCTCGGCCAGCCGCGACCAGGGGTAGCCCTGCCGCTCGGCGCGCTGTACGACGCTGGAGCCGTCGGAGCCCACGTGGGTCATCGCGCCCATGCGGCGCATGTCGTCGCTGTGCGCCTGCGCCGCCGCCGAGAGGCGCGCCTCCAGGCGCAGCGGGCGGGCGGGCGGGAAGCGCGTGTCGCCGCAGGTGCGCGGCTCGGCGCGGGCGGCGTTCACGAGCTCGAGCATCGCCACGGCCACTGGGTCGGCCTCGCGCGCCGCGCGGCCGGCAGGGGCGCAACCCGCCAACAGGAGCAGCACGGCGCCCAGCGCGAGGCAAGCCCTCGCCAGGAGGCGCCCCGCCGCGGCTACCGGCGCGTCCGCGTCCGCGCCCCGTTCGACAGGACCCTGGTCCACCACGGCGCGGGCCCGCCGACGTTCACTGCGGCCGAGAGGGCGGCGTCTCGCGACGGCGCGGCGCCGCGGCGAGGCGAGCGCCTACCGCCACCCGCCGTGCCCGAGGAGCCCTCGTCGTCGCCGTAGCCGTACCCGTAGCCGTAGCCGTACTCGCCGGCGCGGCCGGTGGTCTTCTCGATGTTCGTGGCCACCAGACCCAGCATCCTGACGCCTATGCGCTCGAGGAGGTCGATGGCCGCGCCCACCGAGCGCCTGTCGGTGTCGGGCAGGCTGACCGCCAGCACGACGCCCGTGGTGTGGGGGGCCATCGTCAGCGTGTCCGCCACGGGCAGCATCGGCGGCGTGTCGACGACGATGACGTCGTAGTCGTCCTTGAACCGGTTCAGCATGGTGGCGAAGCCGCGCGACAGGAGCTCGGTGGGCGACGGCGCCGAGCCGAACTGGGGCAGCACGTCGAGGGTGCCGCCGCCGAGCCGCACGGTCGCGGGGCCGCCCTCCAGGGTCGGGTCCTCGAGGAGCTGCCGCACCGACAACGTGCGCCCGCCCAGGCGCGCGGCGCCAGGCTCGACGCCGAAGACCTGGGCGACCATGGGCTTGCGCAGGTCGGCGTCCACGACCAGCGTGCGGTAGTCGTTGCGCGCGAAGCTCTCGGCCAGGCTGCACGCCACCGAGGTCTTGCCCTGGGCGGCGCCGGCGCTGGTGACGAGGAGGACCTTAGGGTGCGACGCGCTGGTCGCGAAGGTGAGGTTCGTGCGCAGGTAGCTGGAGGCCTCGCGCGGCAGCAGGCGCGTGCCCGGGGCCATGCGAGGGAACTCGGCCAGCAGGGGCAGGTTCGTGGACCGCACCAGGTCCTCGCCGCCGCGGAAGCGCGTGTCCAAGGCGTCGCGCAGCAGGACGAGGCCGTAGACGAGGAACGTGCCCAGCACGAACGCCAGCGCGGCGTTGCGCACCGGGCGCGGCGCCACCGGCTCGAGCGGCGGGACGGCGGGCTCGAGCACCTCGAGCAGGCCGACCGCCGAGGTGAGGAGGGCGCGGGCGGCGTTGAGCTGGTTCGCCCGCTCGGCGCGCAGCGTGCGCAGGCCCTCGAGCTGGTCGGGAGCTGACTCGCCCGCGGCCGCCACCATGGCGATCTCCTCGTTGATGGCCTGCAGCTGGCTCTCCAGCGTCTCGACGACGTTCCTCAGGTTCTGCGTCGCCCGCTCCTCGTCCCAGCGCAGCAGCGCCTGGGTGAGCGCGTTGGCGCCGGCGGCGGCTCGTCCGCGGTCCTCGCCGCGCACGGAGATGTGGATGAGGCTCGACTGCTGGGCGTTCTCCACGCGCACGTCCACCTGGCGCCGGAACGCCGCCAGGTCGGCGGTGCTGGGGTCCTCGGTACCCAGGGAGCGCAACGCCTCGGCCAGCACGGGCGAGCTCGTGGCCGCCGCCTGGTAGGCGCTGACGTCGATGACGGGCGCCGTCACCAGCGAGACGCCGAACGAGCCCTGCAAGGAGCTGTTGGGCCGGCTGGCGAGGAGCGTCGCCGACGCCTGGTAGTCGGGCGGCAGGCGGGCGCTCAGCGCGTACGTGAGCGCCGCAGCTCCCACGGCCACGGCCAACGCGAACGGCAGGCCGCGCCGCAGCAGCACGAACAGGTCACGTAGTGTCGGTTCCGGTTGTTGGTCCACTTCGCTCCACCCAGCGCCCACGCCGTAGAGGCCCCCAGGACGCCCGCGCGGTCATGGCCGCGCTCCAAGGGCGAAGGTTAGCATCTGCTCCTTTGGCTCAGATGGGTAGTTGGTAACCTTCGCGGGTGAGTTCGACCCGATCCCTGGCCGCACTTCTCGTAGCGCTCCTGGTCGCGACCGCGGTGGCCCAGGCGCCCGCGGACGCCCCGGAGGCGGACCAGGACACCACCCCCGCGCTCGCGGCCGTAGGCCTCTCCGCCGGCTTCCCGAGCTACCAGACGATCGCGCCCACGCTCTCGCTGCAGTCCGGCCACTTCGGCTTCCAGGCCAAGGCCAGCTGGACGCCCGCCGGTCCCTACGTAGGCCTACAGGTGCGCGGCTACCCGCCGGTGCCGGTGCCGCTCCCCGTGTTCGTGGGCGTGGGCGCCGGCTTCTACGGCAGCGACATCAGCTACCACGCCGCGGTCGGCGCCCACGTGCCGCTGGGCCTGAACCTGCGCTTCGACATCGAGGGCGGCGTCGCCAACGTGCCGCTGCTCGACCGGCGCTCCTGGGCCCCCCACCTCGCCGCCGGCGTCAGCTACGCGTTCCCGGTCGAGACGAGCGCGGGACGGAGCGCCGAGGCCGCCGAGGCGGCGGCGCGGGCGCCCACGTGCGCGGCGCCCGGCGAGCCGGACCAGGGCGCCCTCTCCGACGCCGTCGACAGGGTCGTGCAGGAGTGGATCCTCAGCGCGCGCGCCACTTACGGCAGCGTCTACACCGACCTGTCGTACGACTACACGGTGAAGAGCACGAGCGTCGACGGCGACAGGGCCACGGTGGCGGTCTCGTACTCGGGCAGCGTCACCGAGATCGCCACGGGCAAGCGGCACTCGGCCTCCGGCGAGGCGTCGGCCACGTTCCGGTGGAACGGCTGCGGCTGGTCCAACACCGGCGTCAGCTACTGAGCCGCGGCGGCCTGGCCCAGCGTCGCCCGTAGTCCTTCCTCGAGGGGCGTGGCGGGCACGGCGCCGAAACGGCGCGCCAGCAGCGTGACGTCGGCCCGCGAGTGGCGCACGTCGCCCGTCCGCGCCGGGCCGAACTCGACGGTCGCCCGCCGGCCGAGGGCCGCGCCGACGGCCTCGGCCAGCTCCCGCACGCTGACGCTGACCCCGCGCCCCACGTTCGTGACGGGCAGGTCGTCGCCGTCGTCCCCCTCGCCCTCGGCGGCGCGGGCCAGCACGTCCACGACGTCGGCCACGTAGACGAAGTCGCGCGTCTGCAGCCCGTCGCCGTGCAGGACCAGCGGCTGGCCGGCGGCGGCGCGGTCCGTGAACACGCTTATGACCCCGGAGTACGGGCTCCGGGGGTCCTGCCGCGGCCCGTAGACGTTGAAGAAGCGGAAGGCGTGGCCGCGCAGCAGGCCCGTGCGGTGGTAGTGGCCCAGGTAGTGCTCGCCGGCCAGCTTGTCGGCGGCGTAGGGCGAGAGCGGCATGGGCTTCACCTCCTCGCGCAGCGGCAGCTCCTGCGTCTGGCCGTACACGGCCGCCGAGCTGGCGTAGACGACCCGCCCGACCCCTGCCGCGACGGCCCCCTCGAGCACGGTGACGGTGCCGACGAGGTTCGCCCGCAGGGTCTCGAGCGGCCGCTCCACCGAAGCCGCCACCGAGGCCACCGCGGCCAGGTGGCACACGGCGTCGCACCCCTCCACGGCCCGGGCCACGGCCTCGGGGTCGGCGACGTCGCCCACCGTCAGCGCTACGCCCAGGCCCTCGAGGAGCCGTTGGTTGCGGCCCGAGGAGAGGTCGTCGAGGACACGCACCTCGTGGCCGCCCGCCAGCAGGCGCTCGACGAGGTGCGAGCCGATGAAGCCGGCGCCGCCCGTGACGAGGACCCTCATGCGTCCCCCGCGAGGCTACCCGTCGCCAGCGTCCTCACGCCGCCTCCCCGGCCGCCCGGCGGACCCGACCGCCGGACCGTGCGGCCACCAAGCCGACCACGTTGGCGCGCACGCGCCCCAGCCAGGCCATGACCTGGCGCAGCTCGACGCGGTCCACGGCGCGCGGCTCGGCCACCAGCACGACGGCGTCGGCGCGCGCGGCGCGCTCCAGGGCCTCGCCCGAGCCGAGCAGCGCGGCGCCCACCCTCACGGCCGGCTGCATGCCGGCCTCGGCGTAGAGCCTGTCGAGCGAGGAGGCCACGAGCTGCACCGCGGCGCCGTCGCTCAGGCCCGCCACGAGCACCTCGCCGCCAGCCCGCACCGTGCGGTCGAGGTGCGCCTTCAGGAAGTGCAGCTCGCCGTAGCCGCGGCGGCCGTGGACCGGGTTCCTCGTCAGGTCGGCGAGGACCGGAACGCCCGTCACGTCGGCCAGGCCGGGGGCGGCGTGCACCCGCCTGTCGAGCCCCGCCCTCACCAGGGCGGCGGCCAGCACGGCCATCGCCGTGAGCACGAGCACGGTCGCGGCGTCCACCAGCGGGCTGGGCGCCACCTGCGTGGCCCTGGTCGCCGGCTGCAGGAACTCGAGGTTGCCGCGCGCCACCACCGCCTGCGAGCGCGCCAGCGCGATCGACTCGCGCACGCGCACGCTCAGCAGCGACACGGCGGCGATCTGCGGCAGGTTCGCCCGGCTGCCCGAGGCGCGCAGCGCCTCGAGCTGCTCGTCGAGCGTCGCCACCTGCGTCTCCAGCGCGCTCGTGACCTGCAGCGCCGAGGCTCGCGCGCGCGCGTCGTCCCAGGCCACCAGAGCGTCGGCGACGGCGTTCGCCCGGGCCATCGCGGTGTCGTCGTCGGGTCCCCTGGCGCCCACGACCAGCGTGAGCGAGCGCGTGCTCTCGTCCCAGCGCAGGGAAAGGCCGTCCCGCAGGGCGCTCAGCTCCGCCGGGTCGGCCTCGGCGGCGGGCGTGCCCGTGAGGCGCGCCCAGGCGTCCTCGATCAGCGCGCCGCTGCGCAGCGCCGCCTGGTAGGCCCTCGGCGTGAGCGGCGGCGCCACCGGGGGCGAGTCCCCGGTGGCGAGCTGGACGGTGCGCAGCGGGGCGAGAAGGGTCGCCTCGGCCAGGTAGACGGTCGCGCCGCGCCGGCTCACCTGGTAGGCGAGGTAGGCGGCGGGGACCCCGAGCAGGAGCGACCACGCCGCCACGGTCACGAAGAAGCGCCGCAGCGCCGGCCAGGGGAGGATCAGCTCGGGCCAGGGGTGCGCGGTGCTAGCTGCCACCCGTCCTCACCCGGCCGCGGCCGAGGCCATGCCGGGCGCCTGCAGGACCGACGTCTGGGCGCCCTTGAAGCTGCAGCCCTCGAGGTAGGCCTCGAGCAGCGCCCTGATGCGCTGGTGGTCGCCGCGCAGCGCCGCTTCCTGCAGCGCCTCCACGGCGCCGTGGAGGGTCTGGGGGTCCATGGGCTCGGCGCGCGCGACGAAGATCTTCTCGTGCTTCGTCTGCGACCGCTCCTCCTTCTCAGTCATGAGCTCCTCGACGAGGCGCTCGCCCGGCCGCATGCCCGTGAAGCGGATGGGGATGTCGACCTCGGGCCGCAGGCCGGAGAGCCTGATGAGGTCGCGGGCCAGGTCGAGGATCTTCACCGGCTCCCCCATGTCGAGAATGTACACCTCGCCGTTCTTGCCGTGCCCTGACGCCTGCAGGACGAGCTGCGCGGCCTCGGGGATCGTCATGAAGTAGCGGACCATGTCGGGGTGCGTGATGGTCACCGGCCCGCCGGCGGCGATCTGCGCCTTGAAGATGGGGATCACGCTGCCGCGGCTGCCCAGCACGTTCCCGAAGCGCACCGACACGAAGCGCTGGTCGGGCCCGGCCCGCTTGGCGGCGTCCTGCACCAGGTACTCGACGAGGCGCTTGGTGGCGCCCATCACCGAGGTCGGGTTCACGGCCTTGTCGGTCGAGATGTTCACGAAGTGCGAGACGCCGTACTTCAGCGCCATCTGGACGAGGTTGCGGCTGCCGATGACGTTGTTGAAGATCGCCTCCTCGGGGTTCTCCTCCATGAGCGGCACGTGCTTGTGCGCCGCGGCGTGGAAGACGACCTCGGGGCGGTAGCGGTCGAAGACGTAGTCGAGGCGCGCGCCGTTCTGGATGGCGCCGATGACGCCGTGGTAGCGCACCTCGGGCCAGTCGCGGTCCAGCTCGCGCTCGAGCGTGTAGATGCTGTTCTCGCCGTGGCCGAACAGGATCAGCTCCGCCGGCTCGAAGCGGCAGATCTGCCGCACGAGCTCGGAGCCGATCGAGCCGCCGGCGCCGGTGATCATCACGCGCTTGCCGCGCAGGTAGCCGAGGATGCTGCCCACGTCCAGGTGCACCGGCGGCCGGCCCAACAGGTCCTCGATGTCGACCTCGCGGATGCGCCTCAGGTCGACCTTGCCGGCCAGCACCTCGTACATGCCGGGGATGATCTTGTAGGTCAGGTTCGGGCGCGCGCGCCTGACCTGCTCGATGACGTTGCGCACCTCGCCGCCGCCGTGCGACGGGATCGCGATGAGCACCTCGTCGATCTCGCGCTCGCGGATCACCCTGGCGGCGTCGGCCACGCGGCCCAGCACGGGCACGCTCGCCACGCGCTGGCCGACCTTGGAAGGGTCGTCGTCGAGGAACGCCACCGGCTTCATGCCCGTCTCCGGGTGGCGCAGCAGCTCGCGCACCACCAGGGCGCCGGCCTCGCCGGCCCCCACCACCAGCACGCGCTTGCGGAAGTCGGGGCCCACCACGGTGGCCTGGTGCTGCTCGTGCCTGTAGCGGGCGGCCGCGCGCACGGCGGCCATCAGCAGGAACGTCACCGTGCCGTCGAGAGCGGCTAGCGAGCGCGGGATGCCGGCGGCCACGCCGCCCAGCACCAGCAGCGACGTCCCGGCGACGACGACGAACGCGCCCAGGAGGGCGAGGCCCCCGAGGTCCCTGAACGTCACGTTGCTCCAGGAGCGGCGGTGGAGGTTCACCGCGAAGTAGGCGATGACCTTCAGCGCCAGCGAGACGGCCAGGGCGATGAGGAACGGCCGGGCCTCGGGCAGGCTCTCGAGGCGCAACAGGAAGGCGATGAACGTGCCGGCGGTGGCGACGAGCGTGTCCACGACGAGCCTGACCGTCGTGAGGCGCGAGAGGCGGCGCGCGCGTCGGCTGCGGACCGGGGTGCCGGAGGACGGCCCTGCCATCATGGGATCACTCGATCCGACCTCGTGCATCGGGCGCCCACCGCTGTGGAGCCGGCGATCCGTCGACGTGAAGTGGTAGACGTAGCACGGTCACACAACGCCTGCCTCCGGGTCGTCCCATCGTCTTCCAGCCTCGTGTGAGCCGCGTGATGAGGACCTCGGGGCCGGCTCATGAAGCTGCTGCGCGCTCACGTTCCGGTTCGGCGGGCGCGCCGGCGGAGACCATCGCCCGGAACACCGGGCTCTTCACGAGCAGCTCGTCGTACGTCCCCTGCGCCTCCACGTTCCCGTGGTCGAGGACGTAGATCACGTCGCAGCCCCGCACGGTGGACATGCGGTGCGCGATCATCACGATCGTCTTGCTCTTGCCCAGCTCGCTGACGGCCCGGAAGATGCTCTCCTCGGTGACGTTGTCGAGGGCGCTCGTGGCCTCGTCGAAGACCAGCACCTTCGGGTCGTGGTACAGGGCGCGCGCGATGCCGAGGCGCTGCCGCTGTCCGCCGGAGAGCCGCACGCCGCGCTCGCCGACCATCGTGCGGTAGCCGTCGGGCAGCTCGGTGGCGATGAAGTCGTGGACGTTCGCGAGACGCGCCGCGCGCTCGACCGCGGCCATGTCGATCTCCTGGTGCCTGACGCCGAAGGCGATGTTCGCCGCGATCGTGTCGTCGGCCAGGTAGATCTGCTGCGGCACGTAGCCGAGGTTCGCCTGCCAGGCGCGCCGGTTCTCGTCGGTGACGGGCACGCCGTCGACGAGCAGGGCCCCCTCCTCGGGGACGAGCAGGCCCAGCAGGATGTCCACGGTCGTCGTCTTGCCCGAGCCCGTGGCGCCCACCAGCCCGACCGTGGTGTTGGCGGCGATGCGCAGGTCGAAGCCGTCGAGCACCGGCTTGGGCGCGCCGGGGTAGGAGAACCTCACGCCGCGCAGCTCGATCGACTCGCGGAACGGCAGCGGCCGTACCGGCTTGGTGGGCGCGGGGTGGCGCCCCAGGGCCTCGAGGTCGCGGTACAGCACGTCGACCGACGGCGTGCTGAACCGCAGCGCCGTGAGCGAGGCGAACAGGCTCTGCAGCGCCGGCAGCAGCCGCATCGTGGCGAAGGCGAAGACGCCCAGGGTGGGCACGATCTCCTGGACGCCGGAGCCGCGCAGCAGCAGGACGAGGACGATGATCAGCATGCCGCCGAAGGCGATCGTCTCGAAGGCGTACCGGGGGATCGCCGAGATGACCTGCTGTCGCGCCATCTGCTTCTCGTAGACGCGCGAGTGGCGCTCGAACCTGCGGAGGAACGGCTCCTCGCGGCCGAGGATGCGGATGTCCTTGATCCCGGAGAGGGCCTCCGAGGCGGCCTGGAACCGCGCCCTGTCGGCCTGCGAGCGCAGGCGGCCCGACTCGGCCATGCCGCGGCGGACGATCAGGAACGTCACGCCGTAGGCGACGCCGAGGAACCCGAACGTCATCAGGGCGAGCATGGGGTAGAGCGCCACGAGCAGGCCGAGGATGAAGAGCGTGACGATGCCGCGGGTGATCAGCTGCAGCGCGGCCAGCACGAACCCGCGCACGGCCTGCTTCACCTCCGAGAGGATGTTGGTCGCCAGCCCGGCCGTGTTGCGGTCGAGGAAGAAGACGTACGGCTTGGCCAGGTACTCGCGCAGCAGCTTCACCGAGAGCGCGTGGTTGAGGCTCCACGAGTAGCGCAGGAGCAGCCACTCGACGAACGCCGTGAAGCCGTTGCCCACGATGAGCAGGACGAGCGCGCCCAGGCCGGCGAAGACGAGGAACGAGTTCAGGCTCGTGAACCCGAGCGCCTCGTAAGCCCAGGCCAGGACCGCGTTCGTCTCGATGACGGTGGGGTCGGTGACGATGGCGAGGAACGGCAGGACCGAGGCGATGCCGACGACCTGCAGCAGCGCCATGGCGGTGACGGCCGGCAGGAGGAGGAAGAAGCGCCGGCGCTCGCGCGCGTCCATCAGCGCGTAGAGCTTCCCGACGGCCTCCCCGACCCCCTTCGACTCGTGTGCGGTCCCCGCCACGGGCGGCAGCTTCGGCTCTCGTCTGGTCATGTGCGGCCGCATGATAGGCCCACGACTAGGTACTTCCCGTGACGGCGTCATGAGAGCCGCGGCCGGCGGCCTTGGCCTGACCTTGGCCGCGGGCCGCCAGCGCCCGTCGCCACAGGCCCACGAGCTTCCGCACCGAGGCGGCGTGGTCCATCGTCTCGGCCACCAGCGCCGCGGCGGCGGCGCGCATGCGCGCGTGCTCCTGGGGCCGCGTCAGCGCCATCTCCAGAGCCGCGCCCGCGGCCGCATGGTCGCGCACGTCGACCAGGTACCCGGTCTGGCCGTCCCGCACCAGCTCCTCGATGCCCACGGTCCTGGTCGTCACCACCACGCACCCGCACGCCATCGCCTCCTTCACGGCGTTCGGCAGCCTCTCCATGTGCGAGAGGTGGAGGAGCGCCTCGGCCGCGGCCAGCTCGCTCAACACCTGGTCGTGCGGCACGTGCCCGAGGAACGCCACCGCGTCGGCGACGCCCAGCTCCGCCGCCAGGCGGCGGAGGGAGGCCTCGGCGGGACCGGTGCCCAGCACGTGCAGCGTCGCGTGGGGGCAGGCGCGCCGCGCGTGGGCGAAGGCCCTGAGGGCGTCGTCGACGCCCTTCTCCGGCACCAGCCGCGCGGCCACGGCCACGCGCCCCGGCACCCGCGCGGTGGTCGCGGCGAGCTCCCTGATGCGCGCCACGTCCACGCCGTCGGCCACCAGCTCGATCCTCTCGCGCGGGAGGCCCGTGACGGTCACGATGTCGGCCACGTTGCCCTGCGCCTGGGTGCGCACGACGTCGGCCAGGTGCGCGGCCGTGCGCGTGCCGGGGAAGCCCCGGTAGATGTCGTAGGCCACGAGGCTCAGCGACACCGCGCAGGGCAGGCCGCGCCAGCGGACCAGCGGGACGACGACGGCCGGGTAGTGGCCCCACTCCAGGTGGACGACGTCGGGCGCGTCCCGCTCGAGCAGCGCCAGGAGTCGGAAGGCGAACGGCAGCGCGGCGAGCGCCCTCGTCAGGTGCGAGGGCTGCCCGGCGCACGTGCGCGCGAGCCAGGCGAGCGCCCGGCCCAGGAGCGCGGGCCGCGACACCGCGGCGGCCAGGCCCGACACCGCCGCGCTCGGAGAGTTGGGTAGCAGCTCGGCCCGCTCCAGGCCGCGCTCGGCGACGAGCCGCTCCCAGCCGTCGGCGGGCGCCTTGAACGAGGCCACGCGCACGCGGTGGCCGGCCTCGAGCAGCGACCTGACCCGCGCCGAGGCGAACGTCTCGGCGGGGGTGGGGAACATCGTCGTCACCACGACGACGTCCAGGGGCCGCCCGGCGTCGGCCGCCGGCGGCGCTTCGCCCTGCCCCCGCTCCCGTTGGCTGACCGTGGTCACAGGAAGCCGTACACCTGCCGCGCGCGGGCGAGCTCGGGCGGGTCGGGGAAGCGCCGCCGGCCCGCGGCCCGGGCCGCGATCACCGCGGCGGTACGCACCACGAGGGCGAGGTCGTAGGCGAGCGACGCCTCCCGCACGTAGACGAGGTCGAGGGCGAGCTTCACCGGCAGGAGGCGCTCCACGTAGGCGTCCACGGCGTCGCCGTGGCGCAGGGTCTCCTCGCCCACGGCGTAGTAGTAGACGCTGCCGGGGCTCGTGAGGCCGGGCCTGACCGCGAGCGTCTCCATGTGGGCGGGGGAGTAGTGCCGAGCGACGATGTCGGGGTCCTCCGGCCGCGGGCCCACGATCGACATGTCCCCCTTGAGCACGTTCACCAGCTGCGGCAGCTCGTCCACCTTCAGGCGGCGCAGGAGCTTGCCCAGGGGGAAGACGCGCGGGTCGTCACCGGCCGTTATGGGCGCGCCGGCGCCGCCCACGTGCATGGTCCGGAACTTGTACATGGTGAACGGCGCGCCGTTCAGGCCCACGCGCCGCGCCCGGTAGAGGGCCGGCCCGGGGCTGGCCAGCGGCACCGCCACCGCCACGGCGGCGAGGAGCGGCGACAGGACCAGCAGCGCCGCCCCCGAGAGCAGCACGTCGAAGGCGCGCTTCAGGTACCCGTAGGCGTCGGAGCCGGTCGAGGTCAGGGTACCGCCAGCCACCGCGAGGCGCCCTCCTGCTGCGCGGTAGCCACGTCCCTGACCTCGCGGATCACGTCCTCGACGTCCTCGTCGGTGAGGCGGGGGTGCAGGGGCAGCGACAGCATCCGCTCGAAGGCGTCCTTGGCGACCGGGAACGCGTCCGGGTCGTAACCGTACTTGTCGCGGTAGTAGCTCATCATGTGCAGCGGCCGGTAGTGGACGCTGAAGCCGATGTTCCGGCTCTTCAGCTCCTCGACGAACGCGTCGCGGTCGAGGCCGGGCAGGCGGTTCAGGCGCAGCACGTAGAGGTGCCACGAGCTCTCGCCGTAGTCGGCCTCCACGGGGGTCTGGAACCGCTCGTCCTGGCCGAACGCCTCGTCGTAGAGGCGCGCGACCTCGCGCCGGCGCTGGTGGAACGACCCCAGCCGCTCGAGCTGACGCAGGCCCAGGGCGGCCTGCAGGTCGGTCATGTTGTACTTGAAGCCCGGCATCACGACGTCGTACTGCCAGGACCCGGACTTGTCGAAGCGCTTCCAGCCGTCGGCCGACATGCCGTGCAGGCCGATGACCCGCGCCTTCTCGAGCAGCTCGGGGCTGCCGGTGAGAGCTCCGCCCTCGGCGGTCGTGAGGTTCTTCGTCGCGTAGAAGGAGAACGAGGCCAGGTTCTCGCGGCTGCCCACCAAGCGGCCGCGGTACGTGGTCGGCACGGCGTGGGCGGCGTCCTCGACCACGTGCAGGCCGTGCCGCTCGGCGACGGCGAAGATCGCGTCCAGGTCGGCCGCCTGGCCGGCGTAGTGCACCGGGATCACGGCCTTGGTGCGCGGCGTGACCGCCGCCTCGACGGCGGCCGGGTCGATGCAGAGCGTGTCGGGCAGCACGTCCACGAGCACCGGCCTCGCCCCCACGTGCTCGACGACGTTGGCGGTGGCCGCGAAGGTGAGCGTGGGCACGATGACCTCGTCGCCGGGGCCCACGCCCAGCGCGACGAGCGCGACGTGCAGGCCGGCGGTGCACGAGTTCAGCATCAGCGACGTGCCGCCGGGGGCGCCCACGTACGCGCCGAAGGCGCGCTCGAACTCCTTCGTGCGCGGGCCGGTCGTGATCCAGTCGGACCGCAGGGCGGCCGCGACCTCCTCGATCTCCTCCGCCCCTATCGACGGGGGCGAGAACGGCAGGAACGTGTCGCGTGGCATGGGCCTCCTCTAGCGGCTCAGCTCGGCGCTGCGAGCCGACGGCCGACGTCCGAGCATCAGGAAGTCGCGCAGCCCGGCGAGGTAGCCGAGCCCGTAGGCGACGTGCAGCACGGCGAACGCCGCCGTCACCCTCAGCAGGGCGGCGGGCGAGCGCGTGCGGGCGAGGGCGGCGGCCAGCGCCGCGGCGGCGTAGGCGACGAGGGTCGCGAGCAGCGCCCAGCGCGCCGGCGCCCAGAAGAGGCCGGCCACGAGCGTCAGGGCCAGCCAGAGGACGAACGCCGGCGGCGCGAGCTGCCGCAGGTTCGTGACGGTGCCGTGCTTGCGGTTGACGTAGACCTTCCAATAGCCGTACTGGAAGTACTGCCGCCACAGCTTGGCGTAGCTGCCCCGCACGAAGTAGCGCGACCTGATGCGGTTCGTGAACCAGATCTTGCGGCCGGCCTTGAGGAGCCGGAAGTTGAGCTCGTCGTCCTGGTTGCGCGTGAGCTCCTCGTCGAACAGCCCGACGCGCAGCAGGTCGGCCTTCCTGTAGGCGCCGAACGCCAGGGTGTCGACGTAGCCGTCCTCGCCGCCGGTGCGGAAGCGGGCGTTGCCGACGCCGAACGGCGAGCCCATGGCCAGCGAGATGGCCTCGGCGACCGGCCCCAGGTTCACGTTCTCGATGGGCCCGCCCACGCAGGCGCACTCGGGGTGGGCCTCGAGCGCCGCGAGGCACTCCTCCAGGAAACCCGGGTACACCTCGGCGTGGCCGTCCACGCGCACGACGACGTCGTGGCTGGCGGCTCTCACGCCCCTGTTCATCGCGTACGGGACAGTGCCCTCGGGGTTGTCGAGGAGCATGAGGCCCGGCACCTCCGCCATGAGGCGGGTCACCAGCTCGCGCGTGCCGTCGTCGCTCATGCCGTCGACCACCAGGACCTCCAGGGCCTCCAGGCCCTGTCCGGCACGCACGACGGACCTGATGGCCCCCTCGATGTAGGCGGCCTCGTTGCGGACGGGCATCACCACGGTCACGCGGCGCTCCACGGCGACCCCTCCCCTCGGTCCGCGTCGGCGACGCGGCTCACGACGGCCTTGAACTTCCCGCTCGGCCCGCGCGGCACGGACTCCAGGCGCCTCACCTCCACGGCGACGTCGCCCAGGCGCCGTCTGAGGCCCTCGGCGATCGCCCTCTCGTGCTCCTCGCCGAAGCCCTCGGCGGGCACGAGGTTCACGACCAGGCGCCGGAGCTCCTCTTGCACCACCTGCGCCTCGTGCACCGGCAGGCCGTAGAAGACGGGGTTCACCCAGAAGACGCGCCGGCCGTCGGCGGTCACGAGGTTGTCGGTGGTGCGCCCCTCCAGCGCGACGAGGCGGGGCATGTCGCGCCCGCAGGCGCAGCGGCCCGCGCCGGCGTCCACGGCGCCGCGGTCGCCCACCTCGTAGCGGACGAGCGGCATGACCCGGTTCACCAGGCCGGTGCAGACCAGGCGCCCGACCACGCCCGCCTCGGCGGGCTCGTCGGCGTCGTCGCGGAGCACCTCCACGTGCCCGGCGTCCGGCCAGACGTGCAGCACGCCGTGCTCGCACTCGCTGGCGCCCGCCACGGCCTCCGACATCCCGTAGCTCTCGCGGGCCGGGCAGCCGAACGCCCGGGAGATGATCTCGCGCTGCCAGGGCAGGAGCGGCTCGGCGTTCGTGACGACCACCTTCAGGCGCGGCGCCTCCAGGCCGTCCTCCACCGCGTAGCGGGCCAGCTCCGCGATCGAGGAGGAGTAGGCGTAGGCGTGCACGACGGCATGATGGAGCATCGCCTCGAGGTAGGCCGGTGCGTTCGCACGCTTCACGTGCAGGTTCGACATGTAGAGCTGGCTGGCGGCGGAGTTCCACACCCAGAAGGGCGGCTCCTCCTGGTCGACGGGCACGACCTCCTGGCCGCCCAGCATCGCCCAGGCGTCGTGGCGGGTCACGCCGTACCAGCGGCGCCAGCGCGCCTCGGTGAAGGCGTACCAGAGCCGCATGGCGGCGCGGTCACGGAAGGTGGTCACGGGGGTCCCGGTGGTGCCGCTCGTCTCGAGCCGGAACAGCGAGGAGGGCTTCACGTCGTCGCGCACGAACGCCTGGGGGTCGCTCCGCACCTCGGCCTTCGTGAGCACCGGCCAGTTGCGCACGTCCTCCACCGGCGCGTCGTCGCCGGCGGCGCGGCGGCGGCGCCACATCTCGCGGTAGTAGGGCACGCGCTCGGCGGCCTCCCTGAGGTGCTCGGCGAGCCGCTCCTGGGCGTAGGCGCGCCACCGCTCGGCGCTCCAGGCCTCCCTGGCGTGCGCCGCGGCGACCAGCTCCTCGGTCTCGGGACCGTAGCGCCAGGAGGAGAGGTAGCGCCCGTAGACGGAGCCGGCCAGCTCGCGCAGCCGCGCTGGCGCGCGCCGGTACACGGGCATGAGCAGCGACTTCAGGTTCATCAGGCGTCGTCCCCTCGGGTCACGACCCTAGCGAGCAGTCCGCGCCAGCGCGGCAGCGCCCGCGACCAATCGAGCGACTCGGCCTTGCTGCGGGCGGCGCGGGAGAGTCCCTCGGCCAGGTCGGGGTCGGCGAGGAGCCGGGCGACGGCGCCCGCCACCCCCGCGGGGTCGCGGGGCGGCACGAGCAGGCCGTCGACGCCGTCGGCGACCAGGTAGCCGGCCCCTCCCCAGTCGACGCTCACCACGCAGAGCCCGGCGGCCATCGCCTCGGCCAGGCCGATCGGCGCGTCGTCGACGTCGACGGCGTTCACGATCACGTCGTGCGTGGCCAGCAGCTCGCCGGTGGAGGGCGGCCGCAGCGGCTCGGCGAGGTGCAGGCTGCCCTCCACGCCGTGCCGGCGCGCGGCCTCGCGGGCGCCGCCGACCGCGGCGGAGGAGCGGGGCGGGGCCACGAGCGTGACCTCGGCGCCGGCGTGCGAGTCGCACAGGGAGCGCAGCGCCGCCGCGGCCTCGACGGGGTCGCCGAGGGGACCGTCGCCGCACACCCACAGGACGCGCGGCGCCACGAACCGGCGCGGCCGGAACGGGTAAGCCCCCGCCTCCACGGGGTCGGCGATCACCTCGGTGACGCCGCCCAGGTGCGCCAGCGCCTCGTAGAGGTGGCCGGTGAGCGCCACCGAGGCGGCGCCGGCGGCGAGGAGGCGCTTGAGCCTGCCCGGCTCGTGCGCGGCCAGGGTCGCCAGCTCCCCGCCGCGCAGCAGGTGGATCACCGGCACGCCCGCACGGGCGAGCATGCCCGTCAGCACCTCGGCGCGCCGGATCCCGCGCTCGCCGTGCACCTCCACGACGGCGACGTCCACGTGCGAGCGCGCGCCCCAGGCGGTGATGAGCATGTCGGCGATGCGCCACGCTCGGCCGGGGCGGGACGACGTGGTCATGACGACGTCGCCGGAGCGCCGCAGCCGCCCCGCCAGGCGCTCGAGCAGCGTCGGCCGGCCGTGGCCCGGCGTGGCCAGGTCGCCGGCCAGCAGGACGCGGGAGCGCGCCGGAGCGGAGACCTCGACGACGTGCGCGGTGTCGACGGCCAGCCGGCCGTCAGCGGTCCTGACGACCATCAGTCGCCCGTAGCGGGCACGACGCCGTAGAACTCCTGGTACCAGCGCACGAAGCGCCTGACTCCCTCCTCTAGCGGCGTGGAGGGGCGGAAGCCGAAGTCGCGCTCCAGGTCGGAGACGTCGGCGAACGTGGCCGGCACGTCGCCGGGCTGCATGGGCAGGTAGTTCTTCTTCGCCTCGCGCCCCAGCTCGCGCTCGAGGACCTCGATGAGGCGCGGCAGCTCCACCGGCGCGGAGTTGCCGATGTTGTAGACGCGGTAGGGGGCGTTGCTGGTGCCCGGGTCGGGGTGGTCGCCGCTCCAGTCGGGGTCGGGCGCGGGCCGGCCGTCCACGACGCGGACGACGCCCTCGACGATGTCGTCGACGTAGGTGAAGTCGCGGCTCATGCGGCCGTGGTTGAAGACGTCGATTGGCCTGCCCTCGAGGATCGCCTTCGTGAACAGGAAGAGGGCCATGTCCGGCCGACCCCAGGGCCCGTAGACCGTGAAGAAGCGCAGGCCGGTGCAGGGCAGGCGGTAGAGGTGGGCGTACGTGTGCGCCATCAGCTCGTTCGCCTTCTTGCTGGCCGCGTAGAGGCTGAGGGGGTGGTCGACGTTGTCGTGCACCGAGAACGGCACCTTCGTGTTCGCGCCGTAGACGGACGACGTGGACGCGTACACCAGGTGCTCGACGCCGTGGTGGCGGCAGCCCTCGAGGACGTTGGCGAACCCCACGAGGTTGCTGTTCACGTAGGCCTTGGGGTTCTGCAGCGAGTACCTCACGCCGGCCTGCGCCGCGAGGTTCACGACCACGGCGGGCCGGCTGGCGGCGAAGACGGCCATGAGGGCGTCCTCGTCGGCCAGGTCCACGCGGTGGAACGCGAACGACGGGTGGCGCCCGAGGCGCTCGAGCCGCGCCTCCTTCAGCCTGACGTCGTAGTAGTCGTTGAGGTTGTCCACGCCCACCACGACGTCGCCGCGCTCCAGCAGGCGCTCGGCGAGGTGGTAGCCGATGAACCCCGCGGCCCCCGTGACCATCACGGTCCGGGCGCCGGTCGCGCCCTCGTGACCGCGCTCGCTCATAGGCTCCAGTACAGCACGTCGCCGAGGTCGAGACCGCGCAAGGCGGCCTTGACGTCGAGGAGCGCCCCGCCCGGCCGCAGGAGGCGGGCCGGCTGCGCGGCGACGGTCAGCAGCTCCCGGTGGGGCACGGCGAGGACGAGGGCGTCGAGGTCGGTGAGCGCGGAGAGCGGCTGCAGCTCGATGCCGTACTCCTGCCTGGCCTCCTCGGCGCTGGCCAGAGGGTCGTGGACCAGCGCGCGGATCCCGTACGACGCCAGCTCCGCCACGATGTCGGGCACGCGGCTGTTGCGCAGGTCGGGCACGTTCTCCTTGAACGTCAGGCCCAGCACGCCCACGCGGTTCTCCTTCAGCGGCTTGTCGCCCGCGGCCAGCATGCGCACGGCCTTCTGCGCCACGAACGCGCCCATGCCGTCGTTGATGCGGCGCCCGGCCAGGATCACGTGGGGGGCGTAGCCGACCTCCTCGGCCTTGGCCGTGAGGTAGTACGGGTCCACGCCGATGCAGTGGCCGCCCACGAGGCCGGGGCGGAACGGTAGGAAGTTCCACTTCGTGCCCGCCGCCTCCAGCACGTCGACGGTGTCGATCCCCAGCCGGTCGAAGATCATGGCCAGCTCGTTCATCAGGGCGATGTTCAGGTCGCGCTGCGTGTTCTCGATGACCTTCGCGGCCTCGGCCACCTTGATGCTCTTCGCGCGGTGGACGCCTGCCGGCACGATGCGCTCGTAGACGGCGGCGACGCGCTCCAGGGTGGCCTCGTCCTCGCCGGCCACGACCTTCACCACCTTGTCGAGCGTGTGCTCCTTGTCGCCGGGGTTGATGCGCTCGGGCGAGTAGCCGAGCTTGAAGTCCACGCCGCGGCGCAGCCCCGAGACGCGCTCCAGCACCGGCCCGCACTCCTCCTCGGTGACGCCCGGGTAGACGGTCGACTCGTAGACGACCACGGCCCCCGGCGAGAGGGCCCGCCCGACCGTCTCGGAGGCGGCGCGCAGGAACGAGAGGTCCGGCCGCCGGTCGGCGGTGATGGGCGTGGGCACGGCCACCACGAAGAACGTGGCGCCCTTGAGGTCGGCCTCGTCGGCGGTGAAGCGCACCGGGGCCGAAGCGAGGTCCTCGGGAGAGGTCTCCCCGGTCGCGTCCTCGCGGGCGGCGAGCCGCGCGACCTTGGCACGGTCTACGTCGAAGCCGACCGTGCCGGGGAAGGCGCGTGCGAGGGCCAGGGTGACGGGCAGGCCGACGTAGCCCTGGCCCACGACGGCGATGCGCTCCTTGACCGGAGCGTCCGTCGCCGGCGCCTGGGCGTGGCGTGAGGTGGTCGCTGTCTCCACGTGTGGGTCCCTTCCTTGACGCACTCTCATGTGCGGGCCCATGAGCGCGATGAGCGGAGGGTTGAAGCCGCTTCGGGAGCCGCTTACCGGGGCGACGACGCACGCTGCCTATACTCGCGCCATGCCCAAGGCCATGACCTGGCGGCTGCTCGCGGCCGTCGCGTTCCTCGTCGTCGTCGCCAGCGCCTGCGCTCCGCCCGGTGTGGCCCGTGCCGCCAAGCCCGTCCTCGACGAACCCCCGCGGGAGGAGCCCTACCCCCGCGAGGCGTTGGCGGCGGCGCGGGTCACGCGCGCCGGCTGCGACCTCGAGGGCGACGTGCCGTCAGGCGGCGGCTTCAGCCCCGACCTGGACCTGAGGGGCGACCCGTCGTTCGACCCTGCCGACCTGCCCGCGGACGTGCTGTGCTGGTACGAGACGCTCTGGGACGTGGTCAGCGACCCCGACCGCGCCGCCTACTTCACCCGCCGCGCCCAGCGCGCCGACCTCTACACCTACTCGCGCGAGGTGAACAACCACCTGGTGGCGCTCTTCACGGCGTTCCGGGTCACCGGCGACCTGGCGCTGCTCGACGAGATCGACAGGCTGGGCCAGCACATGCGCGCGCAGCTCGACGACGCTTGGCAGGGCCGGGCCAGCCGCGACGACGGGGCCGCCGACGGCTACCTGAACTGGGTGTGGGACCAGGACAACAGCGACGAGCACCGCGGCCGCGACGTGCACGAGATCGACGAGATGCGCACGCACTCGATGATCGCGCAGCTCGCCTACGCCTACGCGGCGAACGCCGACCTGCAGAGCCCCAACGGCGTGGACTACGCCGAACGGGCGGCGTTCTGGACCGAGTACCTGCGCGACCACTTCGAGGCCAAGTGGCGCGAACGCAACGACGTGCCCTGGCCGCGGTTCCCGTTCCTCGAGCGGCCGCACCTGCACGAGACCGTCGAGTTCGCGCGCTACCACCACTACATGCACCTGCTCACCGGCGAGGAGGCCTACGCCGAGGAGGCGCGCCGGCTGAGCCGCGTCAGCTACGAGAACTTCAGGGAGGCGGAGACGCCCAGCGGCCCGGCCCTGGTGACGCCCCGCAGCGTGCTCTCGATGGGCGGCAGCCTGGAGTACCTGTTGCCCTCGATCTACTTCCGGCACGTCGTGGCCACGGTCGTGGACCTGCACTTCGAGGGCGTGGAGCCGTGGTCCGACGACGAGGTGATGGTCAAGCTCGCGCGCACCCTCAGCGAGTTCATCCTCGACGGCGAGGGGAACGGCTACGGCCGCGACGTCGGCGGCGGCAGGTCGCGCGCCGGCATAGAGGCCTCCGGCGAGCGCGACTGGAGCCGCATCTCGACCGGCGTCTACAACATCAGCGCCTTCGCGCTGCTGGCGGCGTGGGACGACAGCGGCGAGGTCGCCGAGGTCTCCGTGGCCGTGCACGACCACCGGGGCGAGCGCGAGAAGAGCGTCTTCGTACCCAGCGGCCTGCTCCTGTGGGCGGCGCTGGGCGAGGAGGCCCTCGCCGCGGGCGGCGACTAGCGGGTCCGGGCCACGTCAGACAGGTAGGCGTGGGTGGCGTCGAGCACCGCGCCCGAGCCGTAGCGCGCCACGGACTCCACGAGCGTCTCGCGGGGCGGCGGGTCGGCTAGCACGGCGTCGATAGCCGCGGCCATGGTTTCGGCGTCGCCCACGGGCACCAGGGGGCCGAGCTCGCCGCCCCGCAGCACCTCGCGCGGGCCGCTGGGGCAGTCGGTGGCCACGGCGGGGCAGCCGCAGGCCAGCGCCTGCACCAGCGCGCCGGGCAGGCCCTCGAGCGTGGACGAGAGCACGTAGACCGCCGCGCGCGACATGAACGCGAAGGGGTTGCGCACGAAGCCCGGCATGTCGACGCGGCCTTCCAACCCGAGCTCGGCCGCCAGCGCCTCGAGCGCGGGTCGCTCCGGCCCCTCGCCCAGGACCACCAGCCGGGCGTCGGGCCGCGGCAGCAGGGCGAAGGCGCGCAGCAGCGTGGCGAAGTCCTTGCGCGGCGTGAGGCTGCCCACGCCCAGCACCACCGGAGGTCGGCCCGGCGCGAGCCAGGGGTGGCAAGGGTCCTCGGCCGCGAGCGCGGGCAGCGACGGGTCGACCACCGGGTTGTAGAGGGTGGCGACCTTGGGCGCCGGCACGCCCAGCACCGACACGAGCGCGTCCCTCACGCCGTCGGACACGGCGATCACGCCGTCGGCGGCGCGGTAGGTGAGCGGCGCCAGCCGGTGCGCCAGGCGCGTCCGGCGGTCCACCCAGCCCGGGTAGCTCTCGCGCGGCGTGTTCGCCTCCCTCACCACGGTCGGCACGCGCGTCATGGACATGGCGCGCGCCGTCACCGCCACGAAGCTGGTGTGCGGGAGCGTCGTGAGCATGACGTCGGGTCGCTCGCGCCGCAGGTAGCGCGCCAACGGCAGCGCTGCGCGGCTCACCGAGCCGACGCCCAGGTCCACCACCCTGACGTCGCCGGCGACCTCGGGGAGGTAGGGACCGCTCGCACGGGCGAGCACGAGGTCCACGTCCATGCCGCGGGCCGCCATCCCGTTGGCGATGACGACCATCATCCGCTCCGCGCCGCCCCCGCCCAGGTCGGCGAGGAAGACGGTCAGGCGCGTCCGCGCGCGCACCTCAGACGGCATCGGCCCCGCTGCGCTCCTCGCCACCCCCCGAGGTCACGAACGCGATGACGAGGAGGTAGAGCCAGGTGATGCGGCCCGTGTACGAGACGCGCGCCAGGTCCATGAGCAGGTAGAGGACCAGGATCGCCAGCACGACCCAGGCCGAGCGCCTGCCGGCGATGACGCCCGCCACCGCGCGGTAGCCGAGGAACGCGAAGAGCGCGTAGTAGAGGACGACCCCCACGACGCCCAGGTTCGCCAGCAGCTCGACGTAGTTGTTGTGCGTGTAGGTGGTGAACGAGCCCACGTGGCGGTACTGGTCGAGGCCGTGCCCGAACACCGGCTCGCGCCTGAAGACCTCGAGCCCGTCGTCGATGAGCGCGCTGCGCTTGGCCGTCTCCCGACCCTCGAGCGTCATCTCGAGGCGCTCCACGAACGCGACCTCGGCGAACGGCTCGGCCAGCGAGCCGCCGTAGGTGAGCGACGCCCAGACGGCCAGCGGCGCGACGAGCAGGGCGAAGGCGGTGCCTATCGAGGGGCGCCGGAACGCCGGCACGAGGTCGCGCGCCAGCACCAGGAAGTAGGCGAACCAGACGAAGACGAGCTTGCGCGTGCCGGTGGTGAGCGTGGCCACGACGATGAGGGCCGCCGCCAGCAGGCCGGCCCAACGGTTGCGCGGCATGGTGAGGAGGAGAAGGAAGGCCGCCATGGAGAGCTGGATGGCCAGCGAGTTGGCGTTGCCGGTGAGGCCCTCGGCGCGGGTCTGGCCCAGCGTCGCGTACTGGTAGAGGGCGATGGCGCCCTGCAGCGTCGCCGCCGCGGCCGACGACAGCGCCACGAGGCGCAGCGTGACGCCGTTCTGCAGCGCCGCCCACACGACGACGGCGCCGAAGAAGTCGAACGCCAACCCCACCGCCGAGACGAGGGCGGCGCTCTGGTCGAACGACCAGAGCACGCTGGCGCACGAGTAGGCCACGAAGAGGGCGGCCACGGGCAGCGCCGCGTCGAGGCGCAGGCGTAGCGGCGTCTGCGTGCTGCGCACGAGCAGCAGGGCGAAGGCGACCAGCACGGCCGCGTGCGGCACACGCGACAGGCCCGGCACGTTGCCCAGCACCATCGTCCACGCCACGTACACGGCCACGAAGGCGCCCAGCAGGCGCGTCGTGAGCAGCGCCCCCGACGGCGCCGCGTAGGGGCGCAGCAGCGCGGCCCTCTGCTCGGTCGTCATGCCGGCGGCCCCACGTGCGACACGGTGTAGCGGCGCTTGCCCGTCGGGCTGGCCGGGATGTCGTCGACGACCTCGAACTCCACGACGCAGCCGTCGCCCAGGGCCCGCCTGAACGTGTCGGCGAGCGCCCGCTTCTCGGCCGCGATGACCGCCTCGTCCGTGCCCGGCCGCGGCACGAGCCTCACGCGCACCCTGTCGTAGTCCTCCTGGACGACCTGGAACTGCGCGACCCAGTCGCGGTCGTAGAACTGGCGGGTGAAGTAGCCGCCGTAGACCTGGCGCCCGTCGGCGGTGTGGAAGACGTCGGTGACCCTGCCGAGCACGGCCGTGAGGCGCGGCCACGGCACACCGCCCGCCCCGGCGGGGCCGAGGACGCCCGCGTCGCCGATGCGGTAGCGGACCAGCGGCATGGACAGGTTCGTCAGCGTGGTGACCAGCAGCTCCCCGTGCTCGCCGGGCGGCACCGGGCGGTCGCGGTCGTCCACCGCCTCCACCAGGTGCGTCAGCGGGTTGACGACCAGCCCGAGCCCGTCGCCGTTCTCGCAGGCGACGTCCCCCACCTCGCGCGAGCCGTAGCGGTCGTAGACCCGGGCGCCGAACACGCGCTCGATGGTAGACCGCATCTCCGGCTCCAGGTTCGTCGCCGACGTCATCACCGCCGGCACGGGCAGCACCTCGAGGCCGCGCGACTCGGCGTGGCGCGCGAGCTGGTAGGCGCTCTGGGCGTAGGCGAGCAGGAGGCGCGGGCGGAACGCGTTGAGCCGCGCGACGTAGTCGTCCATCACCGCCGGGGTGAGCTGGTAGGCCTCGAGCCTCAGCTCGTCGCGCAGCCACTGCCCGGCGCGGGAGCGCAGAGAGGAGTCGGCGAGGTCGCCGACCGCGCCCCACAGCAGGGCGAAGGGCTCGCCGGGACGGTAGCCCGTCCAGGAGTCGAAGAGCGCCTTGTTCGCGATCTTCCAGGCGTGCATCTCGCGGTCGTGCAGGAAGCGCACCGGCTCGCCGGTGGAGCCGCCCGTGGCCGTGGCGTAGGCGCCGCGGGCCGCGCTGTCCTCGGCCGCGAGGTCCGCGAAGCGCTCGCGGAGGTCCGTCTTCGAGAGGGGCGGCAGCGTGGTGAAGCGCTCGAGGCGCACCTCCGGCTCGCCGCTCGGGCCCGGCACCACCACGCCGGCGGCGGCGAGGGGCTCGCGGTAGAAGGGGACCTTCGCCCAGGCGTGCCGGAGCAGGGCCTCCAGGCGACGGGCCTGCTCGCGCTCCACCTCGGCCGTCGAGGCGCCGAGCCACGCCTCGGCCTCGGCCAGGCGGTCGATCGCTCCGGTGGCCCGCAGGCGCCGCCGCCACACCGCCGCCCGCAGCGGCCTGAGCGCCTCGGCGGCGCGGAGCGGCCTCATGGCTTCAGCGACGTGCGCAGCAGCCGCGAGACGTTCCGCAGGTGCGCGAGCCGGGGGAGCTTCGGCTGCGCCGCGAAGCTCTCCAGCGCGTGCCGGACCTTGCCGCGTCGGTACGCGACCGCGTAGGCGGCGTCGTGCCGCTCGGGGTCCTCGAAGCGCAGCCGGTAGCGGCGGTGCGGGAAGCGCCCGGGCACCAGCCGGGAACCGTCGAAGTAGAGCGCCCTGACCTCGTGCTCTCCCGTGGCCGGGTCCCACACCAGCGCCAGCGACCGGCGGTTGCGCGGCGACGGGCGGGTGCGCTGCACGCGCGTGGGCCGCCCGGCGGCGTCGTAGTAGGACGGGCTGTCGTGGGCGGGGAAGACGCAGTTGCCCAGGCCGTACATGACCGGCTTGCCCCGGTAGGTCTCGTAGGACTGGATGCAGTGGGCGTGGTGGCCCACCACCGCGTCGGCGCCGGCGTCCACCAGCGCCCTGGCCAGCGCCACGCAGCGCGAGGTGGGCAGGTCCACCTGCTCCTCGCCCCAGTGAGCGGCCACCACCACGCGGTCGGCGCCGGCGGCGCGCGCGGCCGCGATGTCCGCCACGGCGGCCTCCAGCACCAGCGGCGCGGCGCCGGGGCGGTCGCCCTCGGCGTAGACCGGCGTGCAGCTCGGGTCGGCGTAGGCGAGCACGGCCACCCGCGTCCCCCGCACCGTCACGACCGCGGGGTTGCGCCAGCCGTCGGCGGCCGTACCGGCCCCGCAGTGGGGGACGCCCAGCGCGTCGAGCGCGGCGATCGTGTCGTGCAGGCCGGCCTCACGGAAGTCCATGCAGTGGTTGTTCGCCAGGGTGGCCACGACCTCGCGCCCGGCGAACGTGGCGGCGAAGGCGTCGGCGCTGCCGCGCAGGTTGATCTTCCCCGGGTAGGCGTCGCGGCTGTCGGTCAGGGGAGCCTCGAGGTTCAGGACCAGCGTCCCCGGCAGGTCGGCGGCGAGCGCGACCGGCCGCGCCGGGAAGACGTCGCCCAGGAAGGTGATCACGGGCTCGTCGCCGCCGGGGTGGTGCGCCCGGCGAGCGACCCTTTGGCGCGGCTGGCGACCCCGCGCAGCACGTAGCCCACGTTGGCCGGGTCCACCACGAGCCCGGCGGCCGTCCACGGCAGGCTCCTCAGCGCCTCGCCACGGTCCCCGGCCGCGAGGGCGAAGAGGAACGTGCGGGAGGCGGCGCGGTGGCGGAGGCGGGGGCTGGCGGCCAGCAGGTGGCGGTACTTCGCCGCGAACATCTTCGCGCCGGCCAGCTTCTTGCGGGGGTCGAACGTGATGCGCCCGTGGTCCGCCACGCGGAAGCGCACGAGCACGTCGTCGACGAAGTCGAAGGCGGCGCGCTCGGCCAGGCGCACGTACAGCTCCATGTCCTGCAGCGAGGGGAACGACTCGTCGAGGCCGCCCACCGCCGTGAAGAGGTCGCGTCTCACGACCACCACCGACATGCCCCCCACCGCGTTGCGGTATAGGACCTCCTGCAGCACGCGGCCGCGGGCCGTAGGGCGCGAGCGTGACAGCGCGGCGCCCGTCTCGCCGTCGAACTGCTCCGACGCGCTGTACACGAGCCCCAGGTCGGGCGGCGCCGACGCGACCAGCGCGGCGACCGCGGCCAGCTTGTGCGGCAGCCACAGGTCGTCGTCGTCCAGGAAGGCCAGCCACTCGCCGCGGGCCAGCGCGGCGCCGGCGTTGCGGGCCCCGGAGCCGCCGCGCGCCCTGTCGTTGAGCGCGTACTCGTAGCCGGGGAACGCCGCCACGACCGCGCGCGTCTCGTCGTCGCCGGCGTCGTCAACCACGACCACCTGGTCGGGCGCCAAGGTCTGGGCGGCCACGCTGGCCAGGGCCTCGCGCAGCAGCCGCGGCCGACGGTGCGTGGGTACGACGACGGTGAAGGTGGGTCGCGTCATGGTCTCCCGGGTCAGAGGCCAAGTGTAGGCGGCACGCGCGCGCCCGCGGCGACCCGGGGTCACATCGGCCTCCCCGCCGGCTCGAGGACGGCGCGACACCCGGGGCGGAGCCGGCGTCGCCGTGGCCGCCCGTCGATGCGAGAGCGGGGAGCCTGGTGGGCTCCCCGCTGGCTGGTCTCGAGTGTGTGGTCTGGTCAGTCGAGCATGGCTGAGACGAGCTTCGCCGTGGGCAGCGCGAGGTAGCGCGGCTTGGCGGGGTCGCCCACCTGGTCGAGGACCCTGTCGGTCATCGCGTCGATCTTGCCGCTGCCGTCCCACGCCGCGATCTCGGCGAAGGAACTGGCCTCGTAGCGGTAGTAGTCCATGCGGTTCCAGCCGTCGGTCTTGATGCCGCCGCGCGACTTGTCGCCGCCGATGTCGCCGGTGAACCAGTCGCGGCTGCCCTGGGCGTGGGTGGGGTCGATCACCCAGGTCGCGAAGGTGGTGGCCATGGCCGCGAGGGCGCTCTCGTCCCACCAGCCGAAGCCCTCGAAGAAGAACTCGATGGCGTCGTGGTAGACGTACCGTGCGTAGACGTTCGGGTGGAGGTAGTCCTCCTTGCCGCCCTCGCCCAGGACCGAGCGGGTCCACACGTAGGCGGGTCCGCCGCTCGTGCTCACCTCGACGACCTCGCGTTCGAGCACGCCGGCCATGCGCTCGGCCTCCTTCAGGTAGGCCTGGTCGCCGGTGAGGAGCGACATGTAGTAGTGCCACTTCGTCCACGAGTAGTACGTGTGCGTGTGCGGCCTGATCATGATGGGGAAGCCGGTCGGCTTGCCCATGCGCTCGCGCCACTTCGCCTCGAAGTGGTCCTTCAGGTAGTCCTTCCAGAAGTCGGCGTGGGCGGCGTAGTCGCGGCCGCCGGGGCTCTTCAGGTCGCGGTTGACCTCGAGCGCCCAGGCGACGCTGGCGATGAGCGCGTGCGTCTTGATCTCGTCGAGCTGGTGGTCGTCCTTGCCGTAGTACTGGTCGGCGCCGCTGGCGCGCCAGACCCAGTTCAGGTAGCCGTCCTTGCCCGGCGAGGCCGAGCCCTGCCTGACGTCGCGCCACGAGTCGTTGAGCTTGCCGCGCATCAGTTCGACGATGTAGTCGATCTCGTCGAGGATCTTCAGGTCGCCGGTGGCGCGGAAGGCGTGGAGCAGGAACTGTACGTGCGTGTGCAGGTCGCGAGCGTACTTGTAGAGGTTGTCGCTCTTGGCCCAGTCGTAGGCGTCGTAGATCGAGGCGTCGATGGAGGTCCACAGGCGGCGGTGCCACACCTGCGCCTCGGCGGGGAGCTTCGAGACGTCGAAGGCCGGGTCGCCGCGCAGGTCGAACGCTCCGGAGGGCACGGGGGCGGCGGGGCGGTCCACGCTCGGGCTGCCGCCGGGCTCCTCGCCGGGGCCCACGCTCGGCGGCTCCACGGGCTCATCGCCGGCCTGCCCGCCAGGCTCGGCGGGTCCCTCGACAGGCACCTCGACCGGGTCGGCGCCCGGCCGCCCGGTGCGCGGGGCGCCAGGCGTCTGGCGGGGCGCGGGAGCGGGGGCGACGCCCTCCATCACGTACGCCTCCAGGTCCTCCGCGCGCAGGTCGCGCCTGCTGGTGACGACCAGCGTGTCGAGGCTCGTCCCCGGCACGGCGACGCCGATGGAGACGAGGTGCTCGCCGGCGGTCAGCTCGGCGGAGTCCACGGCCGTCCACGTGTAGCCCTCGGCGCCGGCGACCTCGATGCGTTCGAGCTCGCCGTCGAGGCCCAGGTAGAGGGCGCCGCCCTGGTCGGGCGCCGCCTTCACGCGCGCCCAGAGCACGTACCTGCCGTCGGCCGGCACGCTGAACGCGACGGTGGCGTCCTCGGCCGGGGCGGCAGCGGTCTGGAAGTCGCCGGCCGCCACGAGCGCCTTGCCGCCCGAGGCCGCCTCGTCTTCGCGCACCTCGAAGGCGTCGTTGAGGACCGTAGCGGCCTCGGCCTCCGCGGCGCGCAGCTGCGAGCTGCTCATGCCGGCGGTGCCTAGGTCGGGACCGCAAGCGCTGAGGACCAGCGCCAAGAAGGCGATGAACGTTGCGAGTAAGGAACGACGCAGCCGCGGCTGCGCGGGACCCGTGCGCGCGATGCGCTGACGGGGGTGATGCATCAAGAAGCCCCTCTCGAACTCCGGCGTGACGTGCACGCCTCTCCGAACGCTTGAGAGGGGCTCTAAAGAGCGCCGCTCTCTTCAGCCGGTTGCGCCACTGGCTCGGCTCGTCCCAGGCGCCCAGTTACGGGATCGAGCTTCGTTGCCTCTGAGGAGAACTGGCTCCTCAAACCTGTTGTTACCGCAGACCTTATGACCTATGCCGCGCTCGGTTCGTCGGAAAGCGCACGGTGGGGAGCGTCGCGCGCGGCTAGTGGCTTTCGCCACTCGGTCGAGGTGTTACAGTTCGCTCCCCGTCCTTCCCCCTCGACTCACCCGCGTCGAGGTCGTTGCGCTCGGCTGCGACGGGTTAGTGAACCCGCGCACATGCCGGCGAGTACCCTAACAAGCATGATGTGAGAACTCTGTGTTATGGATGTGGAACCGCAGGAATGTGGGACATCCGACACGACACCTGGGTCGTACGACCCGGCATACCCGGACCCGTCTTGGCGCAAGAGGAAGCTCCCCGTAAGCGGCTCGGCCGGGCAGCAAGGCCCGATGACGGCGACCCCGGACCAGGGTGGTCCTCGCGGCTCGCCTCTAGGCCGGGGCCGTCCGCGTCTCAGCCAGGCAGCCAGCCCGCCGGAGTGCGTCGCCAGACGCCCACCTGGTGCGGCCCCTTGGTCGCCAGGGCGTCGGTGACGTCGGCGGCCCGCTCGGCCGGGACGCTCACCGCCACCACGATGAGGCGCGGCTCGGGGTCGCGGGCGGGCGCGGGGTCGAGCGCCGGCAGCGGCGCGTTGAAGATGTAGCCGCCCAACGCTCCCGCCAGGCCGAGGAGCAGCGCGCCGATCGCCGCCGACCAGAACGGGCCGGCCGCCATGGCGGGCTCCTTGCCCATGATGTTCAGCACGCCCGCGCCCAGCAGCAGGCCGAAGAACCCGCCGCCCAGGAAGCCGAGCGTGAAGCCCATGGCCGCGCCGACCTCGGCCGGGACGATCGCGCGCTCCTGGTGGTTGGGCGAGGCCATGCGCAGCGCCCTCACGACCTCGTCGGCGTCGGCGGGGAAGACGAGCACGTCGCCCTCCGCCACGCCGGCCTGCGCTAGCGTCGCGG